>CADBTR010000154.1 GCA_902797675.1 uncultured Lachnospiraceae bacterium
CCCGCAACTCAATGCCCAGTTAGCTCAGTTGGTAGAGCAGAGGACTGAAAATCCTCGTGTCTCTGGTTCGATTCCGGAACTGGGCACTTTTTTTATTTACAAAATATGATAAAATGTAATTATTCAGCAGGAATTCGAGTTTGGGGTTCTGAATAGTTACGATAAAATAAAAATATATCAAAATTTTTCAGGGGCAGATTATGAAAGAAACGGATAAAAAGAAATATACAACTTTATATGAAAAATTAATTGATTATAGAGAATCTGACTATTATCCTTTTCATATGCCCGGGCATAAAAGGAGAGGATTTGAAGATCAACCGGATCATATATCTCCCTTTTTTTATGACATTACGGAAATTGACGGTTTTGACAATCTTCATCATCCTCAGGATCTAATAAAAAAGAGATTGGAAGAAATCAGTCAATATTATGATTCAAAAAAAAGCTATTATCTGGTAAACGGAAGCACCTGCGGAATTCTGACCGGAATTTCCGTTGCAATGGGTGGAAAAAAGACATTATTATTGGCAAGAAACAGTCATAAGGCAGCTTATAATGCCGTTTTTTTATTAAATATCAACGGGGAATATCTATATCCGCATTATGACGGAGAATTGGGAATTTACGGAGGAATTTCCGTAAATGAATTGCGCAGAGCGATCGTGGAAACGGAACAACCGGAGGAAATAGGAGCAATTTTTGTGACGTCTCCCACCTATGAGGGGGTGGTGTCGGATATCGGAGAACTTGCAAAAGAAGCGCATAAATATGGAATACCTTTAATCGTGGATGAGGCGCATGGGGCGCATTTCGGGATGCATGAATATTTTCCGGAATCATCCTTAAAGCGCGGAGCGGATCTTGTGATACAGAGTCTTCATAAAACATTGCCGGCGTTGACGCAAACTGCGATTCTCCATGTGGGAAAGGAATCTCTTATTGATGTTAGAGAAGTGGAGAGATATCTGGGAATCTATCAAAGCAGCAGCCCCTCTTATGTTTTAATGGAAAGCATCGATCGCTGCATGGATTATGTGTGGAAAAAAGGAAAACTGCCTTTTGATACATATGTGGAGAGATTGGATCACTTCAGAAAAAAATGCAGCGAGTTGAGATATTTTCGTTTATTTTACGAAAAAAAACAAGGGGAAATATTTGATTATGACCGTTCAAAGCTGGTGATCGTTCCGGATCATAAATTTTATGACGGAAAAAAACTTTACGATCGATTGAGGAATAAATATCATTTGCAGATGGAGATGGCGTCTGAGAGATATGTGATCGCGATGACTTCGGTGAATGATACTGCGGAGGGACTGGATCGCTTATTTTTGGCGCTTTCCGATATGGATCAGGAAATCCGGATCGGATTAAAATATCGTCAGATTTATGCAAAAGACGGAAATCCGGTGGGGGCGATTTCAGAAATTGCAAATATTGAAGATTCCTCTTCCGCCGGAATTTATGAAACTGTAAAAAAAGCTGTCGTTTGCAGAAAAATGAGGGATGCATATTTTGAAAAATATGATATGATAGAGTTGCGAAGCGCAAAAGGGAAGATATCGGAGGAATTTATTTATATCTATCCTCCGGGAGTTCCTCTTTTGGCTCCGGGAGAAATTATCACGGAAGAAATCATTCGTCAGGTTGCCAGAGCGCAGGAATTGGGATTGTCTGTTCAGGGAACGGAAGATGAAGATTGCAGGAGAATAAAAGTAGTCCGCGAGAACTGGAAACCGTTGGATTTTGGAAAAATTACGGAGGAATGATGAAAAAGATATTTTATCTTATGGGGAAAAGCGCAAGCGGAAAAGATACGATTTATACGGAATTAAAAAAAGAATTGCCGGATTTCCACACACTGGTGGGGTACACGACAAGACCCATGCGGGAAGGGGAGCAGGAGGGCAGAGAATATCATTTTACGGATGAAGCCGGTCTGAAGGATATGGAAAGCAAAGGCATCGTGATCGAAAAGAGAATCTATCATACCATGTCAGGTGACTGGATCTATTTTACGGCAGACGACGGACAGGCAGAAGAGGGAGATTATTTCTTATTGATCGGAACTCTGGAATCGTATGTCAAAGTGAGAGATTATTTTGGAAAAAATAAGGTACTTCCCATTTATATTGAGGTGGAAGACGGGGACAGGCTGATGCGTGCGATCAAGAGAGAAATGCAGCAGAAAGCGCCGAAATATGATGAGATATGCAGAAGATTTCTTGCCGATCAGAAGGATTTTGGCGAAGAACAGATGAGTCTGGCAGGGATCGGGATCAGATTTTACAATCGTAATCTCAGAGCGTGTATAGATGAAATTAAGGATTACATTATAAGTAAAAAGTAGCCGTCAGAGGAGACAGGTCACGAAGGAGGGATCCTATGGACAGCGGAAATTTTAATAATATGAGGATTTCGCAGATCCTTACAAATCCAAATCCGGAAGTAAACAGAGCGCATGCGGAGCGGGATGATTCTTTTAAGTTTATGCTGGTCAGCAATATCAAGCAGGAGGAACTTCAACAGAAGATCGGCGGACTGATGACGCAGATCACAGAGCAGGGAAAGAAGATATCCAAAAAAAAGGATATCCGGGATATGCGTCGTTACCGGGAATTGGTTAAGGAGCTGCTGAATGAAGTAGTGACGCATTCTCATGAATTTACCAGAGAAAATTTTCTGGATAAGCGGGGAAGACACCGGGTATACGGAATTGTGAGACTTGTGGATGAAAATCTGGATAAACTGGCTGAGGAACTGATGAAAGATGAGCAGGACAATATTGAGATCTTAAATAAAATAGGAGAGATCGAGGGATTGCTTTTGGATATCCTGACATAGAGCGCACAGGAATGAATGCTGTGAACGGTAACAGATCGGGACAGCAGCAGATCAAGGGAAAAACAAAGAAGGGAAAAACA
>CADBTR010000155.1 GCA_902797675.1 uncultured Lachnospiraceae bacterium
AATATGAAGTACCGGCCAGCTTGACGATCATGGAAGCATTTGAGTATTCCGGATATCAGCTCCTTCGCGGATGCGGCTGCAGAAACGGATTCTGCGGCGCCTGTGCTACAATCTACAGAATCAAGGGCGAGAACGAATTACACGGCTGTCTTGCCTGCTCCACACAGGTACAGAACAATATGTATGTTGCATCATTGCCGTTCTTCCCGCTGGAGAAGAAAATTTACAATATCGAGGAGATCAGACCTACCGAGCAGATCATGATGCAGCTTTATCCGGAAATATATGCCTGCGTCGGCTGTAATGCCTGTACAAAGGCATGTACGCAGCAGTTAAATGTTATGCAGTATATTGCGTATGCTCAGAGAGGTGAGTATGAGAAATGCGCTGAGGAATCCTTTGACTGCGTAATGTGCGGCGTATGTTCTTCCCGTTGTCCTGCAGGAATCTCTCATCCGCAGGTTGCATTACTTGCGAGACGACTTACCGGAAAATACATCAAACCGGAAGCAAAGCATCTTGCTGACAGAGTTGCTGCGATCGGAAACGGTGAGTATGATGAACTCGTTGCCAACATTATGGCAAAGCCTCTGGAAGAGATCAAAGAAATGTATGAAAAACGAGAAATTGAGAAATAAAGGAGGACGAATAGATGAGTTTACCATATACACAGGAAATGTTAGATTCCATGAAAAAGGTAGAAGCCGGAAGAGCAGAGCGTGTGGAGAAACGTTTAAAAGGTCTTGAGCCGAAGCGTATGACCGCAGATGAAAAAGATGCCCTGTTGCAGAAATTTCATCCGGATTACAATACTTCAAGTTTTGTAGAGATCAAAGCCGGTCCGAACAAGGGAGAAAAAGCTCCGAAAGAGTTGGCGGATATGCTTCTTGCCAACAGCCGGATCAAGGATATGGATCTTGATCTGTCCCATCCGGATTATGATGTGGATGTGCTTGTAATCGGAGGCGGCGGTGCCGGGGCTTCCGCTGCCATTGAGGCGCATGAAGGCGGCGCAAACGTCATGATCGTCACAAAACTTCGTATCGGTGATGCAAACACTATGATGGCAGAGGGCGGTATTCAGGCGGCAGACAAGGAAAATGATTCCCCGGCACAGCATTATCTCGATGTTATGGGCGGCGGACATTTTGCCAATGTTCCGGAACTTGTAAAGAAACTGGTATGCGACGGACCTTCCGCAGTATACTGGCTGAATAAATTAGGAGTTCTCTTTGATAAAGATGAAAACGGAAATATGATCACGACCCATGGCGGCGGTACTTCCAGAAAGAGAATGCATGCCGCAGCGGATTATTCCGGAGCCGAGATCATGAGAGTCCTTCGTGATGAAGTATTCAACAGAGGAATCCCGGTTGTAGATTTTACCGCAGCCATCGAATTGATCAAAGATACAGACGGCAAGGCAGCCGGTGCGGTATTGATGAATATGGAGACTAAGGAAATCCTGATCGCGAAAGCAAAGACAGTCATCATCTCCACAGGTGGTGCAGGACGTATGCATTATCAGGGATTTCCGACATCAAACCATTACGGGGCAACAGCCGACGGTCTTGTGCTTGCATATCGTGCGGGAGCACGCCTGCTGTATCAGGATACCTTACAATATCATCCGACCGGCGTTGCATTTCCGGCACAGATCTATGGCGCGCTGGTAACCGAGAAAGTACGTTCTATGGGCGCCATGTTCATCAACAGAGAAGGCGAAGTATTTATGCATCCGCTGGAGACCAGAGATGTGGCTGCTTCCGGAATCATTCGTGAGACAAAGGAAAGAGGACTTGGTGTTCATACACCGGTAGCCGACGGTATCTGGCTTGATACGCCGATGATCGATATGCTTCACGGAAAGGGAACACTGGAGAAGAGACTTCCGGGCATGTTAAGAATGTATAACAGATACGATATCGATATGAGAGAAGTGCCGATCGTTATTTATCCGACACTCCATTATCAGAACGGTGGAATCCGCATTTCCGTAAACGGAATGTCAGATGTGGAAAACCTGTTTGTCGCAGGTGAGGCTGTGGGAGGAATCCATGGCAGAAACCGTCTGATGGGTAATTCCCTTCTGGATATTATCGTATTCGGCCGTAATGCAGGTCAGCAGGCAGCAAAGAAATGTAAAGAAGTGACTGTAAAAGATCTGACATTAAAGCATGTGGATGAATTCCAGCAGATGTTAAAGGCGGAAGGAATCGAGACAGATCTTGTATCTCCGAAACTCTTACCGGATTACCGCAGAGAAGGCGTGACGAAACTGAATTAATGTTACGAAAATAAAATTTGTGCGTGACATTTGAAAATGAAAGTGTTATAATGTTCAAGGTTTGGATCGGGCAGGAAGAAATTCCTGCTCGATTTGAGCGGTTATAAGAAATCCATAAGAGAAAACGAAAGGAGTAAAAAAATGGATTTTCAGTTTCATTTACTGGAAGTAGCGGGAACCTATCTGTATAATATGAAAGCATTGCCTTTGACATTATTTTTTATGTTCCTGATCGTCGTAGTAGGTTACCTGATCGGCAAGATCAATATCAAGGGAGTATGTCTGGGAACTGCTGCGATTTTTATCGTTGCACTTTTTGCTGGACATTTCAAAGGTGTCTGGTTTGATTCCATCAATTCATATAATGAGAATGCAATCAAATCCGCGCAGGAAAAAGTGACGGAGGAGATGCTTGCACAAGAGGGAACATCTGCGGAGGAACAGGCATTAGCGGATGCAACTACACAGAAGGCAACCTCTCTTGCGACGCAAAAGAGCGTTGATACTTATTTAAA
This sequence comes from uncultured Lachnospiraceae bacterium, assembly GCA_902797675.1. GTDB lineage: Bacteria > Bacillota > Clostridia > Lachnospirales > Lachnospiraceae > CAG-303. The sequence goes on from CADBTR010000155.1 coordinate 2,803, forward strand.
AATGGTTCAGAACTTAGGACTTGTATTATTTGTGACGGCGGTAGGTCTGATCGCGGGTCCTTCCTTCTTTAAGAACCTTGTGAAGAATGCAAAATCCTATGTGATGCTGGGATTGATCATAATTCTTGCCGGTGCCGGTACCTGTGCACTGATCATTTTATTTGCGCCGGATATGACGGCAGCAATGGGCGTGGGACTGCTTTCGGGTTCACTTACCAGTACGCCGGCTTTTGCAGCGGCACAGGGCGCATTGGAGGGAAATGTATCTGCTGATGTATTCCAGCAGATCGCCATCGGTCATGGTGTTGCCTATCCTTTTGGCGTTATCGGCGTGGTATTGTTTGTTCAGATCATTCCGAAACTGATGCATGCAGATATGGATAAAGAGCGTGAATTGTTGCTGGCAGGAAGCGATGAGAACAAGAGAAAACTGGATGGACTGTTCGAGATGGATAAATTCGGTCTCGGCGTATTTGCCCTTGCCATTGTACTTGGATTGATCTTAGGCTCCATCAATATTCCTCTGGGCAAAGGTTCTTCTTTTAATCTCGGAACTACCGGCGGTCCTCTGATCGTGGGCTTGCTTCTCGGACATTTCGGACATTGCGGAAAATTAAGTTTCAAGGTAGATGAGAAATTATTAAGTATCTTCCAGGAACTTGGTCTTGTCTTATTCCTCATCGGTGCCGGTGTGGACGGCGGTGCTGGATTTGTGGCAACCTTGAAAGAATTTGGTCTGATCCTCTTTGTATGGGGAGCGTTGATGACGCTCGTTCCGTTGATCATCGGATTCTTTATCGCAAAGAATGTGATCAAGCTGTCTCTGTTTAACAACTTAGGATCGCTTTGCGGCGGTATGACAAGTACACCTGCTCTCGGAGCATTGATTAGCGTAACGGGAACACCGAATGTCGCTTCTGCCTATGCGGCAACTTATCCGATCGCATTGGTAGCGGTAGTGCTGGCGTCACAATTCTTGACATATTTATAAATAATGGTGGAAGGCTTATCCCCAAAGCCCGGTTTGCAAGCCCGCTTGCATCGGGCTTTTCGGCTTGTCGCCTTCACAAAAAAAGAGCCATAAAAAGGCTCTTTTTTATTTAAAGAATAATTTCCACCGGCTTGTGGGGCGGATGTCGTAAACAATATTTTTCATTGCCTGACAATTTTGGCAGGGAAATTGATAGTCCAGATAGATGCAATCTTTTCGGTCAAGATCTAAATGATACATTTGGTTCAGGCATCTGCGGCAGTACTTGCCGGAAAGCCGTTTCTTAAAATCGGAATATTTCATATTTTTTCGAGCGCAAAAACTCGCCCCTTTTTTTGAGGGGGGGGTGGCGGAGCGCCGTCCTCCTTTCCGTTAGTAACTTTTTGAATTAATCCCGATAATCCATACAAAGCCGGATTTCCGTATATGGTCTTACATAGGTGCCTGCGGCTTCCACATGTTTCGGATGGGTCTGGTATCCGGCAAGAGCCTCCTCGCTCTCCAAAATGCTGTCAAGCATCACATCGGCGTTAGAGGAAGGCAGTCCCTCGGTAATTACGCGAAGAGATTGCAATCCCGGAACCACGCCGTTTAACGCTTCCAGGTGATGCTTGATATTTGCTTTTATCGTATTTTTTTCAGATTGTTCAATAGAATCTTTTAATTTCCACAAAATTACATGATGTATCATAATAATCCTTCCTTTCACATATTATCGGGTGTATATAATAAGATATAAACAATGACATTATAGCATAAATATATCTGATTAACAATAAACAATTACAAAAAATTATACTCATGACAGGAAATTTTTTAGGAAAAAAACTATAGTGAAGAGGCAGATCGGTCGATATAATACAATAGAGAAAGATCATATAACTAACAGACACGAGAGGAGGGATAGCATGGATATTGCTGCTTTATCCACGGCGATGAATATGGCAGAGCTTCAGAATGATGTCGGGGTTGCCGTCCTGGACAAATCAATGGAGACTGTGGAAGAACTGGGGGAAGGCATGGTGAAGATGATGGAAGCATCTGTGATGCCGGGACTTGGACAGAACATTGATTTTTCTGTATAAGAATAAAAAGAGGCTGTGAAAGAATGGGATTAAAAATCCCGGGTTTCACAGTCTCTTTTTTATGCGTAGGATGCGATAAATTCTTTCTTGTTCGATTACGCACATCCGTGAGCTTATTCTGAAATTCAGTCGTTATCCGGCGTTGCTTTTTCTTCTGCATCCGTCTCTTTTACCGGCACAATTTCAGCAGGCAGGGATTTGAGCTGCCTGTTTAAAATTCCGGTGTCAGGATCGGTATAAAAGAAGATCTTTTTATTCCCAAGTTGTTTCGTAATGGCACGTTCCAACAAAAAGGCAATAACCGCAGTGACCGGAACACCGAGAAACATGCCAAGCACGCCGCCTACATATCCGCCGACAGTGATGGCGAAAATGATCCAGATCGGGCGAAGACCGGTACTCTGTCCGAGAATGCGGGGACCAAGATATAATCCGTCAAATTGCTGGAGGATCAGGATCCAGATACCGAATATCAGAGCGTAGGACCAGTCTACAAACAACAGCAGCACAATGCCCGGAACTGCGCCGATAAAAGGTCCGAAATAAGGAATCATATTCGTAATTCCCACGAAAACACTGATCATCAATGCGTAAGGCAACTTGATAATAGTCATGCCGATAAAACAGAGGATTCCGATAATCAGGGAATCGATCAGCTTTCCGATGATAAAATTACTGAAAATACGGTTACATTCCGTTCCGGTTTTCAGAAAATCGTCGCCCTTTTGTTCTCCGAGCAAAGCATATACAAGGCGTTTTCCGTTGTTGATCAGCTGATGCTTATCTGTCAGCATATAGACAGAAACAATGATGGCGATCAAACCATTGATGAAACCGGAAATAAGAGATACGGAGGTATCAAACAATGTCGGAATCAGCGTCGGGATCATATTTGTAATAAAATCAACAATCTGCGGCGGAATCTCATTTAAGGACTTATTGATGGTATCAAAATTCAATTCCGGATGATGCTTCTCCAATTCGCCAAGTTTCTGCATAAGTTTGGTGTAACCGGATTGAGCGGAATCAATCAAGGTTGTGATCTGTTTTAAAGACTCCACAATCTGTGGTATAATATAAAATAAGATCGTGACAATGAGACTGATGATAATCACATAACTCAGCAGGATAGATAATGCTTTTCTGATCCCGGGAGCCTTTCCGCGAAACAGCGGTTTTAAAATCTTGTGATTCAAAGTCTTTACGGCTGGGTTTAAGAAATAGGCAATAAAAAAACCCATGATAAAAGGAAAGAGCATGGACATAAAATTGCCGATCATTTTTGCGGTTGATTCCCAATGCATGATCAACCGTATGATGATTGTACTCACTGCGATCACGCCAATGCTGTACAAAGCAATTGTATGATATTTGCTGTTGCGGGAAAATTTACGGTTCATAATACACTCCTATAAATAAACGATAATTTGCAACTATTATAGTATCTTATTTGCAGACTCTTTGCAAGCGAAAAAACAGATATTTCTATAAAAATTCGGTAAATGGCTTTTATTTTTCGGGGATTCGTGGTATGCTTAACATGCCCTTTCGGGAGAAACTGCAATAAAAGCGTAGTTTTTCCTAAGGATGTTGAGAAACTGTATAGTGAGGAAGAATGAATGAGTGGACATAGAATCAGGCGAAACAACAGGGATTGGAGGAAACGGAGAAAAAGACAGCTTATGATCCGGATTGCCGGTGGTGTAATATTGCTTTTGATGACGATATTGATCATTGCCGGAATTGTTACAAATCATAAGGAACCGGAAAAAAAACAAAAGAAAGCAAAGACAACAATGGAACAGACAGATACAGACAGTATGGAAGTAAAGGCAGAGCCGGAGAAGGAAACATATCCTTATCCACAGAAAAGTTCCGATTATGTAGAGATTACCGCACCGGAGGTGAGAAGCCCTTATGTGGCATTAGTGGATGTGGATCAGCATCTGCTGATTGCGGGACGAAATACCGAGACTTTGATTTATCCGGCGTCCATGACAAAGGTCATGTCATTGATTGTCGCTGTAGAACATTTGACAGATTTGCAGCAGACTTTTACCATGACGCAGGACATCGTGGATCCGCTGGTAATCGAAGAGGCGTCGAGAGCCGGATTCGCAGCCGGAGATACCGTTACAGCCAGAGATATGCTGTATGGTCTGATCCTGCCGTCGGGAGCGGACGCCGCAGTGGGACTGGCGATCATGACCGCGGGATCAGAGGAAGCCTTTGCCGGATTGATGAATGAGAAATGTCAGGAACTTGGATTGAAAAATACGCATTTTGTCAATGCATCCGGTCTTCATGATCTGAGTCAGTATACGACGCCTGTGGAAATGGCGATGATTCTGGCGTATGCCATGGAAAATGATACCTGCAGGGAGGTGTTGTCAACATATCAGTACACTACAGCACCGTTAGCGTCCAATCCGGAGGGTATCTTGCTGACCAGCACAATGTTTGGAAGAATGTACGGGAATGAGGTGGAAAATGTAATTATTAATGCCGGTAAGACAGGATATACACAGGAGGCAAGAAATTGTCTCGTCAGTTATGCAACGAAGGGCGATCATCATTATGTGGCATTAACTGCCGGAGCAGAAAACAGGTGGTATGTCATTTATGATGATTTTGAGTTGTATGGAAAATACCTGCCGTAAAGAAAGTGGAGGAATATTACAATGGAAGAAAAGGTTGATAGGCGAATCAGAAGAACAAAAGAATCATTGAAAAAGGGACTTGCGATTTTACTGGAAGAAAAGAGCATCAATGAGATTTCCGTAAAAGAATTGGTGCAGACGGCTCATGTTAACCGATCCACATTTTACTTGCATTATTCGGATATTTATAACCTGATGAACGAAGTGGAACAACAATTATTTCAGGAGATCAATGATGTTCTGGAAAACCACAGCAGCATAGAAAAAAAGAATAATTTTCAATTTTTAGAGGATTTTTATACCGTGATCGGGAAAAATAAGGATATCTTTCGTGCTTTGATGGGAAAACATGGGGATGCCAATTTCCTGTATGGTGTGAAGAAAAAGATATCCGGGCTTGTGACGGCGCAGTTAAAAAAACATTATCCGGGAATTGAGGAAGATTTTAAATATACCCTGAATTTTTGCATGACCGGATGTATCGGAATTCTTACCCGCTGGCTGTTTTATGATGAAAAAGAAAGCCCGGAGCATATGGCTTCCGTCACATACGAACTGGTAAGGCATGCGCTTGGAGTATGCAGAAAGGATTATTATTTTAGAGGAGGAAATGCATGATCACATTGGAACAAATACCGGCATATGAATTGATCAAAAAAGAGACGTTGGAAGTTCTGGGATCGGAGGGATATCTTCTGCGTCATAAAAAAAGCGGTGCCTATGTGGCGCTGCTTCAAAATGATGACAAAAATAAAGTTTTTAATATCGGATTCCGCACGCCACCGGCAAATGATACCGGCGTTGCGCATATCATTGAGCATACGGTGCTGTGCGGTTCTAAGAAATATCCGCCGAAGGATCCCTTTGTGGAACTGGTGAAAGGTTCTCTGAATACCTTTTTAAATGCCATGACCTATCCGGATAAAACGATTTTTCCGGTGGCAAGCTGTAATGACAAGGATTTCAGAAACCTTGTGAATGTCTATCTGGATGCCGTCTTTTATCCGAATATCTACAGGAAAGAGGAAATCTTTAAGCAGGAAGGCTGGAGTTACGAACTGGATGAACCGGATGGAAAATTATGCTATAACGGTGTTGTATACAATGAGATGAAGGGCGCGCTCTCTACGCCGGACAGCGTACTGGAGCGGGTGATGTCCAGAGAAATGTTTCCGGACACCTGCTACGGCTTTGAATCCGGGGGAGATCCGGAATTTATACCGGATCTCACGTATGAGGAATTTTTGGATTTTCACAGAAAATATTATCATCCATGCAATTCGTATCTATATCTTTACGGGGATATGGATATGGAAGAATATCTGAACCGGATTGATGAGGAGTATTTAAGCAATTTTGAACAGATTACTGTAAATTCTGAAATCGCGGTGCAGGAACCGTTTACCGAAACTCATTATGTGGAGGAAGAATATCCGCTGGGGGATGAAGAGGAGGAAAAAGATCAGACGATCTACGCCTATTCCGTCACAGCAGGAGATTATTCCGACAGGCTGGAATATTATGCGATGCGGGTGGTGGATTATGCATTGATCTCCATGCCGGGGGCATTCGTGCGGCAGGCGCTTTTAGATGCCGGTATCGGAACAGAGATATCCGGCGGTTTTTCCGCAGGGATTAAACAGCACAGCTTTGAAGTGATCGCAAAAGGGGCGCCGGAGGGAAAAACGGAAGCATTTGAACAGGTGATCTATGATACCTTATGCAGCGTGGCGGAAAAAGGAATCCCGAAAGATACTTTAAAGGCGGCATTGAATGTCTTTGAATTTCAATATCGGGAGGCGGATTTCGGTTCCTATCCGAAGGGTCTTTTTTACGGAATCGATATGCTGGACAGCTGGTTATATGATAAAAATGAGCCTTTCCTGCATATCAACGCGGATCAGACATTCCGGGAATTGAATGAGCGGACAGATACGGATTATTTTGAACAGCTGATCCGCAAATATCTTCTGGAGAATCCTCATAAAGTAATCCTGACTTTAAAACCGAAGAAAGGGCTTGCCCGGGAGAAAGAGAAAAAGACCGGGGAGAAATTAGAAAAATTTAAAAATACATTATCCCTTCAGGAGCGGGAAGAACTGGTGCGAAAAACCAAAGAATTGAAAAAATATCAAAGCGAGCCGTCCACTCCGGAGGAATTGGAGACGATTCCGTTATTAAAGCTGGAAGATATCGATAAACTTCCGCAAAAATTCAATATTGACGAACGGAATTTAAACGGAGCAAAAATCATATTCAGCAATCTGAACAGCAATAAGATCGCTTATATCAACGCCGCTTTTTGTGCAGATAGCATACCGGACAGACTGATCCCTTATCTTGGCATCTTGAAGATGGTACTTGCCGATCTGGATACGGAGCATTACAAATATGTGGATTTAAATAATCAGATCAATCTTCACAGCGGCGGCTTTTATAATGATTTTGTGATCTATGGCAAGAAAGACGGCGGATCGGTATTGATGTTCGAGAATAATATCAAAGTCTTTTATCATGAGATGAAATCTGCTTTTGATCTTATGACGGAGATCCTTCGCCATACGAAATTTACAGACACCAAGAGACTATCGGAGATCATCGGGGAGCAGAAATCAAAGCTCAAAGTGCGGCTTATGTCCTCCGGTTCCCTGACGGCGGCTTCAAGAGCAGGTTCTTATCTTACGGAGGCGGGATATTTAAAGGAACAGACCTCCGGTATTGATTTCTATCGCTTTTTGGAGGAATTGACCGACCATTTTGAGGAGCGGGGAAAAGAAGTAGTATCCGCATTAGAGGAACTTTCAGAGCTTTTATTCTCCAAAAAGAATCTGGTGATGAGCTTTACTGCGGACGAAGAGGGCTATGAGTTAATGACGAAAGAATTCGGTCAATTTTTGGACGCCTTGTCCGATACGAGCTGTGAGGAAGAAAAAAAGCCGATCGTATTGGAGAAGAAAAATGAAGCCTTCCGGATTCCTGCGGCGGTATCCTATGTGGCGAGGGCAGGTAATTTTAAACAGGCCGGTTACGAATATTCCGGAGCCATGGAAACTTTAAAGAATATTCTGGATTATGATTATCTCTGGAATCATGTGCGCGTCAAGGGCGGTGCCTACGGCGTGATGAGCAGTTACGGAAAGACCAGCGGAAATGTGGTATTTGTGTCATACCGGGATCCGAATGTGGGAAAGACGAATGAGATCTTTAATGGAATTCCGGAATATTTGCGGAATTTTACGGCGGATGACCGGGAATTGTTAAAATTCATCATCGGTACCATCAGCGGAAAAGATACGCCGAAAACTCCGGCGGCGCAGGGAAAACGGTCTTTTGCGGCATATATTTCGGGGATCACCTATGAGGAGGTCACGAAAGACAGGGAAGATATTCTCACTCTGACCGTGGAAAAAGTAAGAAGCTTAGCGCCGATCATGGAGGCAGTCCTGTCACAGGATTATATCTGTACTGTTGGAAACAAAGATAAGATTGAGGAGAGCAAAGAATTGTTCGGGGAAATCCGGGAATTATTTTAATACAGGGAGCATTTATGGAAGAACAGAAGAAATCAGGATTTGCCACATTGATCGGCAGACCGAATGTGGGAAAGTCAACGTTAATGAACCGGCTGATCGGGCAGAAGATTGCGATCACCTCCAATAAACCCCAGACTACGAGAAATAAGATACAGACGGTTTATACCGATGAGAGAGGGCAGATCGTTTTTCTCGATACGCCGGGCATTCACAAGGCAAAGAATAAGCTGGGTGAATATATGGTAAATGTGGCGGAGCATACCTTAAAAGAGGTGGATGTGATTCTCTGGCTTGTAGAGCCGACTACGTTTATCGGTCAGGGAGAACGTCATATTGCGGAACAACTGGAAAAGGTAGATACGCCGGTGATTCTTGTGATCAACAAGGTGGATACGGTCAAAAAAGAAGAGATCCTCACATTTATCGACGCATACCGGAAAATCTATCATTTTGCGGAGATCATACCGGTTTCCGCCCTGAAGGGAACCAATACGGAGGATGTGATCGACACGCTTTATCGCTATCTTCCTTACGGTCCGATGTTTTATGATGAAGATACGGTGACGGATCAGCCCATGCGCCAGATCGTGGCGGAATTGATACGGGAAAAAGCCCTTCGGATCTTAAATGATGAGATCCCTCATGGAATCGCCGTTTACATTGATTCAATGAAAGAGCGACCGTCCAACGATATTATTGATATTGATGCGACTATCGTCTGCGAGCGGGAGTCTCACAAAGGAATCATCATAGGAAAACAGGGACAGATGTTGAAAAAAATCGGTACCCAGGCAAGAATTGAGATCGAAAAAATGATGGAAGTGAAGATCAATCTGAAACTTTGGGTGAAAGTGCGCAAGGAATGGCGCGACAGCGATGTTCAGTTAAAGAATTTCGGCTACGATCAGAAGGAAATATAAAGATCCGGGGGAAGCGACATGACAGGAGAAATCACGCTGACCGGTATCGTATTGCTGGCGGCGCCCGCGAATGAATATGACAAGCGGCTGGTTTTGCTGACAAAAGAAAGAGGAAAGATCACTGTTTTCGCCAAGGGCGCAAAAAGAGCAAAAAGCCAGTTTCTGGCCGGAACCAGACCTTTTGCCTTTGGTGAATTTACCCTTTATGAAGGAAAAAGCGCATACAATCTTGTATCATTAAAAATAACAAATTATTTTGAAGAAGTAACAAATGATATGAGAGCGGTTTATTACGGATTTTATTTTCTGGAATTTGCGGAATACTTTGGAATGGAGAATTACGGAGCAAAAAATGAACTGCTGCTGCTCTATCAGGCGCTTCGGGCATTGGAGAGCGAAAGTCTGGATAACCGGTTGGTAAGAAGGATTTTTGAGTTGAAAATGTTGACATTTCACGGAGAATATCCCAATGTTTTTGAATGTATGAAGTGTCATGGTAAAGAACATTTAGCGGCGTACAGTCAAAGTTTATCCGGTCTGGTATGTGAGAAATGTGCGGGCATGGACGAGATCAGTCTTGAAACCTCAACGATCTATACGATGCAGTATATTATCACTACGCCGGTGGGAAAGCTGTTTAATTTTCGCGTCACGGATCCGGTATTGCGGGAACTTGAAATGGTAATGAACCGCTTTCTGGCGGAACATGTAGAGAAACAATTTCATAGTCTGGAGTTGTTAAAGAACTTTTTGTAAAGAGTCGGAAAATTTTTCCGACTTTTTTGCAACACTTTTTGAGAGTGAGGACTCTTATAAGGTGAAAGGAGGAATTATGAAAATTGACGTTGCGTTGGTGGAACGGGTAAAAGCAGGAGATCAGGAGGCTTTTGAAAAGCTATACCGGGAGATTTATCAAGATCTTTTTAAATTCGGCTGTTTTATGATGGGAAATGAGAGAGAAGCGGAAGATACCGTATCGGAGGCGGTATTCCTCATCTGGAAACAGATTAAAAAATTGCGGGAACCGGAGAAATTCAAGAGCTGGTCTTTTACGATCCTTGCGAATTGCTGTAAAAAACAGGAGAGAGATTCCGCTGGATCTGGAGGAGGAACTGGCAGGGGTATTTCTTGGAAAAGAGTGGAGCGATGAATCCATGGAATTTCATGCGGAGGCGATGGACGCGAAGCAGGCATTCCGCACACTGAAAGCGGAGGAGAGAACGTTAGTGTCACTGGCTGTTTTCGGCGGATATAAAAGTCGGGAGATCGGTGAGATTCTTAGGATGAATCCGACAACCGTGCGTTCCAGATTAAAGAGAAGTCTGGATAAAATGAGAGAACAAATGGAGGTTTCAATATGAGCGTGGAAGAAAAAGATAACATACGGGAAAATTATGAAAATATACAGAATATGACAGAAAAGCCAGGAGAAGTGTCAGTGCCGGAATCGCTGCAGCCGGAGCATATTATGGAGACTATAAGACGGCAGGAGATTAAGGAAAAGAGCAGGAAAGAGCACAGCAGAAAACGATGGATGACAGGTGTTGCGGGAATTGCCGTGGCGGGAATCTGTATCGGAACCGGCGTATTTGCATGGCAGAATTTTAATGAAGGAACGCTGCAGCAGGCAGAGAAAGATACGGAAGAACAGACACAAAAGCAGAAAGAAAAGAAATCAGATACAAAGACCGGAGAACAGAATGAAAAAGAAAATGATTCTGAAAAAGACAGCAAAGAAGATGCGGATATTTCACCGGAAAAAGTAGAAACACTCTCAAGTTATGACGTACTTTACAGAAAGCAAAAATTAAGAGAGGCAGCGCAGAAAATCGCGGATGCGGTAACGGGAAGAAGAAGTTATCAGTCGGCATATAAAGGTCTGGCTATAAACAGCATGGATGATATGGCAGTGGCAGAGTCGACAGACGCGGGGACTTCCGGTATTGCGAATAAAAATATTGCTTCCGTACCGAAGTTGTCCGAAAATAAGGTTGATCAATATCAGGAATCGGAGAGCGGGCAGGATTATTCCGGAACAAATGTGCGGACAGAGGGAATCGATGAAGCCGACCTTTTGAAGCAGGACGGGGAATATCTGTATTATCTGAAAAATGGAGATGAAGGGACAGAACTTGAAATCGTAAAGGCTGACGGCACAGATACGGAAGTGTTGTCTTCAACGGATCTGGAATCTTTCTCCGGGGAGATCGACTGGGGAAGAACGGTATCAGATGTAACGGTATCCGATGAGTGTTATCTTTATCAGGATTATCTTGTGATCACGATGGAAACGGCGGATTATTACTGGTACGGACCGGTTTATTATAATGATTTAAATGACGGTGTGCAGATCAAATCGGCGGTCTTAGAAGACGCACAGGAGGAAACGCAGGAAGAAAGCCGGGAAGAGGAAACGCAGGAAGAAAGCCGGGAAGAGGAAACACAGGAAGAGTCGAAAGACGAGACAGAGGAAGAATACCCGAAAGATCAGGGGTGTGTGGCGATCATTGACGTCAGTGATAAGACGGCTCCGGAATTATTATCTTACTATCTCTATGACGGTGATCTGGTGGAGAGCCGGTTACAGGGAAATCTGCTGTATATCGTCAACCAGAGAGACATTGATTACAGTGAGAAAGACAGGATTCCGGCTTGTGTAAACGGAGCGGAAGTTCCGGCAGCAAATGTATATCTGATGGAACAAAATCAATATGAAAGCTATACGACGCTTGCCACTCTCGATCTGGATGTTGAGGGAGATATCGCTGATGTGTATACATATGCAGCGGGAGGATATCCGGAACTTTATATGTCGGCGGATAATATGTACCTGTATGCCGAATTATACGGAAATTTCGATGAGACCAGAAGTTGCATTGTGAAAGTCGGCGTCACGGACGGAGAATTCCATTATCAGAACTGCACGAAGATCAAGGGATACTTAAATGATCAATTTTCCATGGATGAATATCAGGGATATTTAAGAACCGTGGTAACGGAAGAAAACTGGGATAATTATACTTATGAGGAGAGCAACAGCATTTATGTACTGGATGAGGAATTAAACTGCATTGCAAAGCTTGGTCAGATCGCAGAAGATGAGAGAATCTATTCTGCCAGATTTGACGGTGATATCGCTTACTTTGTAACCTACAGACAGACGGATCCGCTGTTTTGCGTTGACCTTTCGGATCCTGCGAATCCAAAGATCCTTGGATATCTTGAAATCCCGGGATATTCTTCTTATCTGGAAATATTGGATGATACCCATGTATTGGGACTTGGTTATGACGAGTACAATCAGGTGAAAGTATCGTTGTTTGATACAACGGATCCGGAGGATATGAAAGAACTTGCCGTTTTGCATTATGAAAATTCTTATTATTCCGAGGCGGCAGATAATCACAAGGCAATCCTGTATGATAAGAAAAAACAGATCTTCGGATTCGATGTGAGAAAATCCGTGCCGGATGGAATAGAGACTGCCTATGTTGTCTTATCTTATCAGGATGGCGTGATCAAAGAATGCGCAAATATTTCTTTAAGCCGGCAGGACAGCTGGTCATGGACCGGGGACGGCGTCAGAGGTGCTTACAACGGAGATTATCTCTATGTATTTTTTCAGGGAGGTCTCAGGGTATATCAGTTATCTGATGTATTGGGCGGAAATGGAGACAACTGTCTGAAAGAAATCAGCTTTTAGACAGGGAAATTTTTTCCGAAAAGGCTTGAAAATACAGAGGCTATGATTTATAATCTTTCTTATGTCTGACGGCAATCAGCCCGAGGAAAGAAGATGAAGGAGAATGAAAGCATGGAAAAAACATTGGAGAAAATCGTAGCTTTGGCGAAGTCAAGAGGATTTGTATATCCGGGATCCGAGATTTACGGCGGTCTTGCCAATACATGGGATTACGGAAATCTTGGCGTAGAGCTTAAGAATAATGTAAAAAAGGCATGGTGGCAGAAGTTTATTCAGGAGAATCCTTATAATGTAGGTGTGGATTGCGCAATCCTTATGAATCCGCAGACATGGGTGGCTTCGGGACATCTG
>CADBTR010000156.1 GCA_902797675.1 uncultured Lachnospiraceae bacterium
CGAAAAGAAGGCTTACTTGCTCTGGAAGAGGCGGCACAGCAGATCGAAGATCCGTTTATGAAGAAAGGAATCCTCTTAATTGTTGACGGTACAGATCCGGATCTGATCAAGGGAATCATGGAAACAGAACTTGACTGCCTGGAGGCAAGGCATGGGAAGGTAATCGGATTCTGGGATACATGGGCGGCGTTAGGTCCTGCATGGGGAATGATCGGAACCTTGATCGGTCTGGTAAACATGTTGAAAACATTGGATGACCCGACGACCATCGGTCCTTCCATGGCGGTGGCGTTGATCACAACTTTCTATGGATCTGTAATCGCAAACTGGATAGCAACTCCTGTTTCTTCCAAGTTGAAGGTAGATAACAGCATTGAAGTGGAAGCTAAATCCGTCATGATCGAAGGCCTTTTATCGATTCAGGCCGGAGAAAATCCGAGAGTAATCGAAGAAAAATTGAAGTCCTTCCTGTCTCCGTCCGCAAGAGAGGCAATGAATGAACAGAATGAGGGCGGTGAGTAATCATGGCTAGAAAGAAGAAAGAAGAAGGCGGTGGCGGCGGTTCACCGGCGTGGATGGCGACTTTTAGTGATTTGATGAATTTGCTGTTGTGTTTCTTCGTGTTGCTGTTCTCAATGTCCAGTGTGGATGCAAAGAAATTTGAAGAAGTAGTGGCATCTCTTCAAACTACTTTTAGTATATTTGAGGGCGGTGGCTCCTCTTTTACTGACGGTGCCCTGATTTCCAGCGGTGTCAGCCAGCTGACGGAATTGAATGATTATTATCAGACCATGGGGCAGAGCCAGGATGAGATGAACCAGAAGATAGAAGAGACGGAAGCGGAATATGAGGAAAAAAAAGAACAGCAGATGCTGGAAGCTTCGGAAGCAATGGCTGAAGAGATAGAATCCGAGTTACAATCCCAGGGCATGGGTAACGGCGAAGTTGATATTCAGGTGGAAACGCAATATGTTATGCTGACATTAAACGGCTCTTTGCTTTTTGATTCGGGAAGCGCGGGCATTAAGGAATCATCTTACGATTTTATCAGTAAGATCGGAGATATTCTCGCAACGTATGATAAGAGTGATATTCAGATTATCGGTCATACCGATACGGTTCCTCAGTCTTCCAGTAATACGAAGTATTCTGACAATATGGAACTGTCTCAGGGCAGAGCATATTCGATTTATCGTTATTTAAGAGATAATAAGGGTATGGATGTTACAACCATGGGCTGCATGGGACGTGGCGAGACAGATCCGGTTGCGTCAAACGATACGGCAGAGGGCCGGGCACAAAACAGACGTGTTGAGATCAGGATCTTTAATGAATACAGCTCCGATGCTTCTTTACATTGATTCATCGGATAGTCGGAGGTTACATTTTCATGAAAAAAGGCATTTTTAATATAATTTTACTGATTTTGCTAGTGACAAATCTTGCTTTGACAGCTATAATAGTATTTGCTGTGGTACCGGCAATGAATAACTCCAATGCTTTAGTAAAGAAAGTTGCTGCGGCGATTGATCTGGAAAAAGAAGGAGAAAAACAGCATACGGAGGAAGGAGAAATCAGTATTGATAATACCGATATCTTTACTTTTGCCGAAAAATTTACCGTTACATTGAATCCGGGGACTGACGGACAGAGCCATATGGCTGTTTTTAAGCTGACGCTGACGCTCGATAAGTCAAATGAAGACTTTAAGAAATATAAAGGTAAACTGATGGATTATGAGGAATTGATGAGAACAAAAATCAACAGTGTTGTCAGCAAGTATACCGTCGAGGAAGTGATCAACAACAAGGAAGCGATCGGCGAAGAAGTAAGGGATACTTTACGGGAAATGTATAATAATTCCACATTTATATACAGTGTCGGCTTTGGAGATTTTATTACGCAATAACTATAAATGTGGTCGGAGGTGAAAACCAGTGAGCGAGATTCTTTCGCAGGAAGAAATAGATAAACTGTTAAATGCATATAGTTCGGGAGAACTCGATACGACAGATCTCAAGGAAGAAACTACTGTAGATGTTAAACTCTATGATTTCAAGAGACCTTCCAAATTTTCAAAGGAACATTTGAGAACCTTGGAAAGCATCTTTGAACACTACGGCAGACTTCTTTATACGAATCTTCCTGCTTATTTCAGAAAGAGCGTTCAAGTTGATGTATTAAATGCAGAGGCGGTTACATATTCGGAATTTTCCAATTCTTTATCGAATCCGGTATTGCTTAGTATTGTGAATTTTTCACCTTTACCCGGCAGTATTGTAATCGAACTGGCAACGAATTTAGGTTACTGCATTGTGGATAGATTGCTTGGCGGCGAGGGAGTCGCGATTGAGAAACGAAGGGAATTTTCGGAGATAGAGATCACGATTATCGAGAGGATTATGAATGTCTGTGTGGAATTGCTTCGCGATCCATGGAAGAATGTAGGTGATGTCAATCCGAGATTGGAGAGGATTGAGACGAATCCGCAATTTGCTCAGGTTATCTCCCCACAGGAGATGACGGCGATCGTTACCATCAATTTAAAAATCGGTGATGTGGAAGGTCTGATGAATATCTGTCTTCCGTATGCGACTTTGGAGAATGTGATTGACAAACTGAATATCAAATATTGGTATTCAACGATGCAGAGCAAAGAAGACGGAAGTTATGAGGAAGCAATTGAAACATTGATTTCCAGAGCGGAAATTCCAATCAAGGCAATTTTGGGTGAGAGCACCATGTCGGTTGCAGAGTTTGTAAATCTGATGCCGGGAGATTTGATAAGGTTGGATTCCAATATAGATAAAGAACTGACGGTATATGTTGGCAATATTAAGAAGTTTAAAGCCTTGCCGGGTTCATCAAGTGATAATTACGCAGTTAGAATAACATCTGTTATTAGGGAGGAATAGACAATGGACGGAATGCTATCGCAGGAAGAGATTAATGCATTATTGAGTGGCATGGGATCTGATGACGAAGACAGTTCATCTTCGGGAACAGACAGTACATCGACACCGATTGAAGATTCTCTATCCCCGTTGCAAAAAGATACGATGGGGGAGATTGGTAATATCAGCATGGGTACTGCCGCAACAACACTCTCTTCATTGGTTAATCAAAAGGTGGATATAACCACTCCCAAGGTTGAATTTTCAAATTGGCAGGATTTGGTTGATAAATATGACCGACCATGTGTATTCATTCAAATTTCGTATAAAGAGGGAATCAATGGAAATAATGTCCTGATTTTAAAGGATACGGATGTGAAAATCATTGCGGATCTGATGATGGGTGGCGATGGAAAGAATGTCAGCAACGAATTGGGAGAGTTGCATTTGAGCGCTATTTGCGAGGCAATGAATCAGATGATGGGGTCGTCTTCGACTTCTTTGTCATCTATGCTTGGCATCAAGATCGATATCAGTCCACCGACTGCGAATGTCATTGATCTGAATGAAGTGGTGGATGAAGGGTCACTTTCCGAATTCCTGAAAGGAGAGTTTGTCAAGATTTCTTTTAAGATGACTGTCGGCGATTTGGTTGACAGTGAAATTATGCAATTGTACCCTGTAGAGTTTTGTAAAACTCTTTGTAATAAATTTGGTGTTGGCGATGAAGATGAGCCGGCACTGGATGTCATGGCACAGGAGCCGATACCGGCAGCATCGGCTCCACAATCAGCACCTGCACCGCAGCCAGTTATGCAACAACCGGAACAGCAGTCGGCTGTTGACCCGAATATGACCGGGTATGGCATGCCGATGCAGGGAATGCCAATGCAGCAGGGCATGCCAATGCAACAGGGTATGGCAATGCAGGGAATGCCGATGCAACAGGGTATGGCAATGCAGGGAATGCCGATGATGCAGGGAGCCCCAATGCAGAATATTAGTGTTCAGCAGGCACAGTTTCAGACTTTCAGCCCGGATATTGTGGCAGTCAATCAAAAGGAAAATATTAATCTGATTATGGATGTTCCTTTGGAGGTCACAGTCGAGCTTGGAAGAACAAGCAAATCTATTCAGGATATTCTTGAATTTTCACCGGGCACGATCATTGAGTTAAACAAGATTGCGGGCGAACCGATCGATGTACTTGTCAATGGCAAGTATGTGGCGAAAGGTGAGGTCGTAGTGATCGAAGAAAGTTTTGGTGTGAGAGTAACTGAGATTATCCGATAGGTATGGTCCGGCAATTGATTTGACCGTACTTGTTCAGATAATAAATTATCGTTATTTAGAGGAGAAAGATAATATGGCGAAGAATATTTTAATTTGTGACGACGCTGCGTTCATGAGGATGATGATTAAGGATATTTTGACAAAGAACGGCTATAATATAGCCGGAGAGGCTGAAAACGGCAAAGTTGCCGTAGAAAAGTATGCCGAGACAAAGCCTGATCTTGTTATGATGGATATCACGATGCCGGAGATGGATGGCATTCAGGCTTTGAAGAAAATCAAAGAGCAGGATCCTGGTGCAACTGTAATTATGTGCTCAGCCATGGGTCAGCAGGCAATGGTTATTGAATCCATTCAATCGGGAGCAAAAGACTTTATTGTGAAGCCGTTTCAGGCAGACCGTGTATTGGAAGCTGTTAAGAAGGCAGTAGGCTGATATGAATATTCTTTTCGCAGCGGGTCCGGAGGCTTTTGTCCGGTTGATTGTCTCGATTGTTGTTTTTATGTTGGTTTTGGCGGCATGCTATTTTACAACTGTCTGGATCGGGAATTTTCAAAAGGGAAGGATCGGGAAAGGAAACATGGAAGTGATCGAGGTACAACGGGTCAGCACCACAAAGTATCTGGAGATACTCAGGGTTGGCAAGCACTATTATTTACTCGCGGTCACAAAAGATCACATCGAGAAAATTGATGAGATTGACGGGGCGGAGCTCGTGATTCCGGATTCGACCACTGCGAACATGATGGAACCATTCAGTCAGTTATTTGAAAAGATTAAAAAGAGACAAACCCATGACGGAGAATAGAGAAATGAGAAAAAAATTATTGAAATTGTTTTTTGGGTTATGTCTGTTCTTCTGCGTTTCCATGGCGTTATGCTCTGAAGCCTATGCGACAGATATCAGTAACAGAGGGGAAACCTCGGATTCTGTTTTAGATGATGATTCAGATTCTCTGTTTGGAATTGATATTTCCACGACCGGAGATACAGGTGTCAGCGAAGCATTGCAGATTGTTATTGTTTTGACAATTCTGGCGTTATGTCCGTCTCTGCTGATCATGCTGACATCATTTACAAGGATTCTGATTGTGATGCACTTTACCAGAGCTGCGTTGAATACGCAAAGTGCGCCCCCTAATCAGGTTCTTGTTGGAATTTCATTATTTTTGACGATTTTTATTATGGCGCCTGTGTTTAATAGAATGTATGAAGATGCCTATATTCCGTTGAGTAATAACGAGATATCACAGCAGGAAGCGTTTAACAGCGCGGTGAAGCCTTTGCGGGAATTTATGCTTAAGAACATCAGCGATAAGCAGGATCTTGATAAGATGTGTCAGATTGCAAAGATGGAAGATGTGGAGAGCATAGATGATATCCCGATTTATGTAGTGATTCCTGCGTTTATTTTGAACGAATTAAAGATTGCATTCTGGATTGGATTTTTGATTTATATTCCATTTATTGTGATTGATATGGTGGTTTCGTCTGTACTTATGTCCATGGGTATGATGATGTTGCCGCCAACAACAATTTCCATGCCTTTTAAGATACTGTTGTTTGTATTGGCGGACGGATGGAATTTGATTATTGTTAATTTATTGGAAACAATAAAGGTTTAATTGTAATATTTTTAAGATCGTTTACACGATCGAGCAAGAAGGAGATGAGAGTGTGACAGTCGAGGCAGTGATGAATGTGGCAAGTGATGCGTTGTGGACGATCATTGTCACATCGACACCGTTATTATTGCTTTCTATGATTGTCGGTCTGGTGATCAGTATTTTTCAGACGGTAACATCGATACAGGAACAGACGCTTACCTTTGTCCCGAAAATATTGGCAATCTTTATCGGACTGTTGGTGCTTGGCTCGTTCATTTTAAATACCATAGTAAATTTTATGACTGAACTGTGGAGTAGCTTTGGAGATTACATCTAGTGTTAGAGATTACTTTTCCGGAATATCAGCTGGAGACTTTTTTTCTTGTTGTTGTTCGTATAACTTCATTTATGTATATTGCTCCTTTTTTTGGACAGGCTCATGTTCCACACAGAGTTAGGCTTGCTTTCTCGCTGTTTCTGTCTTTCCTTGTCTATCTCGTGCTTCCTGCTCAGACTTATGAGTATCATTCTACCATGGAATACGCAAGCCTGATCATCAGGGAGGCAATAACAGGAACTTTAATTGCATTTGGTGTTTTTTTGTGCAGCAGTATTGTACAGTTTGCGGGACATGTGATTGATATGGAGATTGGTCTGTCGATGGCAACGATTTTTGATCCACAGACCAACAGTCAGCTGACAATTTCCGGACAATTATATCAGAATCTGTTTTTGATGTTGTTTATCATCTCCGGAATGCATTGGTATCTCTTGTCTGCATTGACGGATTCCTTTACGGCAATTCCTATCGGCGGAATTCATGTAAGGATGCATTTGTACCAGACGGTGACGGAGCTGTTAAAAAATTATTTTATCATAGGTTTCCGGATTGCGCTTCCTGTTTTTGGCGCAAGTCTTCTGGCTAATATTGTGCTTGGTATTATGACAAAGGTAGCACCACAGATCCATATGTTTTCCATCGGTATGCAGCTTAAGATTATTGCGGGAATTTTTGTTATGCTCGCCACAGTCGGTGCATTGCCGAATATTGCTTCCTATGTCTTTGATCAGATGAAGCAGGTTGTGGTGGAACTTGTCAGAAATCTGTCGCCATAACGGCAGGAGAGCAGAATATGTTAGAATATAATCTTCAGTTATTTGCCAAAGACGGACCGGGTGGAGAAAAAACCGAACCGGCTTCCGGAAAAAAATTAGATGATGCGAGAAAAGAAGGCAATGTCGCTAAGAGTAAAGAGATTGTCAATTCGGTCGGACTTCTTGTATGTTTTTATTTTTTAAAAACAACCATAGGCAGTGTTGGCGAAAATCTCATGCAGCTGTATCGGATCGTATATGAACGGATACCGACCTATGCGGAGAATACAGAAGATATCAATGTAAATTCCACAATGCTTTTGATGACAGAGATGGTAAAACAATTGGCATTGATCGTATTGCCTTTTTTGTTGCTTGCTCTGGTGATTTCATTTTTGATGGAAGCATTGCAGATCAAGTGGATGGTGACGGCAAAGCCCATGGCTCCAAAACTTAGTAAATTAAGTCCCATTAAGGGTGTAAAGCGAATTTTCTCCATGCAGTCCCTGATCAATTTGTTAAAATCCATCGGGGTTGTTGCGATCTGTATCGGGGTTGTATTGAGTCAGATCGGCGCGATCGGTGAGATGTTGTTGAATCTGTATGATCTGACGTTGATTCAGGCAGTAGGTTCCATTGGAGAATTCATCTTTGATATCGCAATTAAAATCAGTGCGATTTATTTGATCATCGGTTTTATCGACTTTGCTTTTCAGCGCTGGAAATTCCAGCAGGATATGAAGATGACAAAGCAGGAGGTAAAAGACGAATATAAGAATGAGGAAGGTGACCCGAAGGTTAAGGCACAGCAGAAAGCCAGAATGCGTCAGGCTTCGCAGCGAAGAATGATGCAGCAGTTGCCGAAAGCCGATGTTGTCATTACGAACCCGACTCATTTTGCGGTAGCCTTACAATATGACACAGAGATTGCAAGCGCTCCGATTGTGATCGCGAAGGGCGAAAATTATCTGGCGCAGAAAATCAAAGAAAAAGCAAATGAGTATCATATTGAGATAGTTGAAAACAGACCGTTGGCGAGAGCGTTATACCAAAGCGTTGATATCGGGGAAGAAGTACCGGAGGAATTATATCAGGCAGTTGCGGAAGTTCTTGCTTATGTGTATAATTTAAAAGATAGAAATCAGACAATAAATTAAAATGGCTTTAGAGTCAGATAATAAACTGTCGTTATCGGAGGAGAGGAAAGATCATGAAAAAAGCAGATCTGGGTATTGGCTTATATGTATTATCAGCGATCATGTTTCTTATCATACCTATGCCTAATTATCTGCTTGATGTTTTGATCGCGGTTAATATTTCAGTGGCGCTGATCGTTTTATTTAACACAATTTACGCCAGTGATACGCTTCAGATGTCGTCCTTTCCATCCATACTTTTGTTAACCACGATTTTTCGTATTGCGTTGAATGCATCTTCCACGAGATTGATCCTGACAACCGGTAATCCCGGACAGGTGGTTTTGACCTTTGGTCAGTTCGTGGGACAGGATGATCCCGTAGTCGGCGTGGTTATTTTTATTATCATCCTTGTTGTGCAATTTATGGTTATCAATAAAGGTTCTGAGCGTGTGGCTGAGGTAACGGCAAGATTTACCCTGGATGCCATGCCCGGAAAACAGATGGCGATCGATGCCGATCTGAATACCGGCGCGATCACGGACGCCCAAGCAAAAGAACGGCGGGAAAAGATTCAGCAAGAATCCGCATTCTTCGGATCCATGGACGGTGCTACGAAGTATGTAAAAGGAGATGCAACAGCCGGTCTTATTATCACAATCGTAAATATTATCGGCGGTATTCTGATGGGAGTCTTAAGAGAAAATCTTGGAGCTATGGAAGCCGTCAATAAATATGTGGTAATTACCATCGGTGATGGTCTGGTAAGTTCGATCCCATCGATTTTAATATCGCTGGCAACCGGTATTCTTGTAACAAAAGCGGCAAAAGAAGATGAAGATATGGCGGGAATGGTATTTACGCAGTTGTTCGCCAATATGAAAGTGCTCACCATTGTAGGCGGTGTCCTGATCTTTTTGGGCATTTTTACGCCATTGCCGCGTCTGGTATTTATCCCACTTGGACTTGCTTTAATCATAGTCGGACAAAGACAGGGGCATGCTGCTGCCGTGCAGAGCATTGAAGATGAGGTTTCAACGGCAGAGGCGGAGGCGGATGAGATTCGGAAACCGGAGAATGTTACCTCTTTATTGCAAGTGGATCCCATTGAACTGGAATTCGGCTATGGAATCATTCCTCTGGCTGATGTCAGTCAGGGCGGTGATCTTCTTGATCGTGTCGTAATGATACGACGGCAGATCGCATTGGAACTTGGTACTGTGGTTCCGATCATTCGTTTGCGTGATAATATCCAGCTTAATCCGAATCAATATATTATAAAAATCAAAGGAATCCAGGTCAGTGAGGGAGAAATCCTGTTTGACCATTATATGGCGATGAATCCGGGAATTGTAGAGGAGGAAATCGCAGGTATTCCTACTTTTGAACCATCCTTCCATCTGCCTGCGCTCTGGATCACGGAAGGACAGCGGGAACGGGCGGAAACACTGGGATATACGGTGGTGGATCCTCCGTCAATCATTGCAACGCATCTGACAGAAGTGATCCGGACTCATATCGATGAGCTTCTCACAAGACAGGATGTTCAGAATTTGATCGACAATATCAAGGACAACAATCCTACCCTTGTGGAGGAACTTGTTCCAAAGCTGCTTAGTATCGGTGATATCCAGAAAGTGTTGCAGAATCTTTTGCGGGAAGGAATTTCCATCAGGGATCTGCTTACTATATTGGAAACTCTGGCAGATCACGCAGTGACAAACAGAGATACCGATGTCTTGACGGAATATGTAAGACAAAGTTTGAAACGGGCGATATCAAGCAAATATTTCCCGCCGAATGAGACAACTTCTGTCGTGACGTTAGATCCTGCGGCGGAGCAGGAGATCATGGCTTCTGTCAAGCAGACAGAACAGGGAACATACATTGCGTTGGATCCGGAGAAGTCTCAAAAATTAATCAAAGAGACGGAGTCCGAAGTGAAGAAATTGGAGAATATGGGTAAAAATCCGATTGTCATCACGAGTCCGATCGTCAGAATGTACTTTAAGCGTCTGACGCAGGATTATATAAAAGATTTGATTGTGGTGTCCTACAATGAGATAGAATCGAATGTGGAGTTACAGTCAGTTGGGATGGTGAGCATATAAAATGATTATAAAAAAATTTCAGGCGCCAACTGAGGCGGAAGCAATCTTAAAGGCAAAGGAAGAACTTGGGACTGCCGCGGTCGTCATGAATATGAAAACGGTAAAACACAAAGGATTTGTGAAATATTTTAAAAAGGATTATGTGGAGATCACAGCGGCTCTTGAAGAGAAAACATACGTTACAGGCGGAATTCCTCATAAAGAGATCAATGAAGAGGTAAAGAAAAACCCGAACATTATCTATGAGGAAGAGGAACAGCATGCCACCAGCGCGATTGAAGAAAAGTTAAATAATCTTCAATCCCTTTTGGAAAATAAAATGCGCGAAGATGTGGACAGTCTCAGAGAAGAAGAGCGGGAGGAAAGAATCCGTAAATCAGAGGAAGAAGATGAAAAATTAAAATTCATGAAACTGATTTATAAACAGCTGATTGAAAATGAGGTGGATGAAAAATATGCCAACCAGATCATTGCAGAGATCCAGCCTTCCATCAAAAAAGATACAAATGTGGATACGATCCTTGCGTTGATTTACCAGAAGATCATTTTGAAAATCGGACAGCCAAAAAAAATCAGTCTGAACTCGGGTCATCAGAAAGTTGTATTTTTTATCGGACCGACAGGGGTGGGAAAAACTACGACTATCGCTAAAATTGCGGCACATTTTAAATTGAATAAGAATGTAAAGGTTGCATTGATCACAGCGGATACCTATCGTATCGCTGCGGTAGAACAGTTGAAAACCTATGCGAATATTATTGATGTACCTCTTCAGGTAATCTATACGCTGGAAGAATTTAATCAGGCGGTAAAAGACGACCGTAATTATGATCTGATCCTTGTTGATACAGCGGGAAGATCTCACAAAAACGAGGAGCAGTGTGAGGAGCTTTATCATCTGGTTGAGGATTGTGAATTGGATGAGTCTATTGAAAAAGAGGAATATCTTGTATTGAGTGCAACCACAAAATATCGCGATTTACTGAAAATAAACGATGTATTTGGAAAGGGTAAGGATTATAGTCTGATATTTACAAAGACAGATGAGACATTATGTCTTGGAAATGTATTGAATTTGAGACTATATTCCGGTGCACCATTATCTTATATCGCTGACGGTCAGTCGGTGCCGGATGATATCAGCACCATAGATCCTCAGATGATCGCAAAAAATGTAATGGGACGAAACTTGGCTTAGTTTACACAAGAAGAGAGGGTTTAATGGGATGGATCAGGCAGAAAGATTAAGAAATCTGGTGCAGCAGAGCAATGCGCGAAACGGACTGCAACAGGAACGGGATGATAAAAAATCCATGACGCCATTACCGGCAGCGCGTACAGTGCCTGCAAAAAGGGCGAGAGTCATCACCGTAACCAGCGGAAAGGGTGGAGTCGGAAAATCAAGCGTTTCCATTAATCTTGCTATACAGTTAAAGAAACGTGGCAAGGACGTTATTATTTTCGACGCCGATTTCGGACTGGCAAATATTGAGGTAATGTTTGGCGCTGTGCCGAAATATAATTTATCAGACGTGATTTTTCATGGAAAAGATATCCGGGATGTCATTGTAAAAGGTCCCAGTGATATCGGGTTTATATCCGGTGGTTCCGGGATCAACGGATTGGGTAATATGACAAGGGAACAGGTCATGTATCTGGTGGAAAAATTAAAAGAACTGGAGAGTATGACAGATGTTTTGATCATCGATACAGGC
The DNA here is from genome assembly GCA_902797675.1 of uncultured Lachnospiraceae bacterium. Lineage (GTDB taxonomy): Bacteria > Bacillota > Clostridia > Lachnospirales > Lachnospiraceae > CAG-303. Next base: position 11,853 of record CADBTR010000156.1, read on the forward strand.
GCGGGGATATCGGACAGTGTGATCGAATTTGTGCTGTCCAGTGAGGAGGTTTTACTTGTAACCACTCCGGAACCTACTTCAATCACTGATTCCTATGCGCTGTTGAAAACTCTGAACAACAGAGCGGGAGACATGAGAGAGAACATGGTTGTAAAATTGATTGCAAATAGGGTATCAAGCAGGGAAGAAGCACAGAATCTTTTTAATAAGCTGCAGGTTGTAGTGCAAAGGTTTTTGAAATTAAAGCTGGATTTTCTTGGAATGGTTCCCTGGGATACCAATATGTCGAAATCAATCATGCAGCAAAAACCCATATCAATTGCTTATCCCGAATCGGATGGTGCAAGAGCTTTAAGTAACATTGCGGAGCGTTTGCTCGGTTCTGTACCTGCACAGGATGATATCGTAGAAAAACGGGGACTTGCGGCGGCAATTATGAAAATGTTTCACAGTAAGAAATAGGAGGAGCGAATATGGTAAGCAAGATTATTACGGAAGGCAATAAAGTAGAGTTACAGCGTTCTGCCGCTGCGGGACAGGCAAAGCAAAACGGAGAAGAAACGGAAGTAAAGACTTTTTACAGTCTGGTCTCGGAGGTCATTGATGACGATCGGATCAAGATCACAATGCCGTTAGAGAAAGGACGGATTGTTCCGCTTCCGGTTAACGGTCGTTTTAATGCATGTTTTTATACTACAAACGGGTTGTATCAGGCAAGAGTGATTGTTGTAGACCGTTTTAAAGAAGAAAATATTTATATGCTTGTGATCGAACTGGTTACCGATCTTGTGAAATTCCAGCGCCGTCAGTATTACAGACTTGGCTGTACCATGGAGATTTATTACAGAAAAATTGAGGATGAACAACAGGAATTTGATTATAACGGGGAATCCGACGGGGAGAAAACAGAAAATCAGCCTGGCAGGGATGAAGATTATAAAGAAGGCGTTGCTCTTGATATCAGCGGCGGAGGAATCCGCTTTATGTCAGAGGAAGCCTTAAATGTGGGTGACCGGATCTTTCTTGTCATCGAGATCCAATATGATGAAAGCGAGAAGAAAACCTATGGTTTGAACGGAAAGATCGTAAAAACAAACCCGATGGAAAATAGAAAAGATAAATACGAACATCGCGTAGAATATAAAAATATTGACGGAAAAGTCAGAGAATCCCTGATCAAATACATATTTGACGAGGAACGCAGACAGAGAAAAAGAGGCTCTGCCGGAAAATAAGGGGAAAATAACAGGAGGTGATAGTTGAAATGAAAAATATTTTAATTGTTGATGACTCTGCACTTATGAGAAGGCTGATTTCTGATATAATAAAGTCAGATAATCGATTTGCAGTGAAGGATCTGGCAACAAACGGATTAGAGGCGTTGGATCTGTTGATCAAGCATTATCAGGAGTATGATGCGGTCATTTTAGATATCAATATGCCGAAGATGAACGGGCTTGAATTGTTGAGTCAGTTGCAGAAAAACAGGATCAAGGTATGTGTGATCATGGTCAGCACATTAACGAAAGAAGGAGCGCAGGAGACTATTCTTGCATTGGAGAGAGGTGCCTTTGACTTTGTCACAAAGCCTGAAAATTACCTGGAAGCGAGAGATCCGGTATTTAGAAATCGTTTATTACAGATGTTGTGTCTGGCGGTAAAACTTCCTTTTCCGGCAACTGCTGCTGAGAGTCAGGATACGAAGACTGCTGAACCGGGCAGAAGCAGAAGTACAATTACTTCTCATACCCGATCTTTTACGCCTGCTCGTGATACCGGAACCGGACATAGTATAGCTGTCAGACCACCGTATAATGTATCATTTGCACCGCATAAGCGATATGTCGGAAGCAAGACGGGAAAAAAGAAACTCATCGCATTGGCGTGCTCCACAGGAGGCCCGAAATCCCTGCAGTCAGTCATCCCGAAATTGCCGAAGGATATCGATGCGCCGGTAGTGCTGGTTCAGCATATGCCGAAAGGATTTACACATTCCCTTGCCGTAAGGCTGGATGAGATGAGCCAGGTAAAGGTAAAGGAAGCTGCTGATGGTGATGTCCTTAGAAAAGGGTGCGTATATATCGCGCCCGGTGGAAAGCAGATGCGGGTGAAGAAAGCAGGAACTCATTATGTGATTGCTACAACAGATGAACCGGACCGGGAAGGCCTGAGACCATGTGCGAATATCATGTATGAATCGTTGATGAATTCTGATTTTGATGAGATCACATGTGTGGTATTGACCGGTATGGGCGCAGACGGAACGATGGGAATCGGCGGTTTGGGAGAGACGAACAATATTTATGTAATCTCTCAGGATGAAGCCAGTTGCGTGGTTTACGGAATGCCCAAGGCTGTTGCGGATGCAAAATTATCAGATGAAGTACAGCCCCTGGATAAGATCGCGGAGGCTGTAACTAAAAACGTGGGGGTGTTAAACCATGGACGTTAGTCAGTATTTAGAGATATTTATCGATGAGACAACCGAACATTTACAGGACTTAAGTCAGCATCTTTTGATTCTTGAAGAAGAACCGGAAAACGCAGATACGATCAATGAGATTTTCCGTGCGGCTCATTCCTTAAAAGGAATGGCAGGAACCATGGGATTCAAGAGAATGCAACACCTGACTCATATGATGGAAAATGTGTTCTCAGAGATTCGAAACGGCAAGGTCGCTGTCAATTCAGACCTTGTGGATATATTATTCAGCTGTCTGGAAGCGTTGGAGGATTATCTTGCAACGATCCAGCAGACTTCTGATGAGGGTACGGAAGATAATGAGGATATTATCAAGAGATTGAATTCTTTCTTAGACGGAGGAACTGCTCCGAAGAAAGCGGAAAAACCGGCACAAAAGCCTGAAGAAAAACCGGCTGATGCGCCAAAGGATGCCACGAATCAAAATGTCAAGCAAAATATTAAGTTCGAGGAATTTGAGATCAACGCCATCAAGGACGCATTAGACAAGCAGATCAATGTATACAGGATTGATGTTAAGGTAGATGAGAGCTGTGTATTGAAAGCAGCCAGAGCATTTCTTGTATTTAAAGCAATTGAAGAACTTGGCGAGGTTATCAAATCAGATCCCTCCGCTCAGGATATTGAAGATGAAAAGTTTGATTTTGAATTTTGTGTAATCTGTGTTTCAGCGGAATCCATTGATAAAGTGACAAAGGCAGTTGAGAATGTATCAGAGATCAAGGAAGTAAAGAGTTCTCAGATCACGGAAGTTCCAAAGGAACAGCCGGAAGAACAGGCACAGGAAACACCTGCGGAGGCAGTGACTGAAAAGAAGGAAGAAAAGAAAGCAGAGACAACTGCCGTGGCGACGGCAAAGACAGAGAAAGCTCCCGCAAAAGCGGATGCCGGCAAAAAAGCTCCTGCAAAACCGGGAAAAGCGGTTGTCAGCCGTTCTGTCAGAGTGGATATTGAAAAACTTGATGTTTTGATCAATCTTGTGAGTGAGCTTATTATTGCGAAAAACGGTCTTGTATCGGCAAGTAACAGCAGTGATGGATATAATTCTCAGGCATTTAACGAGCAGATTGAGTATCTTGAAAGAGTTACAACGAATCTGCATGAGTCTGTTATGAAGGTTCGTATGATGCCGATCGAAACGGTTACCCAGAAGTATCCGAAGATGATCCGGGATCTGACTAAGAAGCTTAATAAGCAGATGAAGCTTTATATTACCGGTGAAGATACAGAACTTGATCGTACGGTTATCGATGAGATCGGCGATCCGTTGATGCATTTGCTTCGGAATTCCGCAGATCATGGTCTTGAGAGCGAGGAAGTTCGTATTGCCAGAGGAAAGGATCCGGTTGGTAATATTTACCTTAACGCATATCAGGATGGAAACAGTGTCGTCATTGAAGTAAAGGATGACGGTAACGGAATCGATGTGGAGAAAGTCAGAGACAAGGCTTTGGAGAAAGGCACGATCACGCCGGAGCAGGCAGAGGTTATGACAGACAAGGATATCATTGATCTTTTGTTCCGACCGAGCTTTTCAACGGCAAAGGTGGTTTCCGATGTATCCGGACGAGGTGTCGGACTTGACGTGGTTAAGACAAAGATCGAGGCCTTAGGCGGTAATATTGACGTAGAGACAAAACTTACAGAGGGAAGTTGCTTCAGGGTAAGACTTCCGCTTACACTTGCGATCATTCAGGCACTCATGGTAGAACTTGGCAATGAGAAATATGCGATTTCTCTTGATACCATTCAGACGATTGAGGATATCTCCGCAGATGATATCAAGTATGTTCAGTCCAAGGAAGTAATCAATCTTCGTGGTACCGTAATTCCGATCATCCGTCTTGACAGTATTCTTGATATAGAGCCGGTTGAGAAGGAAGATGATGAGGATAACAACCTGACTGTAATCATTATCAGCAAAGGTGATAAACTGGCAGGTCTTGTTGTGGACCGGCTGATCGGACAGCAGGAGATCGTTATCAAATCTCTCGGAAAATACATTAATAATAACAGCAAGGTGATCAGCGGAGCCACGATTCTCGGTGACGGTGAAGTTGCGTTGATCCTTGATGCGAATACATTAGTGTAGTGGAGGTGCAGTTATGGACGAGACAAATAAGTTGGAAACATTAACGAATCAGTATATTGTTGTTAATCTTGGCAGTGAACAATATGGAATAGATATCAAATATATTGATAATATCGTTAGATTACAGAAGATAACGAGAGTACCTAAGGTACAAAGCTTTTTCAAGGGGGTAATCAATCTTCGTGGTGAAATTGTACCGGTGATGAGTATCCGTAAACGTTTTGATCTGGAGGATGATGTATATACGGACAAGACGAGGATCATTGTGATCAAGCCGGATCAGCAGGAGAAGATTGCAATCCTGGTGGATTCTGTAAAAGAAGTGGTTTCTTTGGAAGAAGATGACATCGAGAAAGTTCACAGTGATGGAAAAGATGAGATGAATAAATATATTACATCGGTTGGAAAAAATCAGGGTGGTCTGATCTCACTTCTGAATATTAATGGTATTATAGAAATGCAATAATAATATCGGGGGTGTGATATGGCAAAGCTCAGTTTAGATGAATTAAGTTCCATGCAGTATGATGTCTTAAGGGAAATCGGTAATATCGGTGCCGGGAACGCAGCGACAGCTCTGTCGAAACTAATTAACTCTAAAGTGGATATGAAAGTCCCGAAAGTATTGCTTTTGGGATTTTCAGAGCTTGCATCCCATATGGGTGCGGAGGAAACACCGGTGGTTGGCATCTTTTTGTCGCTGTCCGGAGATATCGACGGCATGATGTTATTTGTTCTGGATCTTCATTCTGCAAGGTTGCTGGTAAATTCGCTGCTGGTCAATATGGGCGTTCCGCCGATGATCGCAGGTGAGGATTTTAATGAGATGCACCTGTCGGCATTGAATGAGATCGGGAACATTATTACAGGAGCATATCTTTCTGCTCTTTCGGATCTGACCAGATTGAATATTGTGGAAAGTGTTCCGGCACTTCAGGTGGATATGGCAGGGGCAATCTTGGATCTCCCGGCTATCGCTTTCGGAGAGATCGGAGATAAAGTTCTGTTTATTGAGACAACTTTTAATGAGGAGTCAAATATCAATGGCTATTTTATTCTGGTTCCGGAATTAGAGTCTTATGATGTAATCTTAAATTCACTGGGACTGGGGTGACGTAACAGATAAAAAGAATATAAGTAGGGATTAGTATGGGTGAAGTTATAAAAGTGGGAATGGCAGATTTGAAGGTCTGTGCATATCCGGACAGCCTGACTACGCTGGGACTTGGGTCCTGTGTCGGAATAGCACTCTATGACAAAGTCACCAGAATTACAGGTCTTGCACATATTATGTTACCGGACAGTACAAGAATGACGAATAATCAGAATATTGCCAAATTTGCCGATACGGGAATTGAGGAGACGATTCGTCTCATGCTTTTAAAAGGGGCAAATAAGAGACGATTGGTTGCAAAAATAGCAGGCGGTGCCGATATGTTTAATATGGGAGCTGCGAAAAAAAGCATGATCCGTATCGGTGAGTCCAATATCGCCGCTGTGAAGGAAAATTTAAAAAAACAAGGTATCCCGATTCTGGCTGAGGATGTAGGGCTTAATTATGGAAGAACAGTGATTATTCAATCAGAAAACGGTGCCTTTATCATAAAATCTGTCGGAAAACCAATAAAAGAAATATAAATGAGGTAAACAGTGAATAGAACAAAATATATTCCTGCGCTCATAACCTTGATCGGCTGTCTTGCAGCTTCCATCATCACTTTATTGAACCATTATTCCGCATTAAAATCAATGATTGTGATTTTAGTCGTCCTGATCGTTTTCTATATTGCCGGATTGGTGGTAAAGCATCTTGCGGATAAATATCTGGTTATCGAGAAGGAAAAAATTGAGATGGAAGCGGATGGTGAAGTTGCGGAGGCGGATCAAAGTGAGAATACCGGAGACACTGAAACGGAAAAAAAGGATTCCTGAGATGAGAGGAATAAGAGATGAATGATGCAGAAAAAGCGAGGCTGTGGGAGGCGTATTCCAAGTCAAAGACACCGCAGTTAAGAGAAAAAATCATATTGGAGTATGCCTCATTGGTGAAAATCGTTGCAGGTCGGTTGAGCATGTATCTTGGCTATACGGTTGAATATGATGACCTGGTGGGTTATGGGATCTTTGGTTTGATCGATGCGATTGATAAATTTGATTATGGAAAAGGAATCAAGTTTGAAACTTATGCAAGTCTCAGGATACGGGGGGCTATCCTGGATCAGATTCGTAAGATGGACTGGATACCAAGGTCACTTCGTCAGAAGCAGAAGAAGATCGATGCTGCAATGACAAAATTGGAATCACAGATGGGAAGGACTCCCACAGAGGAGGAACTGGCGAAGGAACTGGGAATCACTGCGGAAGAATATATGACATGGCAGGGGCAGACAAAAGTATCAAATCTGGTTTCACTTGATGAATTTTTGGAGGCAGGCGCAGAAAAAGATGTTCAGCCGTTAAAAGCAGGCAGTTATGAGCAACCCGAGGAAGTTATGGAAAAACGGGAATTGAAGCGCATGTTGATTGATGCATTGGATTCTTTGACAGAGAAAGAGAGAACTGTCGTTTTATTATATTATTATGACGATTTAACCTTGAAGGAAATCAGTCAGATCCTGGAGGTTTCAGAGTCAAGAATTTCCCAGCTGCATACAAAAGCTCTTGGAAAGATGAAAGCAATTTTGGGAAATGAAGCAGGAGATGTTTTCAGGATATAGGATGGAGAATGGATATGCAATACACAAACAGTTATTTCACACTTGATGTAGAAAATCGTCAGGTGTATATGAATTTTTATCCTGCCGTATCCGGCGGGGAAGAATTAAAACTGAATGAAATTGTAGAGGTATTGGAGAGAAATCGTGTCGAGGATTTTGATAAAAACGATATTTATCGAAATATAATGGCAGCTTCCGGTCCTGTTCGGTTTTTAGTATCGACGAAACCGATACTTGAGTATGATGAATATATGGATCTAAAGATCACACCGGACGGGATGTATGCGATTGCCCGCTTTTTTCCGCCCAGCGGTGGTGGAAACCGGATGTCGGAACATGAACTCAGACGGGATCTGGAATATAACAAAGTAGAATATGGTATTTCCGAGCAGGCAATTGCAAAACATTTGGATCAACCGGAGTACTTTAAAAATATTGTGCTCGCCACCGGTGTAAAGCCGATACAGGGGCATGACGGCTTTATTACGTATAAGTTTAATACGGATAGAAAAGCAAAACCTCATGTAAATGAGGACGGTACCGTTGATTTTCATCAGTTAAATAATATTGCTCATGTCAGACGGGGAGACGTTCTGGCAGTCATGACTCCGACAGATTTGGGAACTGCCGGCATGAGCGTTTACGGAAAAGAGGTAAAACCGGAGAAGGTTGCCAAGGTAACTTTTAAATATGGTAAGAATATCGATGTTTCGGAGGACGGAACTCTCTTAATTACCAGAGTAGATGGTTATGCTACTTTGGAGGGGGATAAAGTTTTTGTATCAAATGTATATGATATCCCGAATGATGTAGATAATTCTACCGGCGATGTGCAATTTAACGGTGCCATTGTAGTACATGGAAATGTAAGGGCAGGATTTAAGTTGAAAGCGGAAGGAAATATTGAAGTGTTCGGTGTTGTAGAGGGTGCAACCCTTGAAGCCGGCGGCGATGTGATCCTTCACAGGGGAATTCAGGGAATGTACAAATGCCTGATTACGGCAAAAGGAAATCTTGTTTCAAAATTTATTGAAAATGCTACGGTTATGGTAGACGGTTATGTGACGGCGGATTCCATTATGAACAGCCATGTGGCGGCAAAGGGAGATGTCACCGTTTCAGGACGTGGTGGAAGTATCATAGGAGGTGTAGTTACTTCCGTAAGCCTGATTGACGCGACTACGATCGGCACTGCGCTTGGTGCAAGTACGATGGTGGAAGTCGGCATTGATCCGGCAACCAGAGAGCGCATGAAAGAAATTCAACTGGAGCTTACCAACAAAAATGCTGAGATAGAGAAATTGAATCAGCTGGTGACTCTGTTTCGGAAGAAGCAGGAAATGGGTACGTTAGAGAGTGATAAAGTAAAGATGATCAGTCAGTTTACCCAGTCTATCATTATGGGAAAGATCCAGATCAAGGAATTAAAAGCAGAATATGAAGAAAAACAGGCGTTGATGAAAGAAAATGAATTTGCAAAGATACGAGTGACGAAAGATATTTTTGCAGGAACAAAGATCACAATATCAGGGGAATCGCTTATTTTGAAAGATACCCGAAGTCATTGTGTTTATTCTAAGAAAGACGGAGAGATCGTATCAAGTGTCTGGTAAAAAAAGATGGCGAAGCAGCTTAAAGCAAAGTTGCTTCGCCTACATTCATGCATAGCAGACGGAGGTGATGGTCATGATAAGACCGGTGGAATTTCAAGGAGTTGTTCAGAGAAATCAGGATATGGCAACCATGAATCAGAATGAGAACAATAAAACATTCATTCATCAGGAAAATGCCATGAATACTGTAAAACAGGAAGTTGAGGTCAAAATACGCGATGTAAACCAGAAAGATAATCCTGAACATCCGTCTAATCACGCGGATGCGAAAGAAAAAGGGAACAATGAATATGAGGGAGACGGAGGAAGAAAAAGGAAGAGGCTGAACACCAGGGGTACGGTGACAATCAAAGAACAAAAAAATTTTGATGTGAAAATATAAGGTGAAATTATGGGAACCATGGAATTATTCCTGATTTTTACAGGAATTGCATCGATTGCATTGAGCTTTTTTATAAAAGAAAAAAAAGAAGGAAATGACCCGGAAGAAAATCGCGAGGCGATGATGGGCATGGCAAAGGATATTATCAGAGAGGAACTCCGGACACAGTTGGATTCTATTTCCGATGGAATGTTGGAGGAAACGGAGGCAAAACTTGATAAACTTGCAAATCAGAAAATACTGGCAGTGGGAAATTATTCCGAGGATGTGTTGAAAAATATCGAGGATAACCACAATGAAGTTATGTTTTTGTATAACATGCTGAACGATAAGGAATCCACATTAAAGAATACGGTCAGAGATATTGAATCCGTAAAGGTCAGTGTAAAGAAGATGGCTGAGGACAGAGAATATCAGATGGCACAAAAATCGGAATATGAGGAAAAAATACCGACGGAATCAGAAGACAGAGGAACAGAAAAAAACAGCCGGAGTCAGGAGAAAGCGTCAGACCGGGTACAGGAAACAGAAAAGAACGATTTTTCCGGAAGAGAAAACGGATCAAAAGGTCACAGAGCTTCCAAGAAAAGAAACCGTCGCACAGAGCAATATCAGAAAAAATCGACCGTTTCCGCATCGGTTTCTGATTCTGTGAAAGAAAAGGAAGAACCGGCAGTTAATGGCAGCGCGAATAACAAGGAGCGGATTTTGCAGCTTTACCGGCAGGGAAAGACGGATATTGAGATTGCAAAAGAGTTGAATCTTGGAGTCGGTGAAGTCGGTCTGGTGTTAGGATTATTTAAATAAAGGCATGGTATTGATAAGATGAAGATAAAATATTTTATGAGAGGTCTGGGCGTCGGACTAATCATTGCGACGGTTTTGTTGTTTATGATGTATTCCTATAAAATGTCGGATCCGAGAATCATATCCAGAGCAAAACAGCTGGGCATGATTTTCGGGGAGGAAGAAACAGAGACTACCTTCAGGAAAGAAAGCACGAAGACGGACGGAGAAAATGAAAAAACAGATTCTGCGCAAACAGAAAGCATGCAGGAAGAAACTACAAACGAGTCGTTAATCCTGGAAACAACAGAATCAACAGAAACAACAGCGGCAACAGAAGCGACACAAGCGACGGAAAATCCGGAGACAGCAGTAACAGAGCCTCAGACCGTTGTGGTGGAAGAACCGCAGACAACTTTCGGGGATTCGGGAGAGCGAAAGATTACAATCGTATCCGGCATGGGATCTAAGGAGATCAGTGAACTTTTACAGGCACTTGAAATTATCGACAGCGCGGACAATTTTGACAATTATCTCATTGAACGGGGACTGGAGAGCTCCATGCAAAACGGAGAATATATGATGAGAGCTCATATGAGTTATGAGGAAGTCGCGGATATTTTGACAAGATAATGCTTGCATTTTTTCATAAGATATGGTAGAATCTTGAAGTCGGTCGTTTTCATGCACTTTGTATATGGAAAGGACTGCAAAAAAACACGCATCAGGATTTCGGGCGGTTGCCGGCTCAGGGTTTCCCCGAAAGTTGAGAGGTGCGGAAGAAAATAATAAAAAAACCAGGAGGTAAGAAAATGAGCGTTATTTCAATGAAACAGTTGTTAGAGGCAGGTGTTCATTTCGGACATCAGACAAGAAGATGGAATCCTAAGATGGCAGAGTACATCTATACAGAGAGAAATGGCATCTATATCATCGACTTGCAGAAGTCAGTAGGAAAGATTGACGAGGCTTATAAAGCAGTCGCTGATCTGGCTGCAGAAGGCGGCACAATCCTTTTCGTAGGTACAAAGAAGCAGGCTCAGGACGCTGTTAAGACAGAGGCTGAGAGATGCGGTATGTATTATGTAAATGAGAGATGGTTAGGCGGTATGCTTACAAACTTCAAGACCATCCAGTCCAGAATCGCAAGATTAAAAGAAATCGAAGTAATGTCTGAAGACGGTACTTTCGATGTACTTCCTAAGAAAGAAGTAATTGAATTAAAGAAAGAATGGGATAAGCTTGAGAAGAATCTCGGCGGTATCAAGGAAATGAAGAAATTGCCGGATGCAATCTTCGTTGTAGATCCTAAGAAGGAGAGAATCTGCGTACAGGAAGCACACGCATTGGGAATCCCTCTTATCGGTATCGCAGATACAAACTGTGATCCGGAGGAACTTGATTATGTAATTCCTGGTAATGATGATGCCATCAGAGCCGTAAAACTGATCGTTTCCAAGATGGCTGACGCTGTCATTGAAGCAAATCAGGGCGAGGAAGTATCAGATGCAGAAGCAGAGTCTGCTGCCGCAGATGCTGACGAGGAAGCATAAATCGCTTAGAAATAAAAGAAATAGTTATTGATTATAGAGGAGGCCAGAATCATGGAAATCACAGCAGCAATGGTGAAGAAACTCAGAGAGATGACCGGAGCAGGCGTTATGAACTGCAAAAAGGCACTGGTTGAGACCGATGGTGATTTTGATAAAGCAATCGAAGTATTAAGAGAAAAAGGTGAGGCTACAGCAGTAAAGAAAGCCGGAAGAATTGCTGCCGAGGGAACAGTTCTCGCAGTGGTAAGAGATGATAAGAAAGCTGTCATCGTTGAAGTAAATTCCGAGACGGACTTCGTCGCAAAGAACGAGAAATTCCGTACATTTGTTGCAGATGTAGCAGAGCAGATCATGACATCCGATGCAAAGACTGTAGAAGCGCTTTCTGAAGAAAAGTGGAACAAGGATCAGTCTAAGACAGTAAAAGAAGAACTGGTAAGCCAGATCGCAGTGATCGGTGAGAACCTTTCCATCAGAAGATTCCAGAAAATCGAGTCTGACGGCGTGGTTGTTGCTTATGTACATGGCGGCGGAAGAATCGGCGTGCTTGTGGAAGCAGACACTGATGTTGTCAATGATGAGATCAAGGAAGCATTGAAAAATGTAGCAATGCAGATTGCAGCCTTGAATCCAAAATATACAAGTAGAGCAGAAGTAAGCGAAGATTTTATTGCTCATGAGAAAGAAATCCTTATGGCTCAGATCAACAATGATCCGAAGGAAGCTGCAAAGCCGGATAAGGTTAAGGAAGGTATGATCAACGGTCGTATCAACAAGGAGATGAAAGAAATCTGCTTACTGGATCAGGTTTATGTTAAGGCTGAGGACGGAAAACAGTCTGTAGCTCAATATATCGACCAGGTTAAGAAGGCAACTTCTTCAACACTTTCCATCAAAGGATTTGTTCGTTTTGAGACAGGAGAGGGAATCGAGAAGAAGCAGGAGAATTTTGCAGACGAAGTTGCAAAACAGATGGCTGGAAATTAATAGAAAACCTTTATTTTTCTTAATCAGCTTATAAAATCGCATAAAGCAATTAGATGAAAAGAAAAGCTTGTCTTCACAACAGAATTGTTGCGAAGACAGGCTTTTTCTTACGAAATTGTTATATAAAAATTTATAAAAAGAGCAGGGCACGATCAATCGCCCCTACTCATTTGCACGATAAATATTTTATTTATAAGAAGTGTTTTCTTACCTCTTCCGGGCTTTCCGGAACAAGTAAAGCAGGAGCCACATCAAAAGGCGTTTTGCAGCCGCAGCAGCCATCCTGATTCATGCGGACACATGCTCTGGCGTAAGCGGTGAGAACCGCACCGGTGAATTCCGGATTGGAATCCAGAGTTAGCTTATATTCAATGACATGGGTGTGTTCATTTTCGGCGCCTGTAGTTCCGGATACGATCACAGAGCCGCCGTGAGGAAGACCACTGTGATTTTTCTTTAATTCTTCTTCGGAAATAAAGGTTACCGTTGTGTCATATTCATCAAAATAATTCGGCATTGTTTTGATTTCCTGCTCGATTCTTGCAAGGTCAGCACCTTCCTCTGCAACAACAAAACACTCGCGTGTATGCTTCTGTCTGGTTGTAAGCACCGGATTTTCACCTGCGCGAACGGAACAAAGAGCATCTTCTACAGGAACCGTGTACTGTCTTGCATCTTTTACACCTTCGATTCTTCTGATCGCATCAGAATGGCCCTGGCTGACCCCCCGCCCCCAGAATGTATAGGTGCTTCCGGCAGGCAAAATCGCGTGTGAATACAGCCTGTTCAGAGAAAACATTCCCGGATCCCATCCGCAGGAAATAATAGCTGTTTTTCCATTTGCTTTTGCCGCTTTATCTACGTTGGCAAAATGCTCAGGAACCCGCGCGTGGGTATCAAAACTGTCGATGACATTGAAATCAGCGGCATATTTTGGAGTCATAACAGGAAGATCCGTAGCAGATCCGCCGCAGATGATCAAAACATCAATCTTATCTTTCATCGATGACAAAGAATCTGCATGATAAGCAGAAACGCCCTTGCCTGCCACCGGCACTGTTTTCGGATCACGTCTTGTAAATATGCCTGTAAGTTCCATATCTTCTGCCGCCTGTACGGCAAGTTCCACGCCGCGTCCCAGGTTGCCGTAACCTAAAATTCCAACATGAATACTCATATAATAACCTCCACAAAAATAATTGATCCTGTCAGATCATTCGTACTACATTTTACAACGAAAAAACAGGATTGTCTATGAAAAATTTACAAAAATAACAAAAAATGTAAACTTTTCTTGCCCTTACAGGGAAAGTGGTGTATAATATCATGCGTGTTTCAACGGCACTCCGATTCAATCTCCCACCTCTATAGGCGGTGAGTAAAGAAAGGAAACTTACGTAGGTCGCAGGGCTAAAGCCATGCGACATTCAAATGGAAAGTCATGGAAAATCACATGATCAGAAAGGATACACATTATGTATATAGGCAATCATCTCTCATCATCAAAAGGATTTGAGGCGATGGGAAAGCATGCGATAGAACTGGGAGCGAATACGATTGCATTTTTTACCAGAAATCCCAGGGGAGGAAAAGCGAAAGAAATCGATCCGGAAGATGCGAAGCGTTTTCTTGCATTGAAAGAAGCGCAGAAATTCGGACCTATCGTGGCTCATGCTCCATATACCATGAATCCCTGCGCGGCAAAACCGGAGCTTCGTCAATTCGCAAAGGAAATGTTTGCGGACGATATGAGAAGAATGGAATATATTCCCGGTAATTATTACAATTTTCATCCGGGCTCTCATGTAGGGCAGGGAGCAGAGAACGCCATTCCACTTACGGCAGAGATGCTGAATGAATGTATGAGCGGGGAACAGTCCACCATAGTATTGATTGAAACCATGGCGGGAAAAGGAAGTGAGATCGGACGAAACTTTGAAGAGATCAAATCGATTATTGATCTTGTTCAGCCAAAATTACAGGGTAAATTGGGAGTCTGCCTTGATACCTGTCATGTATGGGACGGCGGTTACGATATCGTAAATGATTTAGACGGAGTTTTGGAACAATTTGATAACGTGATCGGACTGGACAGATTAAAAGCCGTTCATTTGAATGACAGTATGAATGACAGAGGAACCCATAAGGACCGGCATGAAAAAATCGGCAAGGGTTATCTTGGAACAGATACTTTTGAACGGATCGTCAACCATCCTGCATTACGAGATTTGCCGTTTATATTGGAAACGCCGAATGAAGATGAAGGATATGCGAAGGAGATCGCTTTATTGCGGTCTTTGCAAAAATAGAG
>CADBTR010000157.1 GCA_902797675.1 uncultured Lachnospiraceae bacterium
AGTACGCCCTTTTTTAGCTAAAGAAATAAATCAATTTTTTTCAACTTTTTTCATTTTACCTATTGACATTTATTAGCTGGACTTTTTGATATATTATGGCACAGGCGTCAAAACACTTCGTTGACACACCTGCCCGGATCGGTCTGTTTTAAAACCGGATCCTTGTATCACATCACTTTTCGCAGTTCCGCTATAATGATGTGATACAAAAAACCGATTGCAATCAAAAAAGCGCGCACTTCGGAAAATCATATTTCCGCAATGCGCGCTTTAATCGCCAAATAGAAACCCAAAAAAGACAGAATTACTCTGTTCTGTTCTGTTCTGTTCTGTTCTGTTCTGTTCTGTTCTGTTCTGTTCTGTTCTGTAGCATTTTACCCATCTTCATTGAACCTGTCAACCTCTTTTCCCCAATAGCTCACACATAAATATGATACATAGCCAATATCATTTCCGGTTCTTTCAAAAAATATTATACTATATCATACCATATTAATCTCCAAAAATCAAGAAATATTTCTGAACAAGTCAGGCGGAAATATGAGTAATCCTGCGGTTGATTCTCCAGAATACGACTGAAAAGACAATTGCCAATACTATGATTCCAACAAAGATCACAGCGGCCACTCCGTATCCCCAATTCATAAATCCGTAAAAATCGTTGGTTTTCGGCCACTCCCCTTTACCATTGACCATAATATTGATAACATAACCTGTTCCGTAGACAAATTCAGGAATCCCCGAATACAGATTCGTAACAAAAGGCACCGAAATTTCCGTGATGCAGATATCAATCATCGCAAGAACCGGAACTATGAGATGAAATTCCAGATTTGATCCAAGATACATCTTAGAATAGCCGTACAGCGGTCCAAACATAAACGCCACAACCGAAAATGTAATCGCAACTGCACAGGCCATCATCAGTCGAAGAGAATCCAGCCATCCGGAGGATCGTCTGTTCATCGCATACGTAATAAGATAAATAAGAGATACGGCGCCGCAGCATAAATTCGACAGCACCGTAAAATATTTCAGATTTTTAAAGCCGGCGGATTGAAGCATTCCCTGTCCCGAACTGTTGTTTGAAAGCATACTGATCAATCCAATGACCGTAAAAATCACAATCAGAATATTCAGGATAAGATCCGCGATCGTTCTTTTCTTCATAACGATTCTCCTCTTAACTCGTTGTCCTGGATTCCGGGCGATTTCACCCAATGTCATCCGATATTGAGCGCCTCCACAAAAGCAATCCCGTAATTTCTGCATTCCTCCACTGCGCTCTGATCCGGAACCCAAAGCGTTTTAAACGGCTCACATATAATTTCAAATCCGCATTCCTGTAATTTTTCCGAAATCTGCTTCGGAGCTTCCCCGCTCCAGCCATAACTTCCAAAAGATGCTGCTTTTTTATTCTTAAAACGCAGCCCCTTCATCATTTCCAGCAATCCGCCGATCGCATAAGTAACACCGTAATTCACCGTAGGCGATCCGACCAGTACCGCTTTGGAACGGAATACCTCCGTCAGGATATCATTCTTATCGTCCTTTGCGGCATTCATCAATCTGACTTTGACTTTGGGATCCTCCTTCTGAATTCCATATCCCACCGCTTCCGCCATCGTTCGCGTGGAATTCCACATCGTATCATATACGATCAAAATCTGATCCTCCTGATAAGCATCTGCCCACTCAAGATACTTCTTTATAATCTGTTCCGGCTCATTCTTCCAGATCACGCCATGACTTGGAGCGATCATGGAAAGCGGCAGATTCATTGCGAGGAGTTCTTTGATCTTTCTTGCAACATTAGCGCTGTAGAGATTGAGAATATTAACATAATACTTCTCCGCCTCATAATAAAGTTCTGTCTGATCTACAGTATCGTTATAAAGACTTTCCGTCGCAAAATGCTGTCCAAAACCGTCATTTGAGAATAAAATCTGATCACCGGAAAGATAGGAAAACATCGTATCCGGCCAATGAAGCATAGGCGCCTCGATAAATGTCAGCGTCGTCTC
Source organism: uncultured Lachnospiraceae bacterium (assembly GCA_902797675.1). Taxonomy (GTDB): domain Bacteria; phylum Bacillota; class Clostridia; order Lachnospirales; family Lachnospiraceae; genus CAG-303. The sequence goes on from CADBTR010000157.1 coordinate 2,025, forward strand.
TCCCAGTTCCAGCGTATCGTTTGTCTTTACATTAACAAAATTCCAGTCCTGATGATAATGACCTCGAATGATCGCCTCCCCCTTCTTCGTACAGTAAATCGGCGTATCCGGAATCTCGCGCATCAATTCCGGCAGCGCGCCGCTGTGGTCGATCTCATTGTGATTCATCACGATATAATCAATATCCCGAAGGTCGATCTCCTCCTTCAGACGCGCCACAAATTCCGCGTCATAAGGCTGCCATACCGTATCCATCAATACGACCTTCCGATCCCTGATCAGATACGAATTATATCCGGATCCTCTGTTTGTCGAAAGTTCCTCACCATGAAAATGCTTCAATTCCCAATCAATCTTTCCTACCCAAGTTACATGATCTGATATCTTCTTTCCCATCCTGCACCTCTTATTTTAATATTGTTCCGATAAGTAACGATCTTTTTTTGAATGTCGCATGGCTTTAGCCCTGCGACCTATGTAAGTTTCCTTTCTTTACTCACCACCTATAGAGGTGGGAGATTGAATCGGAGTGCCGTTCAAGCATCAAACTTCACTTTAGCTTTCTTTCCGTAAAAGGCAATACCATAAAGCAGCTGTTGCTCATACCCCTCCGGCATGGTTTTATCATAACCTTTTTCATGAATCTGCCGGATCGCATAACTGCAATCCGCATCGAGATCCCGCTCTTTTTCAGAACGTTTAAACTCCAGCAACAGATACGCTCTTTTCCTGCGATCCTTCACGCGCAGATCCAGCCGTCCAAGTCCGGCTTCGTCATTGGATTCCGGTGCAAATCCACGGGATGTAAAAATTCCATTCAACATTCCATGGTAATATTCTTCTCCGTAGTCAAAATAACTGATGGAATTCCACAAAATTCTGCTGAGCATTTCTGACGCCGTCTGCTCATCCTTCGCCCACATTGCGGTAATGAATGCATCTACATCCCCCGTATCCAGCGTTCTTTCAAATCTTGCCACCACCGCATCCTTAAAGATCTCAGCAATCTCCTCGTTCGGAATACGAAGCTTCATCCGTCCTTTTGAAACAGCCTTGTCTGCTCTGGAAACGTACCCTGTCATCAGCATGACGCTCCACAGATTCTTCTCCGATTCGGCAATCCGGTCATAAGTCAGTTCCTCGCAGATATCCTCCGTGATGGTTCCGCCGTTTAACAGGATTTCAAATTTCTCAGAGGCGTCAATCTTACCATGATTCACGAAATCATCCAGAATCGCATTGGAACTTGTATTTGCCCAGAAGTTCTGAGGCTCTTCTTCCTCGTTATACAAAACGGCTGACAGGTAACTCACGACATCCCACGGACAAAATACCTCCGTGTCCCCGAAAATGTACCCGTCATACCATTGCCGGATCATCTCCATTTTATCCGACATGCCGAATGCGTCCAGCATCTGCGCCACTTCTTCCCGGGTGAAACCAAAGTATTGGCTGAATTTTTTGCTTGCAACGGAATAGCAGACAAAATTATTCACCCCCGTAAAGATACTCTCCTTGGAAATTCTCAGACAACCGGTCACCACAGCAAACTTAAGGTACTCATTGGTTTTCAGCGAAATGCTCAGCAGACCACGGAGCACATCCAGCATCTGCCGGTAATATTCCCTGTTCCTGCTTTCCTCTGCCTTAGCCAGAGGAACATCATACTCATCAATCAGAAGAATAACCGGTTTTCCATAAACAGCATTCATCATACGCATGAGGGTTTTCAGGAAATTTTTGATTTCTGCCTCGTCAGCTGTTTGAGCCTGCAGGTGCTGAAAAATTTCCCGGTCATACGGGTTAACATTTTTCATATCTGCCAACACCGAATGCTTTTTGCACAGATCGGCAATGACAGCCTTCAGCATCTCATAAGCCAGTTCAAAGTTGCGTCCCTCCACATCCTTCAGCGACAGGAACAAAACCGGGTATTGATTCATCCATTCTTTACAAAAATCCGGATGATTCACCATGATATTTCGTCCCGCAAAAACATCCGCGCTGTCTCTTTTAATATCAAAAAAACTCTCCATCATGCTCATGGTAAGCGTTTTACCAAATCGTCTCGGTCGGGTGAACAAAGTCACTTTGTTCCTGTTTTTCGCAACAAGCTCATAAATCAGTTCTGTTTTATCAACATAATAACCGTCATCTCTGATAAATTCATCAAAAATATCGTTTCCGACGACAATCATTTTATCCATTCACGTCCGTCTCCTTTCCGGCATTACCACATATCCACTTTTTTTAATAATGGATCACAGAAAATCTTCCCGATTAACAACCTCTCTCAAGCATTCTTCCACTTGTTCGGGTCTGAAATATATGCAGTTAATCAAACTTTCTCGATCACACAGCTGTGATGTTTAAAATCAGGATCAATATTCTGTGCTTCCGGATCATAATTGATGCCGACCAGCAATATATTCCCCTTATAATGTTCCAGTCTTGCCGGATATTCCCGCCGCTTAATTTGATTCAGTGCGGTATCCGCGGTTTTATTATATTTCAATTCAATCAGCAATGCCGGTTTATCAGGATATTCAGGCGAAGGAAGATACACAATATCTGCATATCCCTTTCCGGAATCCAACTCAAGAATTGTCGTATAATATTTCTGCGCTGCATAATAAGCCAGCTGAATGGAATAACTCAAGGCAGTTTCATCGTGATATGTCTTGTTCCCGGCACGATCATGTGCTTTCTCAATAAGTTCCGCTACAACGTCCGGTTTCATTTCCCATGTTGCCTTCAAAAGCTTCCGGGAAAGTTCAAATAACTCAAAGGTATCAACCCACTCGCTACCCTTCGTGGATGTCCTGAATTCATCCATAATCTCGCGATTCGGAATAAATACCTCATCCCGCTCGTTATCAAAACCCAGGTAGCCCAAATGAATGAGCAATGACAAAATATCATCTTTTCCCTGAAATGAAGTCATATCATTCTGGTAAGTTGATGTATCTGCCTTTACTCTTCCGCCGTCCATCAGAATAGCAACTGCCTGTTTCAAGCCATCGTAATCTCTGCGTATATATTCGGCAAGCGCCTCATAAGTCTCCGTCTTGTTCCAGTAATCTTTGATGATACCGGTTGTCATGGATTTTACAACTGAAAGCGGACTGTAAAGAGCATACCGAACCGCTTTCGGGGCTTCTCCCGTAGCTTTTTGTTCCCTATGGTCGGGATCCGGCGAAATAATATCACTTACTTCATAGCCATCATACCAATCCTTTACTTTAGCATAATCACGACCATACCGATTGCAAAGTTCCTTTACTTCTTCTTCCGTAAAACCGGTATAACGGGCCAATTGCATCGGAAACATCATGGAATATTCATCAAACATATTTAAAGCAGAATGTTTCCCATATTTCTTGATTGGAAGAATCCCGGTCATATAAGCAAGGGCAATATATCGTTTATCTTTCAGCCAATCTCTCAAAAAATCTAAATATTCCCTTTGACCGGCATTATCTTCTTTTCGCTCACGAAAAACAACATCCCATTCATCAATTACAATCACATACTGACGATTTGACTTTGAGAAAAACTTATCAATGCTGTAGTAAAAATCAGTATCGTCATACTTTACATCCGGATATTCATCACTCAGTTCATCAAGTATTCTTCCCTGCAGCTTACTTAGTGAAGACTTCACCGAAATATCGGACTTGATAAAGTCTGTCATCACAATCCGGATGACATCAAATTGACCAAGATGCTTATCCCATGAAATTGTTCTGCCTCCACATTGATTTCGATCGCACTTTGCCAGTTTCAAGTCGGAAAATAAATCCCTGCTGTCCGCTTCTCTATCATAATAAGCACAGATCATGTCTGCCGCCATAGTTTTGCCAAATCGACGAGGGCGTGATACACTGATATATTTCTGCTTTGTTTTTATAACAGAATTCAGGTACTGTATCATTTCAGTTTTATCAACAAAAATTTCCGAGTTCACAGCTTCTTCAAATGCCGTCTTCCCGGGATTCAAATATATACCCATTTCATCCTTCTCCCACTAATGCCAAGTTTATATACATTATCATACCTACATTGTAAAGGGCGGATTCCGAAAAGTCAACTGAAAGCGGAAATTAAAAATGAATCTATCCATCAACAGATCATTTTTCACATTATATTTTCTTCCGGATCCAGTGAACCAAATAAGAAAGATATGATTTCTTCTCTCGTTCCACACCCCATCCTTACCCTCTCTCAGATTTTGTCCTCATTGTATTTTTTATATACCAGTATAGAACTCATATTCATATATTAAGATAGTTAATTAAATAAAGAATCGAATATTAATATTTTAAAATTTAATATTTGTATTTATGAATTTATATTGACATTGGATATATTTTTGATTATAATATCATAAACATCAAGTTTTAAATAAAAGAACTTGAAAATCATTATGCACTATGTTAAAATTTAAGAGACGGGAATGATTGAATGTCGCATGGCTTTAGCCCTGCGACCTGCTTGCTGGAGGCGGCAGCAATTCCCGTAGGTCGGAGATTCAAAC
>CADBTR010000158.1 GCA_902797675.1 uncultured Lachnospiraceae bacterium
CCTGCGACCTGCTTGCTGGAGGCGGCAGCAATTCCCGTAGGTCGGAGATTCAAACTCGATCTTTCTTATCATAGCATGTTTTATTTTCGCGCACAATGAGCGTTACTGCTAATATTTACTTCAAAACAGGCATAAAATTTATCAAACCTTGCAAAGGATTTCATTTTATCAAATCATGATAAGTCAAAAAATCGAAACTCTTCTGGCGCTTGCATTAAATGCAACTCCCCAAGAACTCAAAAAAACTCCTGCTTTATCAGCCGGTATCGAATCATTCCAAAATAGTTCTTCCGACGCTCCCGTAACACCAGACTCTGCCGAAACACTTTGGACATTGATTATCAGATACATCGGAAATCCCGATTTTTTACAGAATTACTCTGTCAAAACCACGCTTTTACTGGGCAACTATGCAATTCTCGATGTTCCGAAAGACCTGATTTCTTCCCTCGCCGCCCGAAAGGAGATTATCTACATAGAAAAGCCCAAAAATCTCTTTTTTTCTGTGAATGAAGGACGTCGTGTCTCCTGTGTCAGCAATATTCAAGTTCCCCTGTCACAAAGCGGTGCCAACGCATTAAGTCTCTTCGGAAAGGGCGTTTTGATCGGGATCGTTGACAGCGGAATCGACTATGCAAACCCTGTATTTCGTAATGCCGACGGATCCAGCAGGATCCTTGCCCTGTGGGATCAGTCCGAAACCGGAACCCCGCCTGACGGTTATCCCTACGGTGCTTACTATGACAAAGAACAGATTGATCTGGCTCTTACCTATGATGATAATTCCACCAGACAATCCATCGTCTCCTCGAAGGATTACTCCGGACACGGCACCGCTGTTGCCTCCATTGCCGCAGGAAATTTTTCCGAAGACCGATCCGGCAATCTCGGCATGGCAACCCAAAGTCAATTGATCGTCGTAAAACTTGCCGCTCCTCAAAAAAATTCATTTCCCCGCACAAGCGAACTTTTCATGGCAATTGATTTTGTAGTAAAAAAAGCTCTTGAATTCCGTCTTCCTCTATCTTTGAATCTGAGTTTCGGGAACACCTACGGCTCTCATACCGGCACTTCTCTTTTAGAAACTTATATAGACGAAGTTATCACGATGGGACAAAACGCCATCATCATCGGAAGCGGAAACGAAGGTATTTCCGCAGGTCATACGGAGGGAATCTTATCCATAAATCAGCCGGATTTCATCGAGCTTTCCATCGCCCCCTTTGAATCCGGTCTTACTGTCCAAATCTGGAAATATTATTACGATCGCTTTTCTCTTTCCATCACTTCTCCTGACGGGATTTTTGCAGAGATTCCGGTTGCCGCCAACAGCGTCTTCCGCTTCCGTTTCCGCAATACCGAACTGTTGGCTTACTGCGGCGAACCAAGTCCCTACAGCATCTTTCAGGAAATTTATCTGAATTTTCTCCCGGCAGGGGATTATCTCGACTTCGGTCTCTGGACCATTACCCTGACCGGTCAGGAAGTCAAAAACGGCGATTTCCATATGTGGCTTCCCGCAGAAGAAACCTTAAACGGCAGCCGTTTCCTTACTCCCAGTCCCTACGCCACACTTACAATTCCCTCCACCGCCGGACGCGGAATATCCGTAGGAGCCTATAATCCTTTTAACTTTGCCTATGCTCCCTTTTCAGGACGAGGATATGAAAATGTTCCAAATATCAATACGATTTTAAAGCCGGAATTAGTAGCTCCCGGCGTTGATATCACAACGGCTTCACCCCAGGGAGGACTGATTCTGCAAAGCGGCACTTCCATGTCTGCGCCCTTTGTCACAGCCGCGGCAGCAATGCTGATGGAATGGGGGATCACAGACGGAAATGATCCCTACCTCTATGGAGACAAATTAAAGGCATATCTGATCAAAGGTGCAAGAAAACTACCCGGTTTTTCCAGTTATCCAAATCCCACCATCGGATGGGGCGCACTCTGTGTTTCCGACAGTCTGCCGCAATAACATTACAGCAGATGCACCGCTTTCATCTCATGTCCTTCGGACATTCGATAATATGCGACAAGCCGAAAAACAGGTGGCAGTTTTCACTGCCACCTGCATATAAAAAGACGCTTTTCTCACAATTACAACAATTTCTTATAAAGAGCTGTGATATCCTCAACGCTTGTCTCTTTCGGATTACCCGGACGGCAAGCATCATCATAAGCTGACTGAGCAAGGAACGGAATATCCTCTTCCTTTACGATATCTTTCAGATTGTCAGGGATACCAACATCCTTCGCAAGCTGTTTTACTGCATCCACAGCCGCTTTTCTGTACTCTTCCTGAGACATGTTCTCAGTGCCTTCTACGCCCATTGCTTTTGCGATATCACGATACTTCTCTCCGGTTGCCTCTGCATTATATTCCATTACTGTCGGAAGAATGATCGCATTTGCGATTCCATGCGGAGTATCATAGAGCGCTCCCAAAGGATGTGCCATCGAATGAACAATTCCGAGACCAACATTAGAGAAGCCCATTCCGGCAACATACTGACCTAATGCCATTCCCTCTCTGCCCTCCGGAGTATTATCAACCGCGCCTCTCAAAGAACGGGCAATAATTTCGATTGCTTTCAGGTGGAACATATCGGAAAGCTCCCACGCTCCTGCTGTAATATATCCCTCGATTGCATGGGTCAAAGCATCCATACCGGTTGCTGCCGTAAGACCCTTTGGCATGGAAGCCATCATCTCGGAATCAACAAAAGCCACTACCGGAATATCATGAGGATCGACACAAACCATCTTACGATTCTTTTCTACATCTGTGATAACATAATTGATCGTTACCTCAGCTGCGGTACCCGCCGTAGTAGGAACAGCAAGGATCGGAACACTCTTATTCGGAGTATCTACCGCTCCCTCAAGGCTTCTGACATCAGCGAATTCCGGATTCGCAATGATAATACCGATACCTTTCGCTGTATCCATGGAAGAACCTCCTCCGATGGCGATCAGGTAGTCGGCGCCGGCCTTTTTAAATGCCTCCACACCACTCTGTACATTCTCAATCGTAGGATTCGGCTTTATATTTGAATATAACTCATAAGCCAATCCTGCCTCATCCAGTACATCAAGGACTTTCTTTGTCACACCGAATTTCACAAGATCCGGATCAGAGCAGACAAACGCTTTTGTAAGTTTTCTCGACTTTACCTCTGCCGGAATGCTCTTAATCGCACCTGCTCCATGATAAGAAGTTTCGTTTAACACAAATCTGTAAGCCATTACTAAAAACCCTCCTATTGTTGTATTTAAATTTTGTGAGATAAGACGCCGTATTGCTGTTTGCGTCTATCACGAACTCACTATACTGTGAGTATA
>CADBTR010000159.1 GCA_902797675.1 uncultured Lachnospiraceae bacterium
GAGTTTGAATCTCCGACCTACGGGAATTGCTGCCGTTGGCAGCAAGCAGGTCGCAAGGCTAAAGCCATGCGACATTCAAAAAAAAAATTAGCACTCACCCCTTGACAGTGCTAACAAACAGGTGTATGATGTAGGTGGATTTGAAAAGAAAGGAGTGTTTTTTATGAATATCAGCAAATTCACTCAAAAGTCAGTGCAGGCAGTACAGGACTGCGAGAAACTGGCGTACGAATACGGTAATCAGGAAATCGATCAGGAACATTTGATGAAAGCATTGATCATGGAGGAGGACAGCCTGATCCTCAAACTGATCGAGAAAATGGAAATCAATAAAGAACATTTCTCCGGAAAAGTGACGGAATATCTGGAGAAGAAAGTAAAGGTGCAGGGCGGAGATCTAAGGATCAGCAACAGTCTGAATAAAGTCCTGATAAGCGCCGAAGACGAAGCAAAGGCCATGGGAGACGAGTATGTTTCGGTGGAGCATCTGTTTTTATCGCTGCTCGCTGCTCCGAATCAGGCGATGGCAGCATTGTTTCGTGAATATGGGATCACGAGAGACCGGTTTTTGCAGGCGTTATCTACGGTCAGAGGAAATCAGCGGGTAACCAGCGATAATCCGGAAGCGACTTATGATACGTTGAATAAATACGGTTCCGATCTGGTGGAACGGGCAAGAGCGCAGAAACTGGATCCTGTCATCGGACGGGATGCGGAGATCCGCAATGTGATCCGGATCCTCTCTAGAAAGACAAAGAATAATCCGGTATTGATCGGTGAGCCGGGCGTCGGAAAGACGGCGGCAGTCGAGGGACTTGCCCAGAGAATCGTGCAGGGCGATGTGCCGGAGGCATTGAAAGATAAGAAGATCTTTGCACTGGATATGGGGGCTCTGGTGGCAGGCGCAAAATACCGGGGAGAATTTGAGGAACGGTTAAAAGCGGTCCTTGAGGAAGTAAAAAAGAGCGACGGGGAGATCATTCTCTTTATCGATGAACTTCATACCATCGTGGGCGCCGGTAAATCAGAGGGCGCCATGGATGCCGGAAATATGTTAAAGCCGATGCTTGCAAGAGGTGAACTTCACTGTATCGGCGCCACTACATTGGATGAGTATCGCAAATATATCGAGAAAGATCCGGCGCTGGAGCGAAGATTCCAGCCGGTTATGGTGGATGAGCCGAGTGTGGAGGATACCATATCGATCTTAAGAGGGTTGAAAGACCGTTACGAGGTCTTTCACGGAGTTAAGATCACAGATTCCGCACTGGTTACGGCAGCGGTCTTATCCGATCGCTATATCTCCGACCGTTTTCTTCCGGACAAAGCCATCGACCTGGTCGATGAGGCGTGCGCGCTGATCAAGACCGAGATGGATTCCATGCCTGCGGAGATGGATGAATTGCGAAGAAAAGTGATGCAGATGGAGATTGAAGAGACGGCATTGAAAAAAGAGACGGATAAGTTGAGCATGGAACGGCTTGCCGGTCTGCAAAAAGAGCTGGCTGAATTAAAAGACGAATTTAATGCAAAAAAGGCACAGCTTGACAATGAAAAAGCCTCTGTGGATAAATTGCGCAAATTGCGTGAGGAGATCGACGCCGCAAATAATGAGATGCAGATCGCCCAGAGAAATTATGATCTGGAAAAGGTGGCGCAGATTCAATACGGAAGACTGCCGGAACTGAATAAACAGTTGCAGGCGGAAGAAGAAAAAGTCGGAGCCAGAGATCTTTCTCTTGTGAGAGAGAGCGTGACGGATGAGGAAATCGCGAGAATCATTTCCCGATGGACCGGAATTCCGGTTGCCAAATTAACGGAATCCGAGAGAAATAAGACATTACATCTGGCGGATGCCCTTCATAGGCGTGTCGTTGGACAGGATGAGGGCGTCACAAAAGTTACGGAAGCTATTATCCGGTCAAAGGCAGGGATCAAGGATCCGTCCAAGCCCATCGGTTCTTTCCTGTTTCTCGGACCTACCGGCGTCGGAAAGACGGAGCTTGCAAAAGCATTGGCGGAAAATCTGTTCGATAATGAGCAGAATATCGTGCGGATCGATATGTCGGAGTATATGGAGAAACATGCGGTATCCAGACTGATCGGAGCACCTCCGGGATATGTGGGCTATGATGAGGGCGGACAGCTGACGGAAGCGGTGAGAAGAAAACCATATTCCGTTGTCTTATTTGATGAGATCGAAAAAGCGCATCCGGATGTATTCAATATTCTTCTTCAGGTATTGGACGACGGGCGGATTACCGATTCTCAGGGCAGGACAGTCGATTTTAAAAATACCATTATCATTCTGACCTCCAATATCGGTTCCTCTTATTTGCTGGATGGGATCGGAGAAAACGGTGAGATTAAGGAGGAAAGCGAAAAACTTGTGATGACGGATCTTCGGGCACATTTCCGTCCGGAATTCTTAAACCGCCTGGATGAGATTATTATGTTTAAGCCGCTTACCAAAGACAATATCGGTAAAATCGTAGATCTGATCATTCAGGATATCAATAAGCGTCTGGCAGACAGGGATTTATCCATCGAGTTGAGCGATGCGGCAAAACAATTTGTAACGGAAAACGGTTATGAGCCGATGTATGGAGCGAGACCGTTGAAGCGATATGTACAAAAACATGTGGAAACGCTGGCGGCACGCGTCATTTTGGGAGGCGAGATCTCTCAGGGCGATGTGATCTATATCGATGTAAAGGACGGTGCATTGACAGCAGGGAAAAAATAAGGAGCAATATGGATATTAATAGAATTTTGCAACAACTGGATGAATTGGTGGAAAGCGGTGACTTACAGGGCGCGGAACAGTTTATGACAGAGATCATCGATGAGGCGAAGCGGCAGCAGGCATACGGTCTGCAATTGCAGATGTTAAATGAATTGATGGGATTTTACCGGGAAACCTCCCGCTGGGAGGGGGCGAAAGAAGTCATCGCGCAGGCTTTGGCGCTCTCGGAACAAATGGGACTTTCCGGTACCATGCCTTATGCCACCACATTATTGAATTGCGCCAATGCATACCGGGCAATGGGAGAGACGGAAAAGTCTCTGGAATATTACCGGAAGACGGAGGAAATCTATCGGGAACAGCTGCAGCCGGATGATATGCCGGTGGCAAGTTTTTATAATAATTTCAGTCTGCTGTATCAGGAACTGGGACAATATGAGCAGGCAAAGAAATATCTTCTGGCGGCGCTTCCCATTGTTGAGAAAAACGGCGCTGTCATCGAGACGGCGGTAACTTATGCGAATCTTGCAAATACCTGTGTCTGTCTGTCACAGGAGGAAGAGGGGGAGCGATATGCAAAAAAAGCGATCCGCCTGTTCCGGGAGCAGAATTATATAGATGCCCACTATTGCGCGGCGGTGTCGGCTCTGGGCATGTGCGCTTATCATCGGGGAGCATATAAGGAAGCGGAACAATATTTTTCCGAAGCCATGGAAATCGTGGAAAAGACGCTTGGTAAAACGGAACAATATAAAAGGCTTAAGGAAAATCGCGAAGCTGCCCGCAAGGCGGGAGAGGAAAAATCTTTGCAGACCGGCATGGAATTGTGCAGGGAATTTTATGAGACTTATGGCAGACCCATGATAGAAAAGCAATTTCCGGAATATCAAGACAGGATTGCGGCAGGTCTGTGCGGAGAGGGTTCGGAGTGTTTCGGCTTTGATGATGGGTATTCCAAAGATCACGATTGGGGTTCCGGATTTTGTCTGTGGGTGACGGACGAAACCTATGCAGAGATCGGCGAAGCGCTGGTAGCTGCCTATGAGGGTCTTCGAAAGGAATTCCGGGGGATTCGCGCTTATACTACAGACGCAGGACAAGGACGGCGGGGCGTTTTTAAGATTTCCGAATTTTTCCGGAAATTTACCGGCGCTGCATCTTATGAAAATATTGATTGGACGACGGCGGAAGACGCCTTGCTTGCCACGGCGGTAAACGGAGCGGTATTTACAGATCCGGAAGGGATCTTTACGGCGTGGAGAGAGAAATTAAAGCAGGGATATCCGGAAAGAATCCGCCTGTTAAAACTGGCGGAAGCGGCGGCGTTATTTTCCCAAAGCGGACAATATAATTATCCGAGAATGCTGGCAAGAGGAGATAAACTCACTGCGCAGATCATGAAATCCGACGGGATCCGTCAGGCGATGAGATTATATCATATATTGCAGAATATTTATCCGCCTCATGATAAATGGCTTTATCGAAGTCTTGGAACACTTCAAGGCGGCAGTATTCTACAGGGATTACTGGAAAATATATCCGAAGCAAAAGACGGTGAGGATACAGTAGCGGCATTCGAGCAGGCGGGAGAATTTCTGGCGCATAAACTGTATGAGGCGAATGACATCAGTGATATCGATCCGTATCTTGATTTTCATACCGGGGAATTGCGAAAAAAAGCGCAGATGGCGGAATATACCGAAGAAGAACTGGTGGATGCCGTAGTGCGAACGGAATTTCAGGCATTTGACAAAGTGAAAAATGAGGGCGGCAGAGCCTATTGTCAGGATGACTGGCCGACGTTTTCCGTAATGCGAAAAAGCCAGTATCTGTTGTGGAGCCGTCCGATGCTGACGCAATATCTGTATGATTTTACAAGGGAATATGAAAAAGGTCATAATCTTATCACCGAAAAATACGGTCGGATGATGGAAAGTACGGCGCCGGAGGAATACGAGAAGATCAAAGATAATTTTCCGGAAATTTCACCGGAGAAAAAGGCGATCATTGAAGAAATCGTTTCCATTCAGATGACGATGGCGGAGGAATTTGCCGCAGAATATCCGAATCTCGCAGCCAACGCCAGAAATCTCCATACCTATGAAGACAATCTGGCGGATACATCCTATGAGACATATCTTCGGGGGGAACTTTCCACTTATTCGGATAAGATGCTGCAATTATACGGAGCATTTGTTGTGGAATGTATTGACAAAAAGCAGAATATCACAAAGATGACCATTGAAAAAACGGCGGTTTTATACGGCTATCAAAGTCTGGAAGAATTTGCCGCGCAGGCGTAAAAGAATATATTCAAAGGAGGGAACGTATGGACAAGAAGGCATTTTACAAATTATCTTACGGATTATTTGTTCTTACCGCAAATAAGGACGGAAAGGACAACGGCTGTATGATCAATACGGCAATTCAATTGACAAGTGATCCTCATTTTATCAGTATTGCGGTGAATAAGAGCAATTACACCCATGATATGATCAAGGAGACGAGAAAATTCACGGTATCTATATTAAGCGAGGATGCAGAATTTGAACTGGTGCAAAGATTCGGTTTTCAATCGGGAAAAGATACCGATAAATTTCAGGGATTTACCGGCGCAAAGAGAGGCGCCAACGGCACGATGATCGTGACGGAGGGAACAAATGCCTATATCTCGGCGTGGGTGCAGGATACGGTGGATGTGGGAACGCATACTATATTTATCGCGCAGGTGACGGACGCAGATGTATTGTCGAATACTCCTTCCGCAACTTATCAATATTATCAGGATCATATCAAACCGCAGAAGGTGGGGAAGACGGCAGAGGGAAAAACCATCTGGCGCTGCAGAATCTGCGGTTATGAATATGTGGGCGATGAATTGCCGGATGATTTTATCTGTCCGATCTGCAAACATGGCGCAAGCGATTTTGAAAAAATCGTACAGTAATCAGAATTCTTTGTGTTCCATAATCTTTGAGGAACAAAAATAGGATATTCCGAATATCAATAACAGGAGGAGAATCGTTACTCCGGTGGCAAGAAGGCCGGCAGTCAGATTGTCGGTTGGAAGCTTTGACAGGAATTTTGCGATTCCCTCCTGTATTTTTGCGCCGAAAATCCGTTCCGTGATCTTATAACCGCAGACAACGACCGCAGTGATCGCGCCTACAATGATCAACAGGATGATCCGCGCTTTTTCCGCGCCGAATTTTAACTGCGCCGGAATGGTGATCAGGATCATAAGACTTACTCCGACCAAACCGCCGAGACCGGTGGCGTAAAGCGCGAAATAATCCGGTTTTTTTCCGCTGACGGCACAGGAAAGCATCGCCAGAGCAAACCCCAGGCATATTCCGAAAAGCAGTGCGAAAAATACCAGAAGATATTTCTCACGCAGATATGTTTTCTTTGAGACCGGCAATGTAAACAGGTAGGTGAAACCGTTGTCGATCATATCATAATTCATGGTATTCAACGGAAGCATTGCTGCCAGCAGAGAAAAAAACGTGACGATAAAGCTGCTCTCCATTCCGGTCAGGACAAACAGAACTCCCATAAGCGGAATGATCATAATTTGTTTCTGGTTTTTTAAAAGATACCAGTCTTTTATCAACAAGCCTTTCATTTTACAGGTTCTCCTTTCGCAAGTATCATCATAATCTCATCGATCGAGCATTTTTCAATGACATGATCGGGATAATTATCCATATAAAAATCCTTTTGTTTTGTCAGGCATAAATAACCGTAAGATTCTTTCTGCATAGCAAGGATATGGGAACGGTCGATCTCTCTGAATTGTTTTTCGGACAATTTTAAAATTCCATATCCGGACAGAAGGATATCCGTGTCTTCATGCAAGATGATCTGCCCGTTCTGCATCAGATAAATGTCATCGCATAAATTCTCCAGATCTGAGGAAATATGGGAGCTGATGAGAATTCCGTTTTCCTCGTTCTCCATAAAGTCACGAAGCATATCAAGAACTTCCCTTCGCATGACAACGTCAAGTCCGGACGTGGGCTCATCTAAGATCAGTAATCTGGCGTGATGAGTCAGCGCCAGAATGACTTTTAATTTTACTTTCATGCCGGTGGAAAAATCGGAAAACGCCTTTTTCATCGGAAGACCGTATTGCCCGCAAAGTGTAAGGTAACGTTCCTCTTCGAAATCCGGATAAAATCCTTTCATCACCGGAATACAATCGGCAGGGGTCAGCAGTCTGCAGGGATCGGCATCGGGAAGAACACTTCCTAAGAGAGCCTTGTCTTGTTCCGTAAAATTTTTCCATTCCTTATCGAATATCCGCAATTCTCCGGAGTCCGGGGTGATCAGACCGAGAATGGACTTAAACGTGGTGCTCTTTCCGGCACCGTTGGAACCAATCAATCCCGTGATCCTGCCCGGCTGTAATTCCAGTGAGCAGTCCAGCTTAAATTGAGGATATTTTTTTGTTACATGATTTAATGTCAGAAGCATATGTTCACAGCCTTTCATGTCAGGTCTTCCAGGATCAGGCGGAAAAGTTCAGAGATATCCTCTTTGGACATGCCGTTTTCTCTCGCCAGCCGGATTGCCTGCTCTATTTTTTTTTCGATTTCTTTTTGTTTTTCTTCCTGAGCCATATTCGGATTCACATCGGCAATGATGCTGCCCTTGCCGTGAATGGTTACGACAAAACCCTGCTGTTCCAGCGCATCGTAGGCTTTTTTTACGGTCAGGGCGCTGATGCGAAGCTCCTTCGAGAGATTGCGTACAGAGGGGAGTATGGTACCGGGTTTTAAGGCTCCCTTCATTACCGACTCCTTGATCTGCGCGCAGATCTGTTCATAAATAGGCTGAATGGAAGAATTGTTGATGATAATATTCATTTATGAGGACCTCCATGCATATATTGTATAACAGTATATAACAGTTGTCAAGTGTTATATACTGTTTATCTATAATTTTTGTGGCTGTGAATCAATGTCATTTAGTTTAGCGTAAGGGCTACATCCCACTTAAGGGGTCGTGGACGGACAGGCGGCAAGCCTGATCCCGGATATCGACCGGGTGGTGGAGATCAAGTTATCTTACGATATGGCAGGGAAGTATTA
>CADBTR010000160.1 GCA_902797675.1 uncultured Lachnospiraceae bacterium
AAATAAAAAAAGTGCTTGCTATCTAGTAATAGATACTATATAATCTATACTGTGGAGTCATAACGTATTCGCAGCAATAATATTCAACGGTCGTAAGTCTGACGGCATACGACATTGAACGGCAGGGCTAAAGCCATGCGACATTCAAAGAAACGGCTCCCGACAGGAAGAATTGTTGATGAAACGCAGAACGGATGTGGAGATATGGACGAAGAGATAATAGAAAAACTGGAAATGATCATAAAAAATCTGTCGTTGATCGATGCGGATGAGATCCCGAATATCGATTTATATATGGATCAGGTTATTACATTTATGGAGCGGCATCTGGGAAAACTTCGGAGAAATCCCGAGGATAAAGTGCTGACAAAGACGATGATCAATAACTACGCAAAGACGCATTTGATCCCGTCTCCGGAAAAGAAAAAATATACGAAGAATCACGTATTGCTGCTTTCATTGATTTATTATTTGAAAAAAGTGCTTTCAATCAATGACATCAGTACAATGTTGCAGGAGATTACAGAGAAGCATTTTGAAAATCCCAGGACGGAAAATCTTGAAGATCTCTATAAAGAGGTGGCGGGAATGGCTCCCGATGTCAGTGATCTCGTAAAGGGAGATGTAAGACAGGAGGCGTTGTGGGCAGATCAGGCTTTTTCGGATGTGAAGGACGAGAAAGAACAGGAGGAATTAAAAAGATTCGCTTTTTTATGTCTTTTGGGATTTGATATTTTTCTGAAACGGACATTGATGGAGAGGCTCATTGATGAGATGATGCCGGAAACAGAGGAGAAAAAGACAAAAAATAAAGATACGATGTACTAGGATACAGGAAAGGGACAGCAGGTTTTTGCTTACTGTCCCTTTTGTGAAAGCGGTGTAGTTGCATCGGGCAGGAGGGGGATGAAATCTCCCTCCTGCCCGATTATGATAAACGTTAATTATCGGCGGAAGCACTGTCTAATCTGGAAAAAACCATATCGTATCCATCGTTTCCGTAATTCAAAGAGCGGTTCACCCGACTGATCGTGGCGGTGGAAGCACCGGTTTTTCCGGCAATCTCATTGTATGTGCGCTGCTGGCGCAGCATTTTTGCGACTTCCAGACGCTGGGCGAGAGAAAGGATCTCTTTCACAGTGCAGATATCTTCAAAAAATTCATAACATTCCTCGGTGGTTTCTAATGTGAGGATCGCGTCAAACAACGCTTTTACATCCTCTCGTCTTAATTTATCAGCCATGTCTGGCCCTCCTTGTTTTAAAGGGTACTCCGATTAAAGAGTGGTGTTCTTCATTTCGTTAATATTTTACCACATCAAAGTGATGATGTCTATATTTTCTTTTACCTTTGATTCAGGTTTTGAGTTGGAGTGCCGTTGCTAATGCGGGGGGAAGGGGGCTGTGAATCAATGGTTACTATTTATAGTAACCATCAATGGAAGAGTAACAAATCAGAGACTGTCTTGTCGATTGACAATCTCGCGGATATATGGTACAATAGGGCACATAGGCGTCGGAGCACGAGGCTTGCGGCAGAATATTACACAGGATTTTTTTAGGAGGATTTAAACATGGGAATTTTATCAAGATTCAAGGACATTATGGCATCAAACATCAATGCATTGCTTGACAAGGTTGAAGATCCGGAGAAGATGATCGATCAATATCTGAGAAATGCAGAGAGCGATCTTGGAAAGGTGAAAGCTGAGACTGCATCCGTAATGGCGGAAGAGTCAAGAGCAAAGAGAGTGCTGGAAGAAAATAAGGCTGAGATTGATAAGATGCAAAGCTATGCTGTAAAGGCAGTAGAAGCAGGAAATGATAATGATGCGCGTGAATTCCTGGCAAAGAAGAAACAGCTCGAGGAGAAGCAGGCATCTTTACAGCAGACCTATGATCTTGCAGCTGCAAATGCGAATAAGATGAAGCAGATGCACGATAAGCTGGTGAATGACATCAATGAGCTGAATTCAAAGAGAGATTCCCTGAAAGCAAAGATCGCTGTGGCTAAGACACAGGAGAAGATGAATAAGATCTCTGAGAAGATCGGAAATGCGGGACACAGTGTTTCAAACTTTGACAGTCTGGAAGCCAAGATCGACAAGAGACTGGATGAGGCAAATGCAATGGCAGAATTGAACAATACCAGCAGCACAGTTGATGATCTTGCGGCAAAATATGATGCTCCGAATACATCCGCAGTTGATGATGAACTTGCTGCATTGAAGGCATCTCTGGGCAAATAAGCAACAGTTCCTGAGAAAGAGAATTCAACGTAAGCCTGACGGCATACGATATGGAACATTTAATTTAAATGAGGTTTTGAATAAATGGGATTATTAGGAAATCAATTAGCAAATGTAGTAGAGTGGCAGGAGTATCGCGACGACATTATTTTCTGGAAATGGGCGAATGATGAGATTAAAAAGGGCAGTAAGCTGATCATCAGACCGGGTCAGGACGCAATTTTTATGTATAACGGTAAGACAGAAGGAATTTTCCGTGATGAGGGAAGCTTCGATATTGAATCGCAGATCATTCCGTTTCTGTCATCGCTGAAAGGCTTTAAGTTTGGATTTAACAGCGGGATCCGTGCGGAAGTATTATTTATCAATACAAAGGAATTCACGATCAAGTGGGGAACGAAAAATGCGATTAGCATTCCGGCCCCACAGCTGAATCTTCCGGGAGGAATGCCGGTTCGCGCCTTTGGTACTTTCAGTTGTAAGGTTTCGGATTATCAGGCTTTGATCGACAAAGTTGCGGGAATCAAGCAGCAATATACAGTAGAAGACATCAAAGAAAGAGTTATGGCTGTACTTGATCAGCTGCTGATGAAGTGGATTGCAAAAGAAGGTAAGGATATGTTCAACCTTCAGGCCAGCGCCTTTGATATTTCCAAAGGAATCAAAGAAGATCTGGATATGGAACTTTGCAAGATCGGTATTTCCATTACGGAATTTAATATTTCAAGTTTCTCGTATCCGGAAGAAGTACAGAGAATGCAGACAAAAGCTGCTTCTCAAAGTATGGTTGGCGATATGAACCGTTATCAGCAGGTCAGCATGATCGATGCTATGTCAAACGGCAACGGCGGCGGAAATTCGGCGGCCGGTGATATGGCGATGAATATGGCCGGCATGCAGATGGGAATGATGATGGGACAGCAGATGGTAAATCAGATGTCCGCAAATAC
>CADBTR010000161.1 GCA_902797675.1 uncultured Lachnospiraceae bacterium
GAACAGCTCGAAGCACAGCCTCTCGCTGTTCTTGCGGGCATCTAATGCCAGCTTGTGCAAGCCCGGCTGGCACTGATGCCCTGTTGCATCAAAAAAGGTGCAGTCACAGACTGCACCTTTAATCTTTCTTCCTTTGCAGTCCCGGTTTTTTTTATAGACAGGAAGGTACTAATGAACTGTCTGCTAAAGAGTATAACCTATATACTGCATTTCTTCAAGTAAAAATTTTTTATTTCTTAATTACCTTTTTTTACAGACCTTTTCCGGTCTTGGAGCCAATTTTTTCTCCTCCTGATGGAAATTATCGATGACATCTGTTCTGGACAACGACTGATTGTAAACTTTCACATCCGCGATCGCTCCTTCAAAGGATCTCGCGTAAATATCGCCTCCTACCAGAAATTGTCTCAAATTCACCAGCATCGGGATACTCTCGGCATATCCTACGATCCGGTAGTCAATATAAAATACCGCAACTTTTGTCTGGGCGTTGTATGTGGCAGCATAAAAATGCCATTCATCATCGATCAATGCCGACGAACCGGTATCATGCCAGATCTCCGGCGGTTCCGTTTCATTCTTGATCCGGAAGTCTCCCAGCAGATCTCCTCCGCTTGGTATCACGCTCAAGAATCCGTTTTCAAACCGCATATAAAGAAGGCTTGTCCATGTGCTGCGCTTGTCAACCTTCGCCCAGCAGGTAAGCGTGTAACTGCTGTTCATCTTAAAGTCAATCGGAATATCCACAATTCCATCCGCCGGAAGCCCGCCACGAAGCAACAGTGCCTTTGAATTTTCAAACGGTCCCTCCGTATATTCCACATCCCCTTTGGATCCGGAAATATAACTGCCCGTTATTTCTCCCGATACATCCGTCAATGTACCGTTGAATGTAAAATTCACAATCTTTGACTTCACCTTAAAGTGGGTATCGATATAAGTAACAAAATCATCTTCCGGCATCGGTTTTGCATAATAATATCCCTGGATCATATCGCATCCGATCACGGTCAAAAACTGTACCTGTTCCGCCGTCTCCACGCCCTCGCACACCACGTGGATATTCAATTTCGACGCCATCTCCACGACGCTGGAAATGATGATCTTCTGGCTTGCAGTGAGTTCTCCTCCGTTTAAGAATACCTTATCCAGCTTGAGAATATCGATCGGCAGATTATTCAATGTATTCAAAGAAGAATAACCCGATCCGAAATCGTCCATGGAAATCCGGATTCCCATTTTTCTGAGATCCCGTATCAGAGCCAGCGCCGGTTCCAGATTCTCGATATAAATGCTCTCGGTAAGTTCAAACTCGATATACTCCGAAGGCACCGGATATTTTTCAAACAGATACCGGATATATTCCATAAAATCATGGACTTCCCGCAGATGCACTCTGGAAATGTTCATGGATACCGGCACTACAGGTTTTTTCTCATCCAGACGCTCTTTGATCTTCTTAAATACCGCCTCGTAGACGAAATAATCGATCTCCACGATCATTCCGTTTTCCTCAAATCCCGGAATAAATTCATCCGGATAGATCATTTTCCCATCGTCCTTGATCCATCGCACAAGTGCCTCGCCGCCCACGATTTTTCCGGTTCCGCTCTCGATCTTCGGCTGATAATATACCTTGATCTCATTATTCCGCAAGGCTTCCGGCAGTTCCGCGTTCAGCTGCATCTGTCTCATAACATTCTTCATCATCACGTCGTCAAACATGACAACCGTCTGAGTATCCCGCTTCTTCGCTTCTTTCCTCGCCATATTCGCGTTGGACACCACGATCTGGACATCCTGATCCGGATTTTCAACAATCGCGATACCGGTGCAGATGCAGATATTATTATCCATAAAATCCTTCTGCAGACTCCTGCTTAATTCCACATTTTCCCTGCAGACATACTGGAACACGTCATCATCGGAAACATCGGAGCTATATTCCACCGCCATCACAAGGTTGTCTGAATATACTCTTGCTGCCGCGATCAGACGCTTCACATCCTTCGACATCCGGTCGCTGAACTTCTGCAGCAACTTATTTCCCATATCATAGCCGTAAGCCTCGTTGATATACTTAAAATTCTGCAGATCGCTATACATAACCACGATTTTGGAATCGATCATTCCGTTCTTGATAAATTGTTTGACCTTCCGCACAAACACATCGTATTTCATCAGACCGGTCAAAGCGTCATAATCGCTTAACTGTTCGATCTTCTGCGTTGTATAACTATAATTCCTCGCATTGACAAGATAGGTGGAAATAATTTTCGCAAACATAGTCAGTGTCCGCATCACGGATTCCGTCAGGTGCTTTTTCTCATAAAAACAGATATAATCGATACAGCCCAATAATTTTCCGCTCTGATAGATCGGAACCTCCATGAATGTCTGAAATTCCCATGATGCATTCTCAATGGACGGCATGTCAAATTCTTTTCCCTCATTCTTATAATACAGATAATATCCGTCCTTAAAATGCTCCAGAAAAAGTGCCCACTCTTTTTCTGTATATTGCCACTCTAACTCTTTTCTTACAGGAATATCATCCGACTTCAGATATTCATAGACATAACGCATCGTCCGCGGCTTATTGATAATACGCCGCACCGCCACCGTATCAAGTCCGTAATAGGCTCCGACTTTATGAAGCAGCATATCGATCGTATTGTCAATATTCTCAATATCTTCCATCAGGCTAAAGCCCAATTCCACCAACTCGTACCCAAATTCATCATATCCTTTAATTTCAATATTCTTCTCTTCCATATATCTCACCAGAGCCTGTTCTCTGTTCAAATAACGTCCACATTGTTTCTGTTCCTCACACTTTACAGAATATACCTGATACCCGTCTTTCCCATGATTCTTCTGATAAGCCAAAGCCTTTTCCGCTTTTTCTTCCATCTTTTCCTTTGTTGTCGCCTGCTCCGGATAATAACAAACTCCGATACTCATGGAAAGTATAAAATCCTGACCTGTCCCCGTATAGATCCCCCGCACTTTGCGGCATATCTCCTGTGCTTTTTCCTCCACTTGCTTCTTCGAGTCATACTCCTGATAAGCGACCGCGAATTTATCATCGCCCAGCTGCCCGATCACCCCTTTGAAGTGAAAGATCTGGCGCAATCCGTCCGCGATCTGCTTCATGATCTCGTTGCCATACAAGCGACCCGAACTGTTTTCCACCAGTGTAAAATTATCAATATCCATGACATAATACGCCAAACCTGCCTCCGGAGATTTCTCGATCGCTTTCTCCACTTCCGTCCAAAAAGCCTTTGACTGATACAATCCTGTGACCTGATCGATCGTAAGTCCGGCGGTCATATCCTGTATACATAGATTTGCCGATTCATTCTGCATACATCATGCCTCACTTTCCGGTAATATTCTATCATCCTGCCAATTTTCCCTAATATATAACTATTCTGCACAATAGATAGTGAAAGGCGTGGAATAGTTACCCCCAACATTAAATTAACACACTAAATGATAATTTATTATACCACATAAAACTCCTTTTGGCTATACTATTTTTATACAACGTTAGGAACTGCCGGATTTCAGCAGCCCGTAATTCTAGTACATCGTAAATTAATTATCTGGCACATTCACTTGTCTGATTGCACATACACTGCTTCACCCTCAATCGGCGGTGCCCACACC
>CADBTR010000162.1 GCA_902797675.1 uncultured Lachnospiraceae bacterium
TTTGCATATGGAAAAATCACCTACGAAATAAGAACCAGTTACTTAATTTACGCTGTACTAGTCAAAAGATCAGAAAAGCTTGTTATCCGGGACTCCGGATAATAAAATATTGTTATCAGAGGAGGGAATGGAAGTAAACATGAATAAAACAGAACTTCAGAAAACGGCAAACGAGGTCAGAAAAGGCATCGTGACAGCTGTTCATAGCGCAAAAGCCGGACATCCGGGCGGATCACTTTCCGCAGCAGATATTTTTACCTATCTCTACTTTGAGGAGATGAACATCGATCCAAAGGATCCGAAGAAAGCAGACAGAGACAGATTTGTTCTTTCCAAGGGACATACCGCTCCGGGATTGTATTCTGCACTGGCACAGAGAGGCTATTTCCCTGTGGAGGATTTAAAGACATTGAGACATTTGGGCTCCTACCTCCAGGGACATCCGGACATGAAGCACATTCCGGGCGTAGATATGTCATCAGGCTCTTTGGGACAGGGAATCTCCGCAGCAGTGGGAATGGCGCTTTCCGCAAAATTGAGCAATGAGTCTTATCGTGTGTATACTCTTTTGGGAGACGGTGAGATTCAGGAAGGACAGGTTTGGGAGGCATCGATGTTCGCCGGACACAGAAAACTGGACAACCTTGTTGTTATGGTAGATAACAATGGTCTTCAGATCGACGGAAAGATCGATGATGTCTGCAGCCCGTATCCGATCGGGGATAAGTTCAAGGCATTCAATTTTCATGTGATCGAGAATGTGGACGCGCATGATTTTGATGCGATTAAAGCGGCTTTTGACGAGGCAAGACAGACCAAAGGTCAGCCTACCGCTATTATATTCAAGAGTACCAAGGGCAAAGGCGTATCGTTCATGGAGAATCAGGCCGGATGGCATGGAAAGGCTCCGAATGATGAAGAATACGCAACTGCTATGGCAGATTTAGAAAAGGTAGGTGAAGCATTATGTCAGAAGTAAAGAAGATTGCAACCAGAGAGAGTTACGGAAACGCACTTGTCGAGATGGGTGCAAAATATGAGAATTTAGTCGTTCTTGACGCTGACCTTGCTGCAGCTACCAAGACAGGAATCTTCAAGAAAGCATATCCGGAGAGACATATCGATTGCGGTATTGCGGAATGTAATATGGTCGGTATCGCGGCCGGACTTGCGGCAACAGGAAAGATTCCGTTTGTAAGCTCCTTTGCCATGTTTGCGGCAGGACGTGCTTTTGAACAGGTGAGAAATTCAGTCGGTTATCCGAAGTTAAATGTAAAGATCGGAGCTACCCATGCGGGAATCTCCGTCGGAGAAGATGGCGCGACCCATCAGTGTAATGAAGACATCGCTTTGATGAGAACCATCCCGGGAATGGTAGTGATCAACCCGGCGGATGATGTTGAAGCGAAAGCAGCCGTACAGGCAGCCATCGAGCACGACGGACCGGTATATTTAAGATTCGGTCGTCTGGCAACGCCGGTGATCAACGACAGACCGGATTATAAATTTGAACTTGGAAAAGGCGTTGTATTAAGAGAAGGAAAAGATGTAACAATTATCGCGACCGGACTTTGCGTGGCACAGTCGTTAGAAGCGGCAGAGATGCTGGCAAAGGACGGAATTGATGCGAAAGTCATTAATATTCACACAATTAAACCGCTTGATGAGGAACTTGTGATCGCAGCAGCGAAAGAAACAGGAAAAGTTGTTACTGTGGAGGAACATTCAGTCATCGGCGGGCTGGGCAGCGCGGTATGCGACTGCTTGAGCGAGAACCTGCCAACGAAAGTATTGAAGATCGGCATCAACGATACCTTTGGTGAATCGGGTCCTGCAGTGGCATTGATCCATAAATACGGATTGGATGCGGAGGGCATCTATGCAAAGGTAAAAGCATTTTAAGATGTGACGGAACAGGTACGGAGGCTGGCATGTTTTGCCGGTCTCCGTTTTCTGCTTAAGCAGTGGCAAGGGCATGATAACAGAGAGGGATTAATTTTATGCAGGATGAGAAGATAGACAAAATTAATGGACTGGGGACCCTCGGAGAACAGTCAGATACACCTGTGCCGAAAGAATTTCTGACTCAGGCTGTGAAGATGCAGGAGATGATCATGCATTACAGTTATGCGATTAAAGAAGTCAGAGCAAAATTAGAGATCCTGAATGATGAGTTGACTTTTCGGACCAGCAGAAATCCTATTGAATCGATTGAGTCCAGAGTAAAAAAGCCGGCCAGCATTATAGAGAAATTAAAGAGAAAAAATTATCCTATTTCAGTGGAATCCGTTTACGAGAATCTGCATGATGTGGCGGGAGTGCGCGTGATCTGCTCCTTTATCGAAGACATCTACGACGTGGCGGAAATGTTTCTGAAACAGGATGATATAAGATTGATCGAAGTAAAAGATTATATTCAGAACCCGAAAAGCAACGGTTATCGTTCGCTTCATTTGATTATAGAAATTCCGGTTTATCTGTCGGAAAGCACATTGAGATTGAAAGTTGAGGTGCAGATCCGGACAATGGCCATGGATTTCTGGGCGGCATTGGAACATCAGGCGAATTACAAAAAGGGAATTGAGGGAATCGACGATCTGGTAGAACAGCTTACGGAATGCGCAAACCTCATTAACCAGACGGACCTGCGCATGCAGGATATTTATCACAGAATTCAGAAAATACAGTATGGAGATGATATCAAGATACAGGAAAATATACGGAAACGGGAACGGATCGCGGTCCGGATCGGCGGCATGCAGAAAGGCATACCATGCGTGAATTAAAGATTTTGTATGAAGACAGAGAATTGATCGTTGTGAGGAAACCACCGGGGATGGCTTCCCAGGGGGAACCGGGATTTGCGGTGGATGCGGTCAGTCTGCTTCAGACAAGGCAAAAAGAAACATATGGCAGCAGTCAGACCATTCAGTGTGTCCACAGGCTGGACAAGATGGTGGGCGGCGTCGTCGTTTACGGGAAAACAAAAAAAGCCGCGGCGAGTTTATCCGCGCAATTTGCGAAACATACAGTTACAAAAAGATATTATGCAGCGCTTTGCGGCAAACCGGAAAAACCTGCGGGGATGTTGGAAGATTATCTGTTGAGAGATAAAAAGAGCAATATCACGCGAAGGGTATCGAAGGAGACGCCGGGAAGCAAATATGCGAAACTGACCTATCGGGTTGTAGAGAGCAGAGAACTTGCGTACGGCGAAGAAGGAACACTTCTTTGCTGTACCCTCGCGGATATTGAACTTGCAACGGGACGTCATCATCAGATCCGCGTACAATTTGCCGGACGGGGATTGGCGCTGTACGGCGATCACAGATACAACCCGCAGTGCGGAAAGGGAAGAATGGCAGGGAACATCGGGCTGTTCGGTTATGAATTGACCTTTGACCATCCGGTAAGCGGGGAGAGGATGGAGTTTCTTGCAAAACCTGAGGAGGGAATCTTTTTGGAATTTGAAACTTTTCGCAGGAAAATGAGTGAGAATCGTGAATAAAAACAACAAAACAGTTTATACTCTTACTACCGGATCATAAACGATCGTTATTTGAGGAGCGAAGATCAGATGAATATTCACATGGAGTCAGAGGATAAACGGAAATTAAAGCTCATAGCGGTCACCATCGGCATGCTCATGGGCTTTTATTTCTTTTTTGGTTACATTTTTCCGATTATCTGGCCGCTTGTATTAAGCTTTGTACTGGCGGCGGTCTGCTATCCGGCAGTAAACGGAATGTACCGTTTTTTTAAAATCAATAAAATGGTGGGAACCTTGATATTGCTTGCGCTGTTGACAGTCGGCGCAGGGTGGCTTCTTGGCCTTTTCATCGGAAAACTTACCGATCAGATCGGATTATTTGCGGCGAATCTTCCCATGTATCAGAAAAGCGCGGAAAAAATGCTGGGCGGGGTATGTACTAACCTTGACAGTTTTCTGCATTTGAGCAAAGGCTGCGCATACGAATACTTAAACGGAGGCATCAATGATATCTTAAAGAGAGTCCAGCCTAAAATCATGCAATTTCTGCTTGGAACTTCACTTCCCATGGTGAGGTCGTTTATGGATGTGATCGTCATCGGCGCCACAGTTCTGGTTGCGTTTTTCTTATTTATCAAGGGAATGGAAGAAATGAAAGAAAAGGCGGGAAAGTCTCTTTTTCACAAGGAACTCCGCTATCTTGGCAACCGGGCGGCTGTAGTATGCCGCGCTTATTTAAAGGCGCAGCTGATCATTATCGCTGTTGTGGCAGTCTGTGCGATCGCAGGACTGACCCTTGCGGGAAATCATTATGCGTGGCTTGCGGGCAGTATGATCGGAATTCTGGATGCATTGCCGTTACTTGGCTCCGGAATGATCCTTATTCCCATGACACTGCTTGCGTTGGCAAAAAAGGAATTTCTGCGGGGAGCCATATTATTTACCACATTTATGGCAACCTATTTTGCAAGGGAATATCTGGAGCCGAAGCTTATGGGCGAAAAAATGGGCGTCAGCCCGTTGACAACCCTTATGGGGATCTTTATCGGATACCGGCTGTTCGGATTCTTCGGGATGTTTGCAGGCGCATTGGCGGTCATTGTATATACGGACATCATAAAATTGGTGAAAGATGCTTTATAAAAGTTTCATTAGAACTATCGGGCGAATGGTGGTATACTAAAACAAAAGAAAAATTCAGAGGAACAGATATGAGGTACAAGACGAGACTGCGGGCTGCATTAGTCATTATCCTTCTGTTTCCGGTGCTTCTCATCATCATGAGTTACGGAATTTTTGGTAAATTCCAGATAAAAAAGCTGGAACAACATTATGACATTACTTTGGACGATTCTGGAAACTGGTTTGACACAATCGCTGTTATGGATGAGATTAGCAGGAAATATGGAGGAATTATTGAAAAAGAAATCGGGAACGGAAGCTTTGAAGCAGATTATCGGGAAAAAGCGGATGAGCTTAACCGGATCTTTGCCCGGACATATAGTTATCTGGTGATTTATGACGGGGGACGTTTTACTTATATCGGAATGCCGGCAAAGATGGAAAGCGCGGTCTTAATGGATCTGCCGGTTACAGAGACGGCCAAAAGCCTTGAAAATTGCGCGCTGCTCATAGATGAAGAAAATAAATATCTGGTGCAGCTGCATGGCTTTCAACGGTCAGAGGGAGATAATTGTCTGCTCTATCTGATCTCCGAGACCAACCGTATGTTACCTGAGGTAGAGAATTATCTCAATGAATTTTGGATTATGAGTATTCTTGTGATTGCATTAATGATTTTCTGTCTTGTAATCTGGGCATACAAGAGTTTTCTCGCGCCCATGAGAAAGCTGAGAAAAGCCATGGCGGAAATATCCGAAGGAAATCTGGATTTTGAGGTAAAAGAAGATTATGAAGACGAATTCGGCGGTTTGTGCCATGATTTTGAAGAAATGCGTATACATTTAAAACGGGCTGTATATGAGAATGTGCAGAGCAACGCCAGATGCCGGGAAATCATTGGAAATATTTCCCATGATCTGAAAACACCTTTGACAACAATCAAAGGATATGTGGAAGGAATCATGGACGGCGTGGCGGATACGCCGGGGAAGCAGGAGCGTTACCTGAAAACGATCTATAATAAGGCAGTGGATATGGAGCAGCTGGTGGGGGAATTATCCGATTATACCCTGATCGATACCGACGATATCCCTTATTATTTCAGGGAATTGAAGGTTCGGGAATATTTTGAGGATTGCGTGGAAGATATCCGAACAGACCTGGAGAGCAGGAATTTCACCGTCACATATTTTAACTATATCGACGGGGATGTGAAGATCATGGCGGATCCGGAGCAACTTCATAAAGTAATTAATAACATCATCAATAATTCCGTAAAATACAATAATAAAGAAAAAGGGATTATCAACATTCGTCTCAAGGAAGAAAATGAATATATTCATGCGGAATTCGAGGATAATGGAAAAGGCGTTCCGCCAGGTGAGGCGGAAAAGATCTTTGAACGGTTCTACCGGACAGATACTTCCCGCAATTCAAAAACCGGCGGAAGCGGGATCGGATTATCAATCGTGAAGAAAATCACAGAGACCCACGGGGGATGTGTCTGGGCAGTGAGCAATGAAAATGTGGGAATGACCATTCATCTGATGCTTCCAAAGAAAGCATCCGGTGAGGAAAAACAGGCGAAGAAAGGTGAAACAGATGAAAAAGAAAAGAATTCTGATCATAGAGGATGAGGAGAGTATCGCGGAACTGGAAAAAGATTATTTAGAGATGAACGGATTTCTCGTGGATATCGAGACAGACGGAAGCAGGGGGCTTGAAAAAAGCCGGGATGATCTGTATGACCTGTATATTCTGGATCTGATGCTTCCGGGTATTGACGGATTTTCCATCTGTCAGAGCATAAGGGAACATTCGGACAAACCGGTATTGATCGTATCCGCGAAAAAAGACGATATCGACAAGATCAAGGGGCTGGGTCTTGGCGCCGATGATTATGTGACAAAGCCCTTCAGCCCGGGAGAACTTGTTGCCAGAGTGAGGGCTCACCTTGGCAGATATGAAACATTGACCGGAAAAAAAGAAGAAAACCATATGGTGGAGATACGGGGGCTTAAGATCGATAAAACCGCCAGACGGGTATATGTGGATGAGGAGGAGAAAATCCTTACCACAAAAGAATTTGACCTTTTGACCTTTTTGGCGGAAAATCCAAATCATGTCTACAGCAAGGATGAATTATTCCGGAAGATCTGGGGGATGGATTCCGTCGGCGAGATCGCCACAGTTACCGTACACATCAAAAAAATCAGGGAGAAGATAGAAAAAGATAACTCAAACCCGCAATATATCGAGACGATCTGGGGCGTGGGATATCGTTTTAAGATATAATACATCTGATTCTTATGAAAAGTCATTACAATGTGACAGATAATAAACTATCGTTATTAGAGGAGGACAACAATTATGGGAAAACAATACTGGAAACCGGGAAATATGTTATATCCGGTACCTGTTGTGATGGTCAGTCTCGGCAGGGAGGGAGAAAAACCGAATATCATTACGGTGGCATGGTGCGGAACGGTGAATTCCGACAAACCGATGCTGTCTATTTCTGTGCGCAAATCCCGGTATTCCTATGACATATTACAGGAGACGCGGGATTTTGTCGTCAATCTGGTGAATAAAGAACTGGCGTATGCCGCGGATTTTTGCGGCGTGCGTTCCGGCAGAGATACGGATAAATTCGGGGAAAT
Organism: uncultured Lachnospiraceae bacterium; assembly: GCA_902797675.1. Taxonomy (GTDB): domain Bacteria; phylum Bacillota; class Clostridia; order Lachnospirales; family Lachnospiraceae; genus CAG-303. The sequence goes on from CADBTR010000162.1 coordinate 7,273, forward strand.
GAAATTAACGCCCCTTCCGTCCGTTCATGTGAAAGCGCCGGGCATTGCCCAGAGCCCCGTAAATATCGAGTGCAAAGTCACACAGATCATACCGCTGGGATCCCATGATATGTTTTTGGCGGAAGTCGTGGGCGTGACGGTGGATGATGAATATATGGATGAAAAGGGAAAATTTCACTTAGACCGGGCGGGACTTTTGGCGTATTCTCACGGAGAATATTATGAACTGGGCAGGAAAATCGGAAAATTCGGATATTCCGTTCAGAAACGCGGCGGCAGCGGAAAACAAAATAATAATAAAAAGGGGTAGTGCCTATGATGAAAATAGATGGCATAGAGATTACAAATTTTAAATCCATCCGGCATACGGTCATTACCGATGTCGATACCGCATTGATTCTGGTGGGGAAAAATAATGCGGGTAAAAGTTCTGTCATTGATGCGATTCGCGCCATGCTCGGAGATTATGAGATCCGTCACATTAATTTCTATGATATGAAAGAAAATGTTGTGATCGGAATGAAACTCTCGGAACTGGAGAGAGATGAAAACAGACAGGATGGTGCTTATGAGGAAATCCGGAGAAAACATCATGATGTGAGATATATCGTGACGCCTAATGGAGATCGCTGGTATGAAGATGAAAGCGGGCGGTACAGCGAGATACCGGATTATATGCCGAAAGCTTATTATATCGATCATCAGAGGGATATCAAGGAATTTCAGCAGGCATTGCTAAACCTGCAGGGGGATGAGTCGGTGCAGCGGCTGGTGTCCAACCGGTGTCCGTATCAGGAGGACAAAGTATGCGATCAATGTTTTCATTGTATTCCTGAATTGGAGAACAAAACCGGAAGCGAGATGACCTTATTTGATACGGCGAAATTGATGGAATACAGGTTGTATAAGCTGAATCTTGATAAATTCTCGGAGCGGGTCAATACATATCTGTCGAAAAACGGAATGCCGTACCACAGCATCCGGTATGAAATTGATTTTGACACCGAAAGTCTGCTGAATTTTGATACGGCAGTCTACAACAATGAACGGAATGTAAAGGGAAATCTCGGCATGTTAAGCGCCGGCAGCAAGAGCATCTATCTTCTGTCGCTTTTGGAAGCATATACCGATGAAAATGTGGGAAATTGCGGGATCATCATCATAGAGGATCCGGAGATCTATCTGCATCCCCAGCTGCAAAAAATGGCAAGTGAGATCCTATACCGTTTTGCGAAGAAAAATCAATTGATTTTTTCCACCTATTCACCGAATATGATCTTCAACTTTTCTTCCAGACAGATCAAACAGGTGGTGCTTTCCGATGAATTTACCACCGAGATACAGGAGAATGTGGACATCGACGTGATTTTAGATGATCTTGGTTATTCCGCCAACGACCTGATGAATGTGAGTTTCGTATTTATCGTGGAGGGGAAGCAGGACAGCAGCAGGCTTCCGATGCTTCTGGAAAAATATTATTCCGAGATACGGGACGAGGACGGCTCTTTAAAGCGGATCTCCATCGTCACCACTAACAGCTGTACCAACATCAAAACTTATGCGAATTTAAAATACATCAATCAATTATATTTAAAAGATCAATTCCTGATGATACGGGACAGCGACGGAAAAAATCCGAAATATCTGGTGAAACAGTTATGTAATTATTATCGGATGCGGGCAGAGGAGGACAATGTACAGATTCCCAATGTGACGCCGAAAAATGTGCTGGTTTTGAAATATTATTCCTTTGAGAATTATTTTCTTGATCCTGTGACCATGAAAAAAATCGGAGTGATCCGCTCCGAAGATGAATTCTACAGCACCTTGTATCAGAAATATAAGGATTATCTGTACCGGCTGCCATCCGTGAAACGTCTTGTGCGGAAAATGAATGTAAGGATCAACAGCAAAGAAGATATCAGGAAAAATATGGAATTGATCAAAATATATGTGAGGGGACACAACCTCTTTGACATCTTCTATGGAAAATACCGCCATCATGAGGATGAAATACTCAGAGAATATGTGGAATGCGCACCGAGAGAAGTGTTCGGAGATATTTTAGATGCCATAGATTCTTTTGTATATTTTGAAAACCGGAAGAAATATGAGGAATAGGAAGCGGTTCCTTATTCACAAAAAGCAGGAAATGTGATATAATGATAGCCGACAGAATTTCGTGAAAGGGGATCAATATGCAGTACAGACTACTTATTACGGGAAAGAATACTTTGGTTATCGATGACTTTTTCTATAATATGACAAGTCAGTTCGAGTGCCAGACCGTATCAGACCGACCGGACGACATGGAATGTCATGATAAATATTATCGACCGGATGCACTGGTTTATTGTATGAACGATGAGGGAAAAGAGGGGTTTACCAGATTTGTGAATTCGGCGCGAAAGATCAATAATGACGGACTTTCTGTGGTCATCATAGGGCGTCATATGGAGTGCGAGGAATTTCAGAAGTTCTCCAGAAATCTGGCAGAGCTGGTTATTGAGATGCCGAAGAGTTCCATAGTTATACAAAAAATGATCATGGATCTGATCGATCAGACAGGTGGCAGAAAGGAAGCTCCGAAAAAGTCCGGCGGAGTATCTCAATCCAGCGCGGATATGCGATTGGATGCCCTGGACAGCCTGATCGAAAGTATGCAAAAAGATGTATTTGGTGATCTGCAGAGCCAGAATATATTCGGCGCAGCACCAACACAGCCCGTACAGCCGATGCAGCAGCAGGCGATGCAGGCAGCACAGGCGGCACCGCCGCCGCCGAAATCAAGATTCGGCGACGCCGGAAAGATACAGGAGCTTCGCGAGAAAAAAGCTCAGGAGAAACGGGAACAGCTTGCGATGGATCGCTTCAAAGATGAGATGCGCAAGAAACGGACGGAGGAGATGCGAAAACTCTATGAGATGGAACGGAATGGAGAAGTCAGCAGAGAATTCGTGGAGAACTTTGGAATTGTCAGCAAAATGAATGATTCCTTACAGATGGAGCAGCCGCAGCAGGCGAAACAGCCCGTACAGCAGACGGTTCAGCAGATGCCTGCATTCCCGAGAGTACGACCGGAAGGAACAAGAGGGCATGTTCTGGTGGTGGATGACGATCCGAGAATGCTTCGTCTCATCAAGGAAGAGTTGCGTGACAAATATGATGTGGCGACTGCGATCAACGGAAAGCTGGCCATGAAGTTTCTGGAAAACAAGCATACAGATCTGATTCTGCTGGATTATGAGATGCCGGTGGAAAACGGACCGATGGTTTTGCGAAAATTGCGTGACAGGGAAGAGACAAGAAATATACCGGTCATTTTTCTGACCGGTATCAATGATAAAGATAAGATCCAGACGGCATTGGCGATGAAACCTCAGGGATACATATTAAAACCGATCGATCTGAAAAAATTGTATGCGGCAATCCAGAATGTCATAGGTTAGACGGAGGAAGATAAATGGATGAGAATTTAAAACTTGTGAATTTACTGCCTGTAGAGTCGCTTCAGTCCATACAGGACGCTTTTTGCAGAATGACCGGAATGGCGGCAGGCATCAGTGATGAGAATGGAATTGCGGTGACAAAAGACAGCGTTCAATCCACAGACTTTTGCTTTAAATATAACAAACGATCAAAAATCGGTCTTGCCAGATGCCAGAAATGCGACAAGGCAGGAGGAGAGTTGGCTCTAAAAGAGGGAAAATCCGTAGCTTACCGCTGCCATTCGGGCATGGTGGATTTCGCGGCGCCGATCCTTGTGGAGGGAAGGATGATCGGCTGTTTCTTAGGAGGTCAGGTTCGTACCGGAGATATCGACGAGGAACGCTTGCGCAGGATCGCTGTGGAAATCGAGGTGGATCCGGATGGATATGTGGAGGCTGCAAAGAGGACGAAAGTTCTGAAGGTGGAGGAAATCACCCATGCGGCGGAATTTGTATATACCATAGCCAATATCATGTCGGATATGGCTTATAATCGTTATAAAACCTTGAAAGCCAGTGAGGAAGTAGACCATGCGGCGCATATGAAATCCGATTTTCTGGCAAATATGAGCCATGAGATCCGGACACCGATGAATGCGGTGATCGGTATGGCGGAGATGGCACTGCGTGAAGAATTGCCGCCGGCTGCCAGAGATTACATCAATCAGATTAAATCTTCCGGAAAGGCATTGCTTGCCATCATCAATGATATCCTTGATTTTTCAAAGATCGAATCGGGAAAAATGGACATCATCGAATCGGAATATGAGATCTTATCCGTTGTCAACGATGTGGCAAACATTGTCATGACAAGGATCGGAGAGAAAGATGTGGAGCTGATTCTGGATGTGGATCCGAATATCCCGAATAAATTGATCGGCGACAGCAACCGGATCAAACAGGTGATCTTAAATATTGCCAATAATGCGGTGAAATTCACCAGCCGGGGCAAAGTAGTATTGAAGATTGACTACAAAAAAACGGACAAAGATGTGATAGAACTGTATGTTTCCGTACAGGATACCGGAATCGGAATCAAGCCTGAGGATTTAAAGAAATTGTTCGTGTCCTTTCAGCAGGTGGACAGCAAACGAAACCGTAATGTAGAGGGAACCGGTCTTGGACTTGCCATCTCAAAACAACTGGTAAGCCTTATGGGAGGCGAGATCACCGTAAAGAGCGAATATGGAAAAGGAAGCAGCTTCTCCTTTAGTATCCCGCAGGTGATCTTTGATGAAAAGCCGAGTGTCCGCATCAAGAAAAAAGAAGATGTGATCACGGTCGGGTTGATAAGAAATCAATTTATCCGCAGGCAATTGAAAAAAGATATCGAAAAATTAGGATACCGTCATGAGAGCATTGAAGGTCTTCATGAATATGAGCGGATCGGAGTGGAGCAGGAGTCCTTCCTGTTTATTGAGCATGCTTTATTTACGGATATCGTGAAAGATTTCGTCAGCAGGAATCCGCAGATCACTGCGATTTTATTGACGGATTTCAGAACCAGTGTTGACATTCGGATCGCGAATCTGATCGTTGTGAAAAAACCGTTGTATGTATTGAATCTTGCAGCGATCTTTAATCATGAGGATCTGCATCTGTTAAATAACAGCGCGGCCTATGACGACTTTGAATATACGGCGCCGGATGCAGAGATCTTGATTGTGGACGATAACGCTATTAATCTGACGGTGGCGGAAGGTCTGTTAAAACCGCTGGAGATGAAGATCGATACGGCGTTAAGCGGCAAGGAAGCAGTTCAGAAAATCGATGTGAAGAAATATGATCTGATCCTGATGGATCATATGATGCCGGAACTTGACGGCGTGGAGACCACACATATTATCCGCCGTTTCCATGAGGAATACAATGATGTGCCGATCCTGGCATTGACGGCCAATGCGGTGGAGGGCGCCAGAGATATGTTCCTGCGTGAGGGAATGAACGACTTCATCGCGAAACCGATCGAGATGAGAACCATTGTCACGAAACTTCGTCAATGGCTGCCGCAGGAGAAGATCAAGCGGATTCATCATAAGATCAAAGAGGAAGATGAGGAAGAAGAGATCAGAAGCATCGAGATCCCGGGACTTGACACGGAGAGCGCTCTGCAGCTTCTGGGTACGGAAAATCTGTTCTGGGCAGTGCTTAAGGATTATTATCGGGTAATCGAAAAGAAAGCGGCATTGATCAGGGAATTACAGGAAAAGGAAGACTGGGCGGCATATACCATAGAGGTGCATGCGTTAAAGAGCGCTTCCAAACAGATCGGTGCCATGGAACTGTCCGCAAAGGCTGCGGAACTGGAGAAAGCCGGTAATGCCCGGGATACGGAGCTGATCCGCGAAAAGACCGATGATATGGTACAGCAATATCTGTCCTATGTTCCGGTATTGGAGCCATTCTGTAAAGAGGAGGAAGTGGCGGAAGCGGACAAGCAGGAAATTACCGAAGAGGTATTGCAGGAATTGTTTGGTGAACTTCGCGACGCCATGGAAGAACTGGATATGGATCGCATGGAGGAAGTATCGAAGGAACTTTCCGGTTATCGCTATGATGAGCAGGGAACAAAATTCTGCGAGGAGTTGCGGAATGCGGTGGAAGAACTGGATGTGGATCTGTGTGAATCGATATTGGAAGATTGGGAGAAGACGGTATAGTTTTTTGTAATTTTCTTGAGGAGGAAGAACTCTTTCCGATGATGGACAATATCTCAAATGCCATATCAGATTCATGCGAGCCTCAGATTGTTCCCTCAATAGAACCGTATACGATAGACGGAAAGACGGTAATTATTGTGACTGTGCTTCCTGAACCGCACAGACCTTATTATATGAAATCTAAGGGAAGAGAAAGAGGCACATATATCAGAGTGGCAGGCACTACGCGCCTTGCAGGATCAGACAAAATAAAAGACCTTGAGATGGAAGGCGCAAAAATCTCCTGGGATGAACTTATATGTGTTGGATATGAGGTTACAGATCATGCAGTAAAGAAATTATGCCATGATATAAATGCACGCAGGAAAGAAATGCAGGAGAGAAGAAATTCTGCGCAAAAGCTTTCACTGGTAAAAA
>CADBTR010000163.1 GCA_902797675.1 uncultured Lachnospiraceae bacterium
ACCGTTCGAGGCTGCAAAGCAGGCGAGATTACGGGATCGGCATCCGACCGGGCTTAGTCAGATAATAAACTATCGTTATTAGAGGAGGAATCAGAAAATGGCATTTGAAAAGAAGATTTTTGGAAAGACAAAGGACGGACAGGAAGCATATCTTTATACTGTCGAAAACAGCAAAGGCATGAAAGCTGTTTTTACCGATTACGGCGCGATCTTAGTTTCCCTTTTCGTTCCGGATAAGGACGGAAAATCAGAGGATGTAGTTCTCGGATTTGACAAACTGGAGGATTATTTTGAAAATGAGCCGAATTTCGGCTCTACCATCGGACGTCATGCAAACCGGATCGGAGGAGCTTCCTTTACCCTGAACGGAAAGACCTATGAACTTGATAAGAATGATGACAACAATAATCTTCACGGCGGCTATAACGGATATCACAAGAGATTATGGAAGGCAGCTACGGGAGAAGATGCGAGAGGACAATACATTGAATTTACCTGTGACAGTCCGGACGGAGATCAGGGCTTCCCGGGTAATTTAAAAGTTGCGGTGCGTTATACTTTGACGGAAAAGAATCAGATCGTGATCGACTATCATGCCGTTCCGGATCAGGATACGGTAATCAACCTGACGAATCACAGTTATTTTAATCTTGCCGGTCAGGGCAGCGGAACGATTCTGGATCAGGTGGTATGGATGGATTCGGATGAATTCACCTTTGCCGATGAAGAATCGATTCCAAACGGAGAGATCCGAAAGACAGCGGGAACGCCGATGGATTTTACAAAGCCGAAGCCTGTAGGACAGGATATTGACGTGGATTACGACCAGCTGAACTGGGGTGAGGGATTTGATCATAACTGGATCTTAAAGACGAAGAAGGGAGAACAGTCTCTGGTAGCATCCATGTATGATCCGAAATCCGGAAGATATATGGAAGTATTTACGGATCTTCCGGGCATTCAGTTCTATACCGGTAATTTCCTTGATGGAACATTAACCGGAAAAGAAGGCGCTGTCTACATTCAAAGAGCAGGTCTCTGCTTTGAGACGCAATATTATCCGAATGCCATTAATGTACCGTCCTTTCCGCAGCCGGTGACAAAAGCCGGAGAAACCTATGAGACGGAAACCACCTATCAATTTTCAGTAAAATAAAAAATTATCTGTAACTATTCCGCAGGAATTCGAGTTGTTTGGGGTTCTGAATAGTTACAATTATCTTATGAATGATGTCTGCCCTCTTTACCGGACAACCGGTAAGGAGGGCATTTTAATTGTGCAGAAGGTGCATACCACTTGATTTTTTTTAGTGGGGAGGATATAATATTGAGGCAAAGCAGGCATATGCATAAAGGAGTCAGATAATTAAGCAGATTGCCAAAATCTCTGATTTTGTGCAAGTCGCTTATGCAGTAGCTAAACGAACGTTATTAGAGGAGGAAGAGTTGTTTTGGAACAGGAAAATCAACAATTTTTTGCGATGCTTCAGCGAATGAGATATATCAATCGCTGGGGATTGATGAGAAATACAATAAAAGAAAATATTGCCGAACACAGTCTGGACACCGCCATGATCGCTCACGGACTGGGAATTATCGGAAATACATACTTTCATAAAAAAATCGATGCGGAACGACTTGCCGTTCTCGCATTATTTCATGATACGACGGAAATCATAACAGGAGATATGCCGACGCCGATCAAATATTTCGCCCCGGAGATTAAAAAGGCTTACAAGGATGTGGAGCGCTATGCGGGACAACAGCTGTTATCCACACTTCCGGAGGAGATGAAGGGGGAATATGAGAGCCTTTTGATCGAACAGAAGGAAGAAAAAGACTATTGGAAATATGTAAAAGCAGCCGATAAAATATCTGCATTGATCAAATGTGTGGAGGAGCTTGCCATGGGAAATGATGATTTTGTCAAGGCAAAACAGTCTACGGAAGCAGCGGTGCGGGCATTGAAGTGTGAAGAAGCAGATTATTTTCTGGAACATTTCCTGCCGGCTTACAGTCTGACTCTGGACGAACAGGCATAAGCAGTGAGGTATAGAAAGTGGGAAAACCCTTATATATAGCGGAAAAGCCAAGTGTAGCGGCGGAATTCGCGAAAGCATTGAAAATCAATACCTCCAGGAGAGACGGTTATCTGGAGGGAGAGACGGGAATTGTCACATGGTGCGTGGGACATCTTGTCACCATGAGTTATCCGGAGGTTTACGATCCGGAATTAAAGAGGTGGAGACTGGACACACTGCCCTTTATTCCCGCAGAATTTAAGTATGAAGTCATTCCCTCCGTAAAAAAACAATTTGAGATCGTCAGGGGATTGTTAAACCGTCCGGATGTGGAGCGGATCTATGTCTGTACCGACTCCGGACGGGAGGGGGAATACATCTACCGTCTGGTAGAACAGATGGCGGGGGTGAAAGGAAAAGAGCGAAGACGGGTCTGGATCGATTCCCAGACGGAGGAGGAAATCCTGCGGGGAATCCGGGAGGCAAAAGATCTGTCGGAATATGACAATCTTTCCGAGGCAGCTTATCTTCGCGCAAAAGAAGATTATCTTATGGGAATTAATTTTTCCAGAGTGCTGACACTGAAATACGGAAATAATGTATCAAATTATCTGGGACAAAACAGAACGGTCATATCAGTGGGACGTGTCATGACCTGTGTATTGGGAATGATCGTGCGCAGGGAGCGGGAGATCCGGAACTTTGTCAAAACGCCTTTTTACCGGCTGCTTGCCTCCTGCAAGACCGAGGGAGTTGCCTTTGAGGGGGAATGGCGCGTTACGGAAGCTTCAAGATACAACAACAGCCCGGCGCTGTACAAAGAAAACGGATTGAAGAAAAAAGAAAAAGCGGAAGAATTAAAAAAGTGTATTCTGGACAATCCGAAGAATTTTTCGGAGGGAACGGGAATCCTTACCATTGAAGACATTCAGAGAAATAAAGAAAAGAAAAATCCGCCTTTATTGTTCAATCTTGCCGAAGCGCAGAATGTCTGTTCCAAATTATTCAAGATCAGTCCTGATGAAACATTGAAAATCATACAGGAATTATATGAGAAAAAACTGGTGACTTATCCCAGAACGGACGCCAGAGTATTATCTACGGCAGTATCAAAAGAAATCGCCAAAAACATCAAAGGACTGGCAAGGCTGGAGCAATTCAGGGAATATTCCGAAGAAATCATGGCATCCGGCAGTTATAAAAATATCGCAAAGACAAAATATGTCAATGATAAGCAGATCACAGACCACTATGCCATTATTCCCACCGGTCAGGGAACGGACGGGCTGCGCTCTTTAAATCCGTTGTCCGTCAAAGTATATGAAGTCATTGCGCGAAGATTTTTAAGCATCTTTTATCCGCCTGCGGTTTATCAGAAAATCAGTCTGAGGGCATTTGCATATTCCGATCAAAAGAAGGATCAGCAGGAAGAATATCAGGAAAGTTTTTTTGCGGGATTTAAGGTTCTTGAAGAGGAAGGCTGGCAAAAAGTAGCCGGAATCGGGAAAAAACAGGATCCGGAGGCGGTAAATGTCGATGCAAATATGATGAAACAGTTGAAAAAATTAAAGAAACATGATAAACTCAACTTCGGTGATTTAAATATCAGGGAGGGGGAGACTTCTCCGCCGTCCAGATATAATTCCGGATCTTTGATCCTGGCTATGGAAAATGCAGGGCAACTGATCGAAGATGAAGACCTGCGGGCGCAGATCAAAGGAAGCGGGATCGGCACCAGCGCCACAAGGGCGGAGATTTTAAAGAAGCTGGTCAATATCGGATATTTGAATCTGAACAAAAAGACGCAGATCATCACTCCTTCTCAATTGGGAGAGATGATACACGATGTGGTAAACTGCTCCATCAGATCACTCCTGAATCCGGAACTTACGGCAAGCTGGGAAAAAGGGCTTACCTATGTTGCCGAAGGCAGCATTACGGGAGAGGAGTATATGCAAAAACTGGATGATTTTGTGACGCGGAGGGTAAACAGTGTGAAAAATCTGAACAATCAGTCCGTACTTCGGGGATGTTTTGAACAGATGGCGGCTTATTACAAGAAATAAAACAGGCACATTAATTTTGGAGGAAAATCATTATGTGTGGAATTGTCGGTTATGTAGGGAAAAAAGATTGCACCGATGTACTGATCGATGCATTGTCGAAATTAGAGTACAGAGGATACGATTCTGCGGGGATCGCGGTATTTGAAAATCAGAAGATCACGGTATCAAAAACTCAGGGACGTTTAAAGGATCTGGAGGATAAATTAAAGAGCGAGCATAAACCGTTAGGGCATTGCGGCATCGGACACACCCGTTGGGCAACTCACGGAGAGCCTTCGGATATCAATTCCCATCCTCATGGAAATAAGCGGATCTCCATCGTTCACAACGGAATTATTGAAAATTATATTAAGATCAAGGAATTTCTGATCGGAAAAGGATATGAATTTGTCAGTGAGACCGATACCGAAACGGTGGCAAAACTTTTAGATTACTACTATGACGGAAATCCGGGGGAGACGATTGCAAAGGTATTAAAGGAGATTGAGGGATCCTATGCCCTCGGAATCATATTTGCGGATTATCCGGACAGAGTCTATGCGGTGAGAAAAGACAGTCCGCTGATCATCGGCGTGGGAGAGGGAGAGAATTTTATTGCCTCCGACGTTCCGGCAATCTTAAAATATACCAGAGATTATTATCTTCTGGAGCAGGATGAGATCGCGGTGATCACAGAAAACGGAGTAAACATTACGGATATCCGGGGAAATAAGATAGAAAAACAGCTTCAGCATGCAAACTGGGATGAGGAAGCAGCGGAAAAAGGCGGCTATGAGCACTTTATGCTGAAAGAAATCCATGAGCAGCCGACAGCCTTAAAAACGACCATTACGCCGAGAGTGATGGATGGAATGCCGTTTTTGGAGGAATGCGGCGTGA
>CADBTR010000164.1 GCA_902797675.1 uncultured Lachnospiraceae bacterium
ATTTCTCGTCCGTACCGAGCCTGCCGTTCAGCCAAAATTCATACAGACCGTGTGCCGTCTGATATATCCTTGCACTTTTCAAGCCCTTTTTCACTGTGAATTCTTTTCTCATTATTGGCGCAGGCTGATAATTGAACCAGTCACTCTGATCTGGCGGCTCTATCCAACTGCAATGCCAATCGGATACATCGAGCAGACCCATTTCAAAAAATGACAGGTCGCTTTCAGCCTGCTCGGTGACCTCTCCGTTCGTTACGGTGACGATCACCTTCCAGTACACACGCTCTGCCGAGCAAAGTTCTCTGCCGCCCCAGCGTACACGCTGTGAATCGGAGGAAGAAACGGTCGAGCTGTCCCAGATAAGCTGTTTACACTCTGCATCCGAGTACGCAAGAATACGGTATGAGGTCTGCATCATATTTTGTTTGTCGCTCACGATCTTCCACGAGAATCTCGGTCTTGCGATATCTATACCGATCGGAGCAGTGCGGTATTCTGTTTTGATGTCGGTTATCTTCATGGTTAGTCCTCCTTTTACAACAGCGGTGCTATCAGCCGCATAAATCTTCCCCTGAGCTTTGTAAACAGCTTCTCTTTTTTAATGCTCTCATAGTTGACACGTTCGCATTTTTCAAGCGTAGCCTGATAATCGGCTTCTATCTCGGATATGCAGTCTGCATCATACAGAAATGTTCCGCATTCAAAATGATGGTAAAGGCTGCGGTAGTCAAGGTTTATCGTGCCTACCACCGCCTTGCAGTCATCTGATACGAACACTTTTGCGTGAACAAAGCCGGGAGTGTAGAGATAGATCTCCACGCCCGAATTGAGCAGCGTTTTGAAATAGGTCTTGGCAAGTGCATAGACAGCTTTTTTGTCAGGGATGCCCGGAAGTATCAGCTTTGTATCTATCCCACGTTCAGCAGAGTATTTCAGTGCTGTCAGCAGCTCATCGTCAAGTATCAGATAGGGTGACATGATATGCACATAGCTGTTTGCACGATTTAGTATGTGCATATAGACCTTCTCGCCCACCTTATCGTCATCGAATGGATTGTCACCAAACGGCACGGCATAGCCCTTGTCATCAAAATTTTCCGCAAGTCCCAAATAGCTCTTGTAATCGGGTTCCTTCTGCCACAGCGACCACATATTCAGGAACATCAGCGTCAGGTTATCGACAGCCTTTCCTTCAATGCGGATAGCCGTGTCCTTCCAATGTCCGAAGCGTTCTATGTGGTTTATGTATTCGTCCGCAAGATTGACACCGCCGTTATAACCGACCTTGCCGTCAATAACAAGTATCTTGCGGTGGTCCCGGTAGTTGTAGTGTGTTGACAGGAACGGGCGCAGAGGCGAGAACATCTTGCATTTTATACCTAATTTTTCAAGCCGTTTCGGATAATTATACGGCAGCAGTGAGATTGCGCAGGTGCCGTCATACATTACACGGACATCAACGCCCTGCTGTGCCTTATCCGCGAGAATACGGAGAATGCTGCCCCACATATGCCCCTCATCAACGATGAAATATTCGAGGAATATGAATTTTTCAGCTTTTCTGAGATCGTCGAGCATAGCCTCAAATTTATTCTCCCCAAGGGGATAGTATGTCACCTTGTTGCCGCTTATGATAGGGTATGTACCGCTTCGGTTGAGATAGCGCACAAGATCGACAGTCTCGGGACTGTCTGCTTCAAGCCGTGTGATAACGGCTTTATCCTGCGATATTTCATCACGATGCTTTTTTATCAGATCGATGTAACTGTACCCGACAGCACGGCTGCCGAAGTTTGCTTTTGTATAGAGATAAAACATAGTACCGAAAAAAGATGTAAACGAGATCACAAGTATCCATGTCAGCTTTGCAGAGCTGTCCATGTCGCTGTTGATAAGATACACGATAACACACAAATTGAAAAGTCCCAATCCGCCCAATATCTTAAAAATAAGCGCAGCAAACAACATTTCAGTAATAAGAAAGCAGAGTATCGCAAGCATCAGCAGAAGTATTATAATACCCGTTCTGCTGAATACTATCCGCAGAAAGCCTTTTTTATGTTTCTTCAGCAAATGAAGTTCTTCCATATCAACACCTCTTTAATAATTACCTCCTACACCTGTGCCCGAATGAAATCCGAAAAATACACAGCAGAGAATATCGGCAATAGAAGCGATATAAAGAAAAGTACATAAACTCCTGCCATTCCGCCAAGACCGAACATTACAAGTCCGACCAGACAGATACGTCCGTATCTGTTTTCTGTTCCATTCCATATCTTTTCTCCCTGTATACTTTGATTCCAAAAAGACATTTTCGCCTTAATGATATTATAGTATCATAATACCATTTTTCAGAACGGATTGTCAATACATTCGCTCAAAGTGATACGCCAACTCAGAAAAGTATCATTGCGGGGCTGTGCAGAGCTTTGCCAGCTTCTTTTCGTCCTCGATACAGCCACGCTCAACCCAGTCGCTTATGATACCGAACATACCGTAGGCTGCATATATCCTCGGATAGCGCAGCTCACTTTCATCAGGCAGAGGTATCTCCATCACTTCCTTAAAAAACACAAGCACAACATTATAATGCCCCTGTTGCATAAGAAGCGAAAGCAGTTCACGATAACGACCGCAGAAATTGAAAAACCACAGAGCCTGCTCATACATTTCCTGATCAAAAGGGAAAGGGTGCGTGTCCGCATGATCCTCCCAAAGCCTGTGCAGACGATAAACGAGCATATCCTCCTTTGATTCAAAATACCGAAAATACGTCACTCTGCCGACACCTGCAAGCTCAGTTATCTCATTCACATTGATCTTATCAAAGGGCTTCGTTTTCAGAAGCTCAATGAACGCATCTGCAACAGCAATTTTGAGCGTTTCGGTGGTCTCTATCCTTCTTCCCATTAATTCATCTCCTTAAATAATGATACATCAGTATCATAATATAGAACTTGCAAATTGTCAAGTCGTGACAATTTATTCGGTGAATTCGTGGGATTCTATGGTAGAAGCAGACAGTGTGGCGAGACTTATTGATGCTTTCGTAAATAGTCTTACTCTTGCTGATTTTGATATAAAAGAAAATGCTTCCGGAGGGCGTCCGCCGTACGATCCCAAAAGTCTTCTTAAATTATATATTTATGGCAGTGAGAGTGGGATCAAATCATCAAGAAAACTTGCGAAGAGCTGCAAGGTTAATGTTGAAGTGAAATGGATGATCGGTGGTGTTCAGCCTGATTTCAGAACAATTGCAGATTTTCGAAAAGATAATATTGGTGCCTTGAACGGCACCGTATAAGGATATTCATTATCCCCAAGCACTGCCAGAACGCCTCTTTTGGCGGTGCCTAAAAGCCTCAGACATTCCTCGTCATTTGCCTGCTGTTTAAACCGTCTCATTTTCCGAAAATCCGTCATACTTCTGCTCTCTTTTCCGATAATAGCTTTCTATCCGCGGTTTTGCTGCGACATAGAATTTCTCCAGTCGTCTGTCAAAATGTTTTCCAAAACTTTCCATCATAATGGAATCCGCCTTTTCAAATGACATACTCTCCTTGTAGACACGCTTGCTCACAAGGGCATCATATACATCAGCAATTGCCATAATCCGGGCTTCAATAGGAATATCCTCACCTTTTAATCCGTCGGGATATCCCGAGCCATCCATCCGTTCATGATGAAAATGCGCAACATTCTCGGCTATTTGCTTAAATTCCTCATCCTTCGTATCCTCAAGGATAGAATGAAGCACTCTCGCTCCCTCCGATGCATGTTTCTTCATTTTTTCAAATTCCTCATCCGTAAAACGTCCGGGTTTCTTAAGAATCGCATCGTCTACCGCTATTTTACCGATATCGTGAAGGGGCGCTGCCTTAACAAGCGCATCTCTGAAACGGTCATCAAGACCAAATCCAAAAGAAAATTCCCTATCCTTCATAATCTCACTCATGAGGAGTTCCACGACATCACTTGTCCTTATAATATGCCCGCCTGTGGAATTATCCCTGCTCTCAACCAGCATCGCCATACTGCGGATCAGATTGTTATGCATACTGATGATTCCGGCTGTTTTCTCTTTTACCTCTTTTTCAAGAGCCGCATTATAATTGCCGATCAGCTCAATATATTTCTGATTCTTAGTATCGTCGGTGATAACCAGCTGATAGCCTTTTTTTACACGTTCATCATAAAGATCATTGATATCGATCAGATAAATGCACTCACCTTTGGAATAATAATATTTATCCCTGCTTTCATCCTGAGTAAAACTCATAATCCAGGGTTTTAAAATCGCCTCCAGTTTTTTTGATTCCGAAAGAGGCTTATCCACCGTAAGCCGGTTCACTTCCTCGAATACAACAGCGGCTGTCCGGTTTGATCCAAGATAATTCAAATCAAAATCAAAGGAGATAAAACCGGTCACTCCGTTTTCCATAAGTGAATCTATCGCCGTTTCGGATATGTCATAAATGCACATTCTGTGCGCCAGTAAAAGATACATAAACTGGGCAAACACACACCCAAGCGGCAGGAAATCAATGCGATCCGTGATGAGCCTTCCTCCAAAAAACAGGAAAAAACTGACCGCCTCAGGTATAAAAAGCAGCACTATAATTTTTCTTGAAACATCCTTCTTTTTCTTATAACTGTAAATAATCGCCCCAAAACTTAAAAGAAAATAAACAACCGTCAGCACATAAAACAGCGTATGCAGCGGACCGTAGGTTTTATTTACGATCAGTCCCCCTGTCGTTTCCCGGATGTTTATGTCCTTATAAAAAATTGTATTTTCTCCAATCGTGAGAACTTCGAGGAAAGTCAGCGAACTCAAGACAAACGCCGCCATTCTCACCCATTTCGACAGCCGGATCTTGCACATATCAAATATGTTAAGCATGATGAAAAGGATCAGGAAGCATCCCCCGATATACGTGACCTTAATTGATGACGTAACCGCATCAAGACTTTTTGATTGCGACAGCAATACATATCCAAGATTCTCTATCGGTATCAATGCAAAAACCAGTGTGAAATAAACACTGAAATGTCTGTGCCACATATAAAAATACATAATTGTAAAAATAAATGACATACAAAATAATATGACATACCATAATTCAACATATTGCATTTATTCTCTCCTCTAATAACGATCGTTTAGCTACTGCATAAGCGACTTGCACAAAATCAGAGATTTTGGCAATCTGCTTAATTATCTAATTCAGTCCGGTCGGATGCCGATCCCGTAACTTCGCCTGCTTTGCAGCCTCGAACGGTATCTGGCTCCTTATCAGCCCCATTTCCAGAAATACCGGAAACAGATAACTTGCTCCAAAACATTTCAATTTCTTCGGACCTTTTACGAGCCAGTTCAATTTCTCCGCTTCTTCATATGCCATCTTCACCGAAGCCAGCGTCAATTCTTTTTCTTTGCGGGAAAAATAAATACATCCGCCCTTAACCGCATAGGTGTATTCCAGGCCGCGCCGGGTACGGAATTCCTTTCCCTGATTTTCAATTATCCATTCCCATACTTCATCAAACGCCATCTGTGCCAATATCCCCTTTATCTTTCATTCCCCCGTCGTTTGTACCTGTCATGAGCCGATCTCGTCTCTGCAAAAGCTTTCGGCAAGTTTCAAATCTTTCTTGAATTGATTCAATGGAACGATTTTATATCTGTAGTATACTTCCAAAAAAGCGCAAACGTCAATACATTTACATCAATTTGTTTTGCATTGTTTTACATCATGTTACTATTAACAATAAACTTCTGCACCCCTTCATTTCTTCCTATCCTTTTTTCAGTGATAACACGATCTGCAGCCACAAGCATACCTATATCCTTCATTCCATCTGCATCGCATATTTTCCCTCTATAAACTACTTTACTTCTTTATCAGAATCGTTTATAATAACTATCAGTCTACGGGCTGATACATAATAATAAGAAAGGAATTTACCATGAGTCAGGAAAAAGTTGATCAAAGAAAAAAAGATAAGGAAAAACGCAAGAAAAAACTGGCAGGAAGAAAACGCAAACGCTTTTTTAATATCTGCCTCTCCGTTGTATTAACCGTTGTATTTCTGGGAATCGTGACCCTTGCGGCAGGAAGTCTCAGCGGAAAACTTGAAAAAGAAACTACCACCACAGGTTATACCCTGAGTGCTGACGAGCTTGCAAGTTTACAGGAGGCTTTGGGAAATGCCACAGGTACCGATTCAGAAGAAGCAACCACCGTTGCCGAGACCGCAGCGGACGGCAGTGCGGTTGAGACCGCGGCAGACGGCAGTGTGGCAAGCGAAGCTGTTTCCGAAACCTCAGCGGAAGAAGTAAATGCGGAAGCTGTTACCTCAGCAGAGGAAAATCAGGATGCCGCAGATAACTCCTATGACGAGAATTCTGATGATGAATACTCTGATGACGAAAACTCCGACGAAGAATAATAATGCGATATTTTCCCTAAGAAAAGGATTTTATGTATGAAAAAAATTTTAGATTTAATGACCGAACAGTTTGAACAGGCATTTTCCCGTTGCGGCTATGACGCCGGATATGCGAAGATCACCGTTTCCAACCGTCCGGATCTCTGTGAATATCAATGTAACGGCGCTATGGGCGCGGCAAAGGCTTATAAGAAAGCGCCTTTTCTCATTGCAGATGCGGTAGTCGCCGAATTACAAAATAATGAATTATTTGAAAAAGTTGAGGTTGTAAAACCGGGATTTATCAACATTATCGCAAGCGAACAATTTCTTGCCTCCTACGCCGATCAGATGGCCGAAGATCCGGCTCTTGGATTTGAAAAAACAACGCCGGCAAAGACGGCAGTCATTGATTACGGCGGACCGAATGTTGCAAAACCGCTACATGTGGGGCATTTACGCCCTGCCGTGATCGGCGAATGTTTGAAACGCTTGCTTCGCTTCGCCGGTGACAAGGTGATCGGCGATGTTCATCTGGGTGACTGGGGGCTTCAGATGGGACTGATCATTGAACAGCTGCGCTCCGAACAGCCGGATCTTGTTTATTTCGATGAAAATTATACCGGAGAATACCCGTCAGAAGCGCCTTTTACGATCTCCGAGCTTGAAACCATATATCCGGCTGCAAGCGCCAGATCAAAAGAAGATGAAGCATTCAAAGAGCGCGCTCATACTGCCACCTTGAAGTTACAGGAAGGATACAGGCCTTACCGCGCCTTGTGGCAGCATATCTTAAATGTATCGGTAACTGATTTAAAAAAGAATTATGAGAATCTCTCCGTCTCCTTTGATGTATGGAAAGGCGAAAGTGATGCAGATCCTTATATTCCGTCTATGATCGACGATTTTATCGCAAAGGGGCTGGCTCATGAAAGTCAGGGCGCTCTTGTCATCGACGTGGAAGAAGAATCCGATACAAAGACGATTCCGCCGTGTATTGTCCGCAAATCAGACGGCGCCGCCCTTTACGCGACTTCGGATCTTGCGACGATCATCCAGAGAGTTCAGGATTATAAACCGGATGAGATCATCTATGTTGCCGACAACCGTCAGGAGATGCATTTTAATCAGGTCTTCCGCGTGACAAAGAAAGCAGAGCTCGCGCCGGATACCCGCCTTATTTTCCATGGTTTCGGAACAATGAACGGCAAAGACGGCAAACCTTTTAAGACAAGAGAAGGCGGCGTTATGCGCCTGGAAACTCTGATTTCCTCCATCAATGATGCTGTCTATGAAAAAATCATGGAGAATCGCACCGTTTCCGAGGCCGAGGCAAAAAATGTGGCAAAGATCGTAGGTCTGTCCGCTTTAAAATACGGCGACCTGTCCAATCAGTCTTCCAAAGATTATATATTTGATATTGACCGCTTCTCCTCCTTTGAGGGAAATACCGGTCCTTATATCTTATATACCATTGTGCGGATCAAATCGATTCTTGAGAAATATGAGGCTTCCGGCAAAAATGCAAAAGACGCCGTTTCTGTCAACAAGACGCAAACACCGTCTGAAAAAGCATTGTTAGTGGAGCTTGTGAAATTTAATGACTGTATCGACGCTGCTTATACAGAGCTTGCGCCTCACAGGATCTGCTCCTATATCTACAGTCTTTCCAATGCCTTTAATAAATTCTACCACGAGAATAATATTATGGGCGAATCCGATGAAGCAAAACAGTCCGGTTTTATCAGTCTGTTGAAACTCACCGAAAAAACGCTGGAAACATGCATTGATATTTTAGGATTCAGTGCCCCTGACCGGATGTAAAAACACTGCGAAAAGCCCCCGCCGCATAAATACGGCAGGGGCTTTTCTGATTTCCCGAGGTTGATCCACTCCGGATTTTCCTGTCTGTCTTATGTGGTTATAAATGTGGGATAACCTGCATTTCTCAACCGGTTTTCCATCGCCACCGCATTGGAGAGTTTCTCGTAAGCTCCGATCTGCACTTTATATAATCCGTTTTGAAAGATCATATAAGGCTCAAAGCCGTTTCCCCGCAGAGAATCTGTCAATTTATCAGCTTCCGCTTTATCTTCATAAGCGCCCACCTGCACTTTGTATAAAGGTGTTTCCGCAAGTCCGCCCAGATCCAGCGTCGTAAGAATTCCATCTGCGATCGCCTCCGCAATCCTGTCAAATTCCTGATCAAATAATTTGTTATCTTCTTCATTGTCAATAAATCCGGTTTCAATAAGTATTGCGGGCATCTTTGTTCTCTTTAAAACGACGAGATTCGGTCTCTCCACCACTCCCCGGTTGACAAAACCGACTTTTTCCAACTCCTCGTTGATATTTCTCGCCATTTCCGCCTTGATCCCGCTGTCGCTGAATACAAGTGTCTCAACACCTGTAGATGCCATGGGGATTCCTGTCGCATTCCTATGAAAAGAAATAAAGAAATCGGCTCCTGCGTTATTTCCCATCATCGCTTTCTCGAAAGGCGTGTTGTAAACATCATCTGTTCTTGTATACTCCACGTCAATTCCATTGTCGGAAAGAATCTGCCCGACTGCAAGCGCGAGATTCAGATTGTCGTCTTTTTCTTTTCTCCCTTCATAAGATGCTCCCCAATCACTTCCGCCATGACCCGGGTCGATCACTATCTTATATGCCATAGAAAACTCCGTTTTCCGTCCTCAGACGGTGATTTCCCTATAGTATATGCATCATAAGAGCATTTTGTGACTATCGTTGCGTTGAACGGCACTCCGATTCAATCTCCCACCTCTATAGGTGGTGAGTAAAGAAAGGAAACTTACGTAGGTGGGAGTTTGAATCTC
>CADBTR010000165.1 GCA_902797675.1 uncultured Lachnospiraceae bacterium
GAAAGACCGTCCATAAGCTTGGAATTAATTTCTGCTATGAAGACGGGGTGAGAGCAATCACCGGATGGGAAGAAGAAATTGTGAAAGGAGGTCAAGGCATGACTGCTCGAAAATCCTGACGGATTTTCTTGCTGTGTGGCTGTCGCCACACAGACTGCGGATTTGACAGCCATATCCTGCTGCAAGCGAGCTTGCGCAGTCTATGTCTATTAAATCCGCAGTCATGCGTTTCTCGGAGCTCTGACAAATTTCGATTATCTGAAAAATGAGAAAAAGTTTGAATCGTTCGCTGATGTTGCCATATCGGCAGAGCGTATCATTCTTATGGATCCTGCAGCCAGCATCCTGACTGCAAGAAGAGCCATGGAATTCGCTTTGAAGTGGATGTATTCCGTAGATGAAGAACTGGAGAGGCCATATCAGGAAAATCTTCAGAGCCTGATGAATACGGAGGAATTCCGTCAGATTGTTGACCCGGATATCTGGAAGAGAATGGATTTCATTCGCCGGTGCGGAAATAATGCTGCGCATGTGAGCAAGAGGATGGGGCTTGACGAGGCGTTGCTCTGTCTTGAAAACCTCTCAATATATCTGGATTATATTGCCTATTGCTACTCTGACAATTATGAGGAACATCCTTTCACAAGAGCGTTTATAGACGAGCGCAGGGCGAAGAAAAAGCAGTCAAAGAAAGAGACTGAGGAGAAGAATCAGAAGCTTGCGGCTTTGCAGGAGGAGACTCAAAAGAAAGAAATTGATCTCCAGAAACTCCTGAAGGAGAACGAGAGCCTTCGGGAGGAGCTGTCCAAACGGCGTCAGGAACAGCAGCCTGCTTATGTTCCGAAACCCCTTGATCTGTCTGAATATAAGACAAGAAAGATATATATAGATTCGATGCTCATCGATGCCGGCTGGACGGAAGGAAAAGACTGGGTGGGTGAAGTGGAACTTCCTGGAATGCCGAATAAATCAGAAGTCGGTTTTGCGGATTATGTTCTCTATGATGATACCCATAGACCCCTTGCCGTGATAGAGGCAAAGCGTACCTGTGTGGATGTG
Source organism: uncultured Lachnospiraceae bacterium (assembly GCA_902797675.1). Taxonomy (GTDB): domain Bacteria; phylum Bacillota; class Clostridia; order Lachnospirales; family Lachnospiraceae; genus CAG-303. The sequence continues at coordinate 1,060 of CADBTR010000165.1, forward strand.
GCAAAGGGGCGGCAGCAGGCAAAGTTATATGCAGACCTGCTGGAAAGAAAGTATGGCCGAAGACCGGTTATTTTCCTGACGAACGGATTTGAAACAAGAATAATAGACGGGCAGTATCCGGAGAGAAAATGCGCATGTTTGTATTCTAAGAGAGATCTGGAGAAATGGTTTAATCTGCTTACCATGCGTACCGGTTTAAAGCATGTAATGGTGGATAAGAATATAGCGGGGCGTTATTATCAGGAGGCTGCGATCAAGGCTGCATGCACGGCGCTGGATGAGAAAAACCGCCGGAAAGTCCTTTGGGTCATGGCCACCGGCAGCGGAAAAACCCGGACGGTAGTGGCTCTTTGCGATGTGCTTTTAAAAGCAGGCTGGGTTAAGAACATTCTTTTTCTGGCAGATCGGAATTCTCTTGTGACGCAGGCTAAGAGAAGTTTTGTAAATCTCCTTCCGAATCTGTCCTGTACAAATCTGGTGGAAGAAAAGGATAACTATACGGCACACCTCGTTTTCTCCACCTATCAGACCATGATGAATTGCATAGATTCTGTCAGCGATGATGAGGGAAAATTCTTTACCTGCGGGCATTTTGACCTTCTGGTATGTGACGAAGTACACCGTAGTATCTACAACAAGTACCAGGATATCTTTCATTATTTCGATGCTCCGCTGGTCGGACTTACGGCCACCCCGAAAGATGAGATCGATAAAAATACATACAGCATCTTTGAACTGGAGAATGGCGTGCCAACGTATGGTTACGACCTTGCTCAGGCTGTTAAGGACGGATATCTTGTAGACTATGTTTCTATAGAATCAAAAATGAAATTCCTTGAGGAAGGCATTGTCTATGATGATCTTTCTGATGAGGATAAAGAAGCATATGAGGATACATTCGAGGATGATAACGGTGAATTGCCGGAACGTATTAATTCATCTGCGATCAACAGCTACATCTTCAATGAAGACACGATAAAGAAAGTCTTGAATGTTCTTATGACGGAAGGATTAAAGATAGATTATGGTGAGAAACTCGGAAAGACGATCATATTTGCAAAGAATCATGAACACGCCGAGGCAATACTGAAGGTATTTCATAAAGAATATCCGAATCTTCCGAATTATGCAAAGGTCATTGATAATTATATGACCTATGCTCAGAGCGCAATAGATGAATTCTCTGATCCGAAGAAGATGCCGCAGATCGCCATATCCGTAGATATGCTGGATACCGGAATTGATGTGCCGGAAGTATTGAACCTGGTGTTCTTCAAGAAGGTTCTTTCCAAGGCTAAATTCTGGCAGATGATAGGGCGGGGTACAAGGCTTTGTCCGGGCTTGATTGACGGAGTGGATAAGGAGAAGTTTTATATTTTTGATTTCTGTAATAACTTTGAGTTTTTTCGCCTGAATAATGGCAAACCTACGCCGGTGATACTTCCATTGCAGGGGGCAATATTCAACCTGGAGTTTCAGATCTGTTTTAAGCTTCAGGATATGGCATATCAGCAGGAACGTCTGATCGCATACCGCAACAATCTTGTGGAAATTATGAGAGGCAAAGTTCGGGAACTGAACAGGGAGAATTTTGCCGTAAGGCAGCATGTGAAGTATGTGGATCTGTATGTCGATACGAAAAACTATCAGACACTTACATACGAAGATACGCTTATCGTAAGGGAGGAACTTTGTCCGCTGATCCTTCCGGACGGTGACGAGGTCAGTGCTGTACGCTTCGATGCACTTATGTATGGTATAGAACTGGCTTATCTTGCGGGAAAGAAATATACCCGTGCCAGAAGTGATCTGATGAAGAAAATACAGGGCATCGCTTCAGTAGCAAATATTCCGGAGGTTTCGGCTCAGTCCGATCTTATCAACAAATTGCTTCATACGGATTATCTGGAGAATTGCGGGATCAGCGAGTTCGAGCATATTCGTGAAAGCCTGCGTGACCTTATGAAATATATTCCGGGAGGACATATCCGTTATGAAACGAATTTTGAGGACAATCTTCTGGATACGCAGTGGAATGAGTCTGAACTTGAAAATGATGAACTGAAAAATTACAAGGCCAAGGCGGAATATTATGTCAGAAAGCATCAGGATAATATTGTCATCGCAAAGCTGAAGACTAATCAGCCGTTTACAAAGGTGGATCTCGAATCTCTGGAGCATATTCTCTGGAGCGAGGTAGGAACGAAGGAGGATTATGTGGCCGAATATGGAGAAAAGCCTCTGGGTGAATTTGTCCGTGAAATTGTAGGTCTTGATATGAATGCAGCGAAGGAGGCTTTTTCGGAATATCTGACGAACACAAACCTTGACAGCAGACAGATATATTTCGTGAATCAGATTGTGGAATATATCGTCCATAACGGAATTATGAAGGATCTTTCTGTGTTGCAGGAATCACCGTTTACGGATCAGGGCAGCGTAGCAGACATCTTTACGGATCTGACTGTATGGGCAGGTATCCGGAAAGTAATAGATCAGATTAATGCAAATGCGCTGACAGCGTGATGAGTACGTGGACATCCTGAATGTGAATTGTATCAGATAAGATTTTATGTAAAAACAAAATCCCCCTTGAACTGCCATTCAAGGGGGATTTTTACTGCCCGTTATTTTTACTGAAAGCGCTGATATACGAAATCTTTAAAGTCCACATAACCGCCAGGTTCCTTGCTGGCGTAGTTGTAAATACCGATCCTGTATCCCATAAAATGATCCAGTGTGTAGAGCATCTTTAAAGTAGAGCCGATTTTTACAAAATCCCTGCCGTCCAGAGAATAATAGAAGTTGGCTTCGTCAATGCTGTCTTCGTAATTGAAATGAATTCTGAAATATGCCGTATCGGTGTTGATCTCGATGGATTCCTCCTCACCGTCTTTATTGGATTTTACGATATATTTCTTTCCGTTTTCCATCTTCACGCCCACGGTTCCGTAATTGCTCTGGAGAGCGATAAGACCGCAGAAATCGCCGTCTTTCATACCGGAAAGCTCCGCGGTTACGGTAGCCTGGCAGGCAGGTCCTTCGGTTCTCTGAGTCAGCGTATTTCTCGCAAACAATACATCATCTCTTAAAGAGCCGGTAGTCAGTCGTAAATAGCCCGGACGTTGAGTAAAGGACCAGAATTCCGGATCCGGCGCGTGATTCCACTGCCAGTTATTGGCAAGGGTATTTTCCTTGTGATTGAAATCATCACTGATTACCATATCAAAGTGCTCGGACTCTTCAAAAGGAACTTCCCACTGGGCAGGAACTTTGCCGTCAATGCCGAATACCGGCCAATTATCTTCCCATTTCACCGGCATGATGCAAGGAATACGACCGACCGCGTCGTGATCCTGGAATAACATTGCATACCAGTTTCCGTTTTCGTCGTCGAAGATGGCGCCCTGAGCAACGCCTTTGTTGTGGTAGCCAAGATCATCGTCCATTACGATTTTGCGCTCATACGGTCCGAGAAGCTCTTTTGAGCGGTAACATACTTCCCGACGGCGCTCATTCCCGTCTGTCGGCCACTCGATAAAGATCAGGTAATAATAATCGCCGATCTTGTAGGCGTGACAGCCTTCGCAGCGCAGACCGATATTTTCTTTCGGTGTGGAGAAGAGAAGCTGATCGATGCCGCCTTCTTTTACGCCGGAGCCGTCCGGCATAAGCTCTGTTATATGAACATCGCCGCAGTTATAGAATATAAACAGTCTGTCATTGTCGAACAACAGGGACGGATCGTGATATATTCCGTCCAAAACATGTCTGTCCCATTTTCCGGATTCGATATCCTTTGTATAATAGATATAGGTCTTTTTCATTTCGTTGCAGACAAAACATGCGTAAAATACGCCGTTGTGGTAGCGTAGGGAGGTCGCCCACTGTCCTCTGCCGTAAACGCCGTTTGTCTTTTTATTTTCCAGACGATACATATCATTATCGTCAACACAGTCAAAGATGTAAGACTGGATCTGCCAGTTCACCAGATCGGTGGATTTCATGATGGGGCAGCCGGGAAGAACGTGCATCGTGGTGCTTACCATATAAAAATTTTTGCCGTGGCGAAGTACGTCTACATCCGGTACATCCGTCCAAAAAATCGGGTTTCTTAAAGTTGTGCTCATAAATCAGATTTCCTTTCTGCTTAATTGTGCCTGTTTTTACCGTTTGTTACATACTATATCATACATGATTGAGAACGGAAAAACAATGACATATCGTGCCCAAGATTTGATTTTTTCTGTTGGAATGTTACGATTCACAATAAATGTAAAATACGCTGGAAATCCTCTCTGTTATGTGGTAAAATGTGCAGGAGGAATAAAGAAGAGGTGGTGAGACTTGTGAAAGTGTTATGTGTCCTCGATGAAAAAGGATATACGAAAGAAATGCCGGTGGTTTACGCGGTTACCGTTCGGGCAGTGATCGAACGGGAGGGAAGATATGCCATGCAGTTAAGCGGAAGAGGGGAATATAAGATTCCGGGAGGCGGCGTGGAACAGGGGGAAGATCTGATGACAGCATTGGAGCGGGAAGTGCTGGAGGAGACAGGATTGATCGTGATCCCTGAAACGGTATCGGAGATCGGCGAGATCATTGAATATCGTCCGGATAAATTCAGCCCACAGGATAAATTCGAGCGTCACACCTTTTATTATCGATGTCAGGTGCGCGAGGAGCAGCATGAACTGCAATTGACGCCAAGTGAACTGGATAAAGAGTTTCAGTTTGTGTGGGAAAAACCGGAGATTATATACGAACATAACAGGGAATTGTGCAAGTCTCCGTATCAGATACGGGATACGATATTTATGAAAATGCTGCTTGACGGTGAGGTTTGAACACACAGCGAAAGCTATACGATATTGAATGTCGCATGGCTTTAGCCCTGCGACCTGCTTGCTAGAGGCGGCAGCAATTCCCGTAGGTCGGAGATTCAAACTCCCACCTACGTAAGTTTCCTTTCTTTACTCACCACCTATAGAGGTGGGA
>CADBTR010000166.1 GCA_902797675.1 uncultured Lachnospiraceae bacterium
GAAAGATTATCCGTCCGGCATATCGTTATGTGGGTAAACACAGAGATTATGTAACATTGGACGAACGTAAAGAAGAACAAATTTAATTATAAGATAAGAAAAAGTCTGTCTGTTCCGGCAGGCTTTTTTTACGTGAGAGCAAAATGTTTTTTATCATACATTTTTTACATGATTAATTTTTGAAATTCCCTCCATACTAAAATCAAACGTAAAACGTATACGCGCGGGAAAAAGTCGTTGTATATGAAGCTGGTACAGTGTTAGCGTCTGTACTTTAGGCGGTTACGGTATCGGCATCCGACCGAATTTAGTCAGATAATTAAGCAGATTGCCAAAATCTCTGATTTTGTGCAAGTCGCTTATGCAGTAGCTAAACTATCGTTATTAGAGGAAAATAATCATATGGAGGGAAAAGCCATGAATCAAATCAGATATCGCAGAAGCCTGATCTGCCTTTTGGCGTTGACATTAATTTTTGCGGTTTTTTATATGGATCGCGATCCGTTGTTTGATGCTGCAGACGGGGACAATCAGGTAAGGGCGCAAAATCAGGAATCCATATCAGCCAATGCGGCGGAAGATGCCAGGGTTTATCCTTGCGGTTTTCAGGTGGGTATTTATTTGAAGACAAGCGGGGTGATGGTGATCGGTACTACAGAAGTAGAAGGGCTGGACGGATTGAATTACAATCCGGCATTGGATAAAGTAAAGCCCGGTGATTATATTACAAAAGTCAATAACATTGACGTCAGTTCCAAAAATCAATTATTATTTTTAGTCAATAAATACGGAGACAGGGATCTCATTTTGACTTTGCAGAGAAACGGGCGGATGATCGAGGTAAAGATACGTCCGGTGCGGACATCAGGCAGAGAATATAAAATGGGAATCTGGGTACGGGACGATACTCAGGGCATCGGTACCATGACTTATGTGACGGAAGATGGCAGATATGGGGCATTGGGACACGGGATCAGCGATATTGATACCGGGGAATTGTTAGACAGCGAGGGAGGCATTCTCTATCAGGCAAATGTATGGGGGATAAAAAAGGGCGAAGACGGCTGCCCGGGAGCACTTTACGGGATGATTTCCTATGAAGATGACAAGATCGAGGGGAATATCTCCGAGAATTCTTCCATCGGGATTTATGGAAATCTGGACAGTGAAAAGCGTCTGAAAAGTCTGATCGATAAATATGAACTTGTTCCTGTCGGGGTAGCGCAAAGAAGTGAGGTGCGAAAAGGTTCTGCGGTGATACGATCCTGCGTATCCGGTGAAATGAAAGATTATGAAGTTGAAATCGAAAAAGTCAACCGCTCCAATCAAAAAAATAAAGGGTTAGTTATTCATGTGACAGATCCGGACTTATTAAAACTTACAAACGGTATTGTTCAGGGATTGAGCGGAACTCCGATTTTACAGGACGGAAAACTGATCGGTGCGGTCACCCATGTCTTTGTCAATGATTCTACTAGAGGGTATGGTATTTTTGCGGATGTGATGCTGGAAGAGACGGGAAAAAATTAAAAATTTGTCTGAAAATGTGTGATTTTACAGGAACTTTACGTTGGTTTTACAGATATCTCTTATGCCCGGATTATTATTTTTTCTGACGGAACAAGTCAAATTCTATCGATTGATTGAAAGGATGTGTCATTTGTGGAAGTAATGAGGGTAAATGAGGAAAACAGAGAACGTAACGAGGACGAAAAAGTTTTAAGAGTTTTGGATAAATTATTAAATAACAGAGAAAGCATCAGCTTTATTACAAGAATACAGTCGGGGGAACAGGTTTGTGAAGTGCGAAAACGGGAGCAGACAGATCATTATATATTTGAGGTGATCATTCCAAAGGGTGAAGCATCTTCTGCTCAAAACAGGAGAAAGACGGATTTTATGCAGCCGGAGGAAATTTATGAGGATCAGAACAGGGAAGAATTGTTGAAAAATGCAAGAGACCGGCTGGAAAGTGAAGTGACGGCCATTATTCATGAAGTGGGTGTCCCGGCACATATCAAAGGGTATCATTATCTGCGGGATGCCATTATGATGTCCGTGGAAGATATGGAAATGCTGGGTGCGGTGACGAAGATCCTGTACCCGGCAATCGCAAAAAAACATAATACAACGGCAAGCAGAGTGGAGCGGGCGATCCGCCATGCCATTGAAGTGGCGTTCAGCAGAGGAAAAATTGAGACTATCGAGGAATTATTCGGATATACGATCAGCGAGGGAAAGGGAAAACCCACCAACTCTGAATTTATTGCTTTGATTGCCGATAAAATCCGGATTGGAAATACAATTCAATGAATTTGGCGGATTTTTATTGAGAAAACCCTTTTCAGAATGCTTTTTTTTTGGTATAATAGCAACAGAATGTTACGTGATGCGTATCTGGACGATTATCGATCATGACGAAGCAGCGGTAAGGAGGGTGTTGCCTTACTTAGTCAAATAATAAACTATCGTTATTAGAGGAGAAAAAACATATGAAAAGAATTTTGTTTGTAGCTTCGGAGTCTGTGCCTTTTATCAAGACGGGAGGGCTTGCGGATGTTGTTGGCTCATTGCCGAAGAATTTTGACAAGGAAGAGTATGATTGCCGGGTAATCCTGCCAAAATATCAATGTATGAAAGAGGAATATAAGGGAAAGCTGGAATATATCACGCATTTTTACATGGATCTTGCATGGAGAAGTCAATATGTAGGATTGTTTAAGATGGAATATGAGGGGATCACGTATTATTTCATCGATAATGAATATTATTTCAGCGGACCGACGCCGTACAGTGATATCTGCTATGATCTTGAAAAATTCGCTTTCTTTTCGAGAGCGGCGCTTTCCGCCCTGCCGGTTCTGGATTTCAGACCGGATATCGTTCATTGCCATGACTGGCAGACAGGTCTGATTCCGGTTTATTTGAAAGATACTTTCTCTCAGGGTCAGTTCTATCAGGGAATCAAGACGATCATGACGATTCATAATCTGAAGTTTCAGGGAATCTGGGATGCAAAGACCGTAAAAGATATGGTGGGTCTGTCGGATTATTATTTTACATCGGATAAGCTGCTCCATTATAAAGATGCGAATTTCTTAAAAGGCGGTATCGTATATGCCGATTATGTGACGACGGTCAGCGAGACTTATGCGAAGGAGATTCAGACAGAGTTTTACGGAGAGACGCTGGATGGATTGATGAGAGCGAGAAGCAATCAGCTGTTTGGTATTTTGAACGGCATTGATTATGATACATATAATCCGGCAACGGATTCTTACATCGTTCAGAAATATGACGCGCATACATTCCGCAAGGAGAAGATCAAGAATAAACGCGCATTGCAGCAGCAGCTTGGTCTGGATCAGGATGACAAGCGTTTTATGGTGGGTATCGTTTCCAGATTGACAGGTCAGAAAGGTTTCGACCTGATCAAGTGTGTGATCGAGGAGATTTGTCAGGACGGAATTCAGCTGGTGGTATTGGGAACCGGCGAGGAGCAGTATGAGAATCTGTTCCGTCATTATGACTGGAAATATAACAATTCGGTTTCGGCAAATATCTATTATTCCGAGGAGATGTCCCATAAGGTATATGCTTCCTGCGACGCATTTTTGATGCCGTCCTTATTTGAACCGTGCGGTTTATCCCAGTTGATGGCTCTGCGTTATGGTACGGTTCCGATCGTTCGTGAGACGGGCGGTCTTCGGGATACGGTTCAGGCATATAATGAATTTGAGTCTACGGGAACCGGATTCTCATTTGCAAATTACAATGCTCATGAGATGTTGAATACCATCCGTTATGCGGAATATATTTATTACAACAAGAAGCGGGAGTGGAACAAGATCATTGACCGGGGAATGGCAGCAGATTTCTCATGGAGTACATCGGCGAAAAAATATGAGGAATTATATACCAGACTTCTGGGTTGGTAAAAAATGAATCAGGATTGATATGATAAGGCACCTGTCTTTTGACAGGTGCCTTAGGAACTGTTGGGAAATAACTTGAACGGCACTCCGATTCAATCTCCCACCTCTATAGGTGGTGAGTAAAGAAAGGAAACTTACGTAGGTGGGAGTTTGAA
>CADBTR010000167.1 GCA_902797675.1 uncultured Lachnospiraceae bacterium
AAAAGAAAGCAGAAGAACCGAAAGAAGAGCCTGCGGAGGAAGAACCGGAAGCAGAACCTGTGGAGGAAGAAAAGAAAGCAGAGGAACCGGAAGAAGAGCCGGAAGCAGAAGAAGTGCAAGAGAAGGAATATCTGGATCCTTTTGAATCGGATGATGAGGAAAATCCGGATGAGTCGGATGATGAGGACATTCTTGGTGAGAAGGTCAATGACCGGAAAAAACGGGAAACCTTGAGCAATGAGGAAATCAAAGGAATCATCAAGGACTTTATCGGTAAATATTCCGGTGTTCAGGGACTTGATAAACAGATGTTAAAGACATTGCAGAATGTGATTGTGGATAATAACTGTAATCTTCTGGTCATGGGCGATGCCAAGAGCGGAAAGACATCTCTTGGAATTGATATTATTAAGGTCGTCAATAAGATCAAGCGCAACAATAATCGAAGAATTGCAAAAATCAGCGCAGATAAACTGGTTGGCAAGGATTTGAACGTTTATTTTGAAAAACTGGTGGGAAGTGATCTGTTTATTGAACATATTTCATATATGGACGATGCGACCATCGACGAGTTGTTGTCCGCCATCGATCACGATCGTGACGACAGGATCGTAGTTGTGGAAGATGAGAAAGTCAATGCGGACAAATTTATGGAAAGAAATCCGGAATTCTGCAAAGTATTTATCAATGTGATCAACGTCAGACAGAACAAGATCAAAGATTGGGTAACCGTAGCTCAAAAGTATGCACAAGAGCAGGGATATGAGATCGATGAGATCGGAACTCTTGCGCTTCATGCGAAGATCGATCAGCTGTACGGAATTACGCTTGTGATCCAGAGAAGTCATGTAGAGGGAATTATTGACAATGCCATCCGAAAAGCGGAGAGAGGCGGATTTTTCAAGAAACTGTTCGGCAAACAAAAAGAAAAGATTTTGTCTGAAGAACATTTTAGTTAAGCAGGAGAACAGCGCCCGAAAGAGAATTCTTTCGTGCGCTGTCCGCAATTATGAAAACAGGAGAATGGAATGGAAACGCAGACACATACAAAAATAATCTACGCGCCCCCTTCGATTTGGAAGAGAGTGGCGGCGTTCGTGATCGATGCGCTGGTGGCTTTTATACCGGCTTTAACCATGTATCTGGTATTTGCGGGAGGGAGTTTTCCGAATAAAACGGTTCTGTTTTATGAGAGCCCCATCATCGGCGCCGTATCGATGTATGATCTTCCGAAAGAAGTGAATGACAGGCTGAATACCTTTGACAATGAGGACGGGAAGACAACGCATCAGGAATATAATGTATCCTTCGGGGCTACGGTATGCCGGTGCATGTCAGTGATCGCCATCGCCTTTTATGTATTTTATTCGACCTTTTGCGCATATATTTTTGACGGAAAAACGGTGGGGAAAAAAATTATGAATCTCAGAATGATCGTGGAAGATTCAGGTACGCCGCCGGAGGACGAACAGGAAAAAAAGGAGTGGGAGAAGCGTTGTTACAGGCATATTTTTGTCAGAGAAGTGCTGGGAAAAGTAATATTGAATTCCATTCCGGTATTTCCGGTAATATCTGTTTTCACCATTTTTTTTACAAAAAAGAAGAAAGCGCTCCATGATATGATGGGAAAGACCATTGTCGTTGAGGAAATTATTGTACCGCAGGAGATGGAAGCATAATGGAAACAGAAATTAAAAATATAACAGCACAAAACAGCAAAGAGATCTTTTGCATGGCGGGAGAATTGATCCGGAAAGGGGAATTGGTGGCATTTCCCACGGAAACGGTCTATGGTCTGGGAGCAAATGCGCTGGATGGAGAGGCGGCTGCGAAAATTTATGCGGCAAAGGGGAGACCTTCCGATAATCCGCTGATTGCCCACATTGCAGACATGGAAGCTTTAGAACCGCTGGTGAAGCAGATTCCGTCGAAAGCAAAACAACTGGCGGAGCGTTTTTGGCCGGGTCCCCTTACGATGATCTTTGAAAAAAGTGAGCTTGTTCCTTATGGGACAACAGGCGGACTGGATACCGTCGCGGTACGTATGCCGAATCATCCGGGAGCATTGGAATTCTTAAGAGCCTGTCATGTTCCGGTAGCGGCGCCCAGCGCAAATACATCGGGAAGACCAAGCCCCACAACGGCGCAGCATGTATTACAGGACATGAACGGGAAGATCCCGCTTATTCTGGACGGCGGAAAAGTGGGCATCGGAATAGAATCCACCATTGTGGATATGACGGCAGAACCGCCGATGATCTTACGACCGGGCTACATTACAAAAGAAATGCTGGAGGAAGTAGTGGGAGCGGTCGCGGTTGACAAAGTTGTTGTCGCGAAATCGGTATCGGAGCTCGGAACCGGGGATTATCAGCCGAAAGCTCCCGGAATGAAATACCGGCATTATGCGCCAAAGGCAGAATTTATGATGTATGAGGGCAGCAGGGAAAATGTAATCGCAGCGATCCGAAAGAGGCAGCAGGAAGAGCAGGCGCAAGGGAAAAAAACAGGAATTATCTGTACGGACGAGTCCAAAAATCGTTATCAGGGAGTCCATGTTGTATCCATCGGTTCCAGAGAACAGGAAGAAACCATAGCTGCAAATCTGTACAGTGTTTTGCGGGATTTCGACGATACGGACGTGGAGGTCATTCTTGGAGAGTCATTTTACGGAGACGGGCTTGGACAGGCGATCATGAATCGGCTGATCAAGGCGGCAGGTTACAAACTCATCAATGCTGATGAGAAAATATAAAAAAGAAAGGGTGTCGGAAGACACAAAGGTGAACGATTATGATAGCAATAGGATGTGATCACGGCGGATTTGAATTGAAGCAGGAAATCATGAAACACCTGAAAGAACGCGGATTGGAATTCAAAGATTACGGAACATATGATACCGCATCTACGGATTATCCGATCTATGGGAAAAAAGTAGCGAAGGCAATCGTGGACGGAGAATGCGAAAAAGGAATTCTGATCTGCGGAACCGGTATCGGAATTTCCATTACCGCCAATAAGATCAAAGGAATCCGCTGCGCGCTCTGCACAGATTGTTTTATGGCGGAAGCGACCAGACTTCACAATGACGCGAATGTGCTGGCGTTGGGAGGACGTGTTGTAGGCGCGGGGCTTGCGTTAAAAATCGTGGATACATTTTTAGACACGCCATTTTCCAACGATGAAAGACATATCAGGAGAATCAGCCTGATCGAGGAATAAGAGGTGATCCGAGGGATGGAGAAAAGAACAGATTATATTTCCTGGGATCAGTATTTTATGGGGGTTGCCATGCTCTCCGCCATGCGTTCCAAGGATCCCAATACGCAGGTAGGCGCCTGCATCGTAAGTCAGGACAATAAAATCCTGTCTATGGGGTACAATGGATTTCCTGTGGGATGTTCCGATGATGATTTTCCGTGGGACAGAGAAGGAAACAGCGCGCAGGACAGCAAATATTTTTATTCCACCCACAGTGAATTAAATGCAATTCTCAATTATCGGGGCGGAAGCCTTGAAAATTGCAAACTCTATGTAACCCTGTTTCCCTGCAATGAATGCGCAAAAGCGATCATTCAGTGCGGAATACGGGAGGTCGTTTATAAAGACGACAAATATGCTCAGACGGAGAGCGTAAAAGCTTCCAAGCGCATGTTTGACGCGGTGGGGATCCGGTATACAAAGTATGTCCCCACCGGACGTCATGTAACGCTTCTGCTGTAATTTAATAATCGGTATTCAGGAGAGGCGTTGCCATATATACCGTCGTCAGATCCTGAACCTCATTGTAAGAAATGGCAACGTTCAGATTTGTTTTCAGACTGCCCGACAGAATATAATCGTCGATCAGATCTGTATAGGCGAAAACCGTAAATAACCGGTCAGTCCGGTTTTCTGTTAAAATCTCACCGCCGGCGCTTTTAATCAGGCGATCGGCGATGAGATTTTTTTCTCTCATGGATAACTCGCCGGAAACGGTACCTCTTAATTCAATGGAAAGATCGGCGCTGACTCCCCGGGCTTCCAGAGCGGATTTTAAAAGATCCCGATAATAAAAAGCGCTTTCCGGAGAATTATGGAAAGTAATGGTTACGTTGATCAGGTTTTTATAATGTGTCATCTCATCGGGAAGAATATGTTTTACGGAGGTCAAGTTAAATTCGGCAGTGCAGTTTGTCCCTGTAAAAACCAGAGTGGAAACGGGAGCGGAATCTGCGGAGGACATCGCATAGTCGTAAGAAAGACCGGATTTCATGCCTAATTGACCGGCAAGGTTATATAAATAATCTTTTTGATCGGATTCTTCTGTAAGATCCGGACTGCAGGTTCCGGAAGCTGTCACAGCGCTCATCGTGGTAAGAAAATCATTTTCGGCAAAAGCAGCCGTCATGGTTTCCATCTCTTCTTTCGGCTGTACGCCGTTTTCAAGAAGCTGGATAAAAGCAATCAGCCAAAGCGTGATCCCGATAAATATGATTTTGCGTTTCATAAGTTTCGCCCCTTTCTTAGGAACTGTTGATAAATAACTTGAACGGCACTCCGATTCAATCTCCCACCTCTATAGGTGGTGAGTAAAGAAAGGAAACTTACGTAGGTGGGAGTTTGAA
>CADBTR010000168.1 GCA_902797675.1 uncultured Lachnospiraceae bacterium
TAAAAACTTCGGGTTTCTCGATATATTTTAAAAGTCTTGCTTCCCTTTTGCCGCCATCTTCCGCTTTCTTCTCAATCTCAGATTCGTTTAAATTCTGAACCGCGGCGCCAAAGGCGTATAAAATCGCATTTACGATTACAAACGCAATAAAAAGGAACAATGCATATAAGGGACTCCCTTCGTCCATGTAACTATCTCCTCAACTTTCTTCCAATGTATTTTCAGACTCACGAAAGCTATTATAACGATTTCTCCGTCGTTCGTCAACACTTTTCTTATTCCCGGCGGACTAAACCGTAAGCTCAAGGCTTACCCTCAATGCCTTTTCCACTCTACCGATAACTTCGGAATCCACGTGCCCGACTTTGTCTTTGAGACGTTTTTTATCGATGGTGCGAAGCTGTTCCAGAAGGATTACGGAATCCTTTACCATGTCGCATTTTGTACTGTCCAATGCCACATGGGTGGGCAGTTTTGCTTTATTCATCCGGCTTGTTATGGCTGCGCAGATCACAGTGGGGCTGTGCCTGTTTCCCACATTGTTCTGTATAATAATAACCGGGCGGATTCCTCCCTGTTCCGAACCAACCACAGGACTTAAATCAGCGTAATAAATATCTCCTCGTCGAATTATCACAAAAATCACTCCTAAATTACTTGATTTTTCCCTCCGGTTTTTACGCAGAAAAATCTGATTGTAAAATTTCCCGCTTACCGGACGGCTCATAATTTAGTATTTACATGATTGTTCAAAATATTCAAAAAGGTTCTTTTAAGAATCATTGCCGAAACAAAAAAAATATCCGGTAATATGCCTCTTTTAAATTTGACAATGGTACGGATCGTCGAAATAATCTTTTGCGCATACCGTGGTTCCGTTGCTGATATAGATTCTTGGAATCCTTTTTCCAAGATCGCAGACAAATTCATAATTAAAGGTTCCTGCCAACGCTGCAAGCTCCTCAACGGTGATCTGTTCTTCCCCGTCCTTTCCGATCAATGTTACAACATCTCCGGTTTCCACATCTTCAATTTTCGATACATCGACCATAAATTGATCCATGCAGACCCGACCGACGATAGGCGCTTTTTGTCCTCTGATCAGAACATATCCCTTGTTGGACAGATTTCTCGGATAGCCGTCCCCGTATCCCACCGGAATCGTTGCGATCTTCGTTTTTCCTTCCGTGATATAAGTGGAACCGTAACTGATCCCGCATCCCGCATCCAGTTCCTTAAGATATATTATGCGGCTTTTTAATGAAAGTGCAGGAATCAGTGACACTGCTTCTTTATCCACTTCCTCGGAAGGATACAGTCCGTAAAGCGCGATTCCGGCGCGTACAAGATCCAGTGATTGTTCCGGAAGATCAATGATTCCCGCGCTGTTATTGCAATGTTTTACCGGAATCTCCACGCCGTTTTTTGCCAGTTCATCTATAAACCACATGTACTTCCGATATTGTTCTCTTGCCATGCCCTTATCCTGCTCATCGGAAGATGCAAAATGCGTAAAAGCTCCCCAGATATGAAGATTCGGCAATTTGGAAATTTCCACAACTTCCTTTACGGAATCTTCATTCACCTGATATCCTATCCTGCCCATGCCGGTATCGATCTTGATCTGAATATTTGCGGTCATTCCCGTTTTTTTTGCCTGTTCGCTGAGAATAAGAGCGGTCTTTAAATCAAAAATCACCGGTATAACATGATATTTCAACGCATCTTCCGCCCGGTCTTCCGGCAGAAAACCAAGTAAAAACAAATCCGTATCTATACCGTTTTTTCTGAGATTAATCGCCTCATCGATGGTTGCGAGAGCGATCGCCTTTATCATATGGCGCAGTTTCTTTGCGATGGGAACTGCTCCATGCCCGTATCCGTCTGCTTTCAATACCGCCGCAAGAGCCGGTTCCGTTCCGATCCTTTGTTTCATTTCCTTCATATTTTGTTCGATCGCATCCAGATCAACCTGCGCATAGACTCTGTAATATTGTTTTTTTAATTCTTCTGATTCCACAATCAACCCTTCTCTCTGCCAATATACCAGCAATTTATTATTGAAAATCCTTTAAAAAAGATAACTCATCAATGATATCCGTCGGCAAAAGATATCTTGTTCCATTTTTTTCCGCCGCCATGTCGCCGGCTGTTCCGTGAATAAACGCGCCGAGCACCGCCGTTTGAAAAAGCGACATTCCAAGGGCACTTAATGCTCCAAGAATTCCCGTCAACACATCGCCGCTTCCCGCAACTCCCATACCGTTATTGCCGGATGAATTATAAACGACTTTTTCGCCGTCCGTGATAATGCTTACCGCGTCTTTCAATACCACAGTGCACCCGTATTGTCTTGCAAAACGGGTGGCATAATATTCCGGATTTTCCTTGATTTCTTCCGGTTCACACTTTAATAATCTTGAAAATTCCATGATATGAGGCGTCAGGATCATTTGCGCATCCAGATATTTCTCATAGGAAGGCTGTTCCGCCAAAAGATTCAATGCATCGGCATCCAGCACCAGCCTTTTGTTTCCTGATTTTTCCAAAATATCAAACAATAAATGTTCCGCAGTCAGATCCGTTGAAAGACCGGGACCGATGGCTATCACATCCGCCCACGCAACACTTTTCTCCAGTTCCTCTACAAATTCTTCCGAATACGGAATCTGATGCTTTTCCTCTCCGTACAGCAAAAAAAGAGCTTCCGGAATCTGTGAACACAAGACATCCCTGTTTTTAAAGTGCGTAACTACCTTCACCATCCCGACTCCCGTACGGTATGCGCTGCGGCAGGCAAGCAATGCGGCGCCGGTATATTGTTCCGATCCGGCGATCAAAAGGATTTTACCGAAGGTTCCTTTATGCCCGTCCGGTACCCGCTTCGGGAGGCGGTACAAATCCTGTTTCGTACAGTAACGGCGCATGACTTTTGGTGTATCTCCCATTTGCGGCGGATAACCGATATCTTTCAAAAAAACAGTCCCGCAAAGGCTTTTTCCCGGATAACATAACATTCCGGTTTTCAGATATCCGAATGTCACCGTGAAATCTGCATTTACCGCAATGCCGCAGATCGTGCCCCGATCCGAACTTACCCCCGAAGGAATATCAATACTGCAGATCTTCGCGCCGGAACGATTGATTTTTTCAATCGCCTGCGCAAAAATTCCTGTGATATCTCTGGTAAGTCCTATGCCAAACAGCGCGTCGGCAATCAGATCATAACCCTGATAGTCGCAGGCATCCGTCAAACGCAGGGACAATTGCTCTAAAATCCGCTTTTGTGCGCGGAACTCATCCGTTGCTTTCTCCTCATCACCGACTACTATACAATCACAGGAATAGCCTTTCAGCCTTAAGATACGATAGATACAAAGACCGTCGGCTCCGTTATTTCCGACTCCCGCCACGATAAGAATCTTTGCCGGAGAGCATTTTTCAATTTCCTCTGCGGCTGCTCTTGCAGCATTTTCCATAAGAACAAGGGAAGGAATCCCAATCTGCCGGATGACATAGCGGTCTAATTCCTTCATCTCGCTGCCATTTAATAAATATTCCATTGATTTCTTCTCCCGCCTGCCCTATTCTTCATCATCATAAATTCCGTTCATATAATTGACATACATACGGGTGATCCGTTCTCCCAAAAGCCGGTCAAAATATGCGGTAACATTTTGGGTTCTTTTGGCAGTCTGTTCATATTCTTCCGTTTTTTTTCGCAATTCCTCTCTTGTTTTCTCAATCCAGCGTTCCAGTTCCACCAGTTTTTCCAGTTCATCCGATATTCCCGAATAAAAAGTTTGCATTGACAAAAAAGCCAGATTTGCATTTGCTTCTCTGATCTGATCCGGAAGATCAAGATTTTCATTTTCAAGCAGAACGGCTTTATCATTAATTTCCTGAATCAGCTCCCTGCTCTTTTCCATCTTTTTAAATCCAAGAGACCCCTCTTTGGCGTTCATATTCTGAACAATACCCGACATCAGTTTCTTTTTTAACTTATCAAGCTGATCCAGTTCAGCGCGGATCGCGCCCTGCCGTTTCAAATATCCGTTCAGTTCTTCTTCAATTCTTTTGATTTCTTTCGGCTTCCTGTTTCCGAAAAGTTTATGCCACTGCTGATCCAGCGTCAAAGGAGGAAGACGGCGATTTTCAATCTGTTCCTGAATTTCTTCATATCGCTCTGCCTGTCCTTTGTTTCTTCTTCTTGCCATGCGGCTCACCTTACTTTCTGTTCTTTTTTTGCCCGGTAGATTCCTCTTTCACCCTGAGATTATAGGAAATGCGCATTAAACTCTCAGATAAATGCACACTCTCAACGATTACATGATCCGGTACCTGCAGATCTGTATGCGCAAAATTCCAGATAGCCGAAATCCCCGATTTCACAAGTTCATCAGCGACTTCCCTTGCCGCGTCTCTCGGAACGGTAATAGCCGCAATGTCAACTTTTTGCTTCAGCAGAAAGTCCGGAAGATCCTTCATGGACTGTACACCGATTCCCCGGATTTTCGTACCTTTCAGTTCCGGATTGCTGTCAAATATCCCGGCGATCATAAAACCTGTTTTTTCAAAATTCGTATAATTCGCCAAAGCTCTGCCGAGGTTACCGGCGCCAATAATGATCACTTTATATTGTTTATCAAGTCCTAAGATCTTTCCGATCTCCTGACGTAAAAATGCAACATTATACCCATACCCCTGCTGACCGAATCCGCCGAAATGATTCAGATCCTGCCGGATCTGTGAAGCTGTGACATTCATATGCTTGCTGAGCTCTCCGGAGGAAATCCGTTCTACTCCCTGTTCCATCAATTCTCCCAAATGTCGATAATATCTTGGCAGTCTTTTTATCACCGCATTTGATATCGTATTTTGTTCCGGCATAAATGTCAACCTCCCATTTTCAATCTCCCTAAAAGGTAACTATTCAGCAGCATGAATGTTCAACGACCGTCGAATACTTGTATTCGTAAGGTCTTGGACATTCATGCCGGACTGGTGGCGAA
>CADBTR010000169.1 GCA_902797675.1 uncultured Lachnospiraceae bacterium
CAGATAATTAAGCAGATTGCCAAAATCTCTGATTTTGTGCAAGTCGCTTATGCAGTAGCTAAACTATCGTTATTAGAGGAGAAGTTTATGGGAAAACAATCAGGAATACAGAAGGGGTGGCTGATTGGGGCGGCTGCCTGTGTCTGTATGGCGGGGGTCTCTTTCGCGTCGGCGGCAACTTTTTTGACAGAGATGACGGTTGCCGAGGCGGGAGATGAGGTCAAAACCGGGGCGTACATCAGTTTCAGCAATAGTTATGCTGAAATAGAAAAACCGCTTCAGGCAACGCTTCACAATGGGAAAGGAAAGGTTTCCTATCAGTGGACGGTGGGGGATAAAGTACAAAGCAATACAACAGATACTTATACCCCGAAGGAAGAGGATCTGGAGAAATTCATCTCTGTCAAAGCTGTTTATGACGACGGGAAGAGCGTTGTCGGAACTCTGTATTGCAGCAGACTTCCGGTGGTTTATATCAATACCGGACAAAAGGTCGGCATCGAATATACGGAAGGTACTATGACGATGCAGGGAAATCAGACCTATACTCCGGAGAATACGGATTTTTATTCCGGTACGGTTTATGCGAAATTGCGGGGTAATTCCACCATGAACCGGCCGAAACAGCCGTATAAGATCAAGCTTGAGGAAGAATGTGATCTGTTTGGCATGGGAAGCAACAAACATTGGACGCTGATGGCAAATGATATCGATCACACATTCGTGAGAAATAAACTGACTTATGATTTTTCCGGAGAGATCGGAGCACAGTACAGTCCGGAATCCATCAATGTAGTCCTGATCATGAATAATCAATATCAGGGAGTTTATCAGCTTTGCGAACAGATCAGGATTGATGAGGAGCGCGTGAATATCTTTAATTGGGAGGAACTGGCGGAATCAGCGGCGGAGATGATTACCGCCATCAACAAGCAGACTTACGGTTATTCCAAAAAGAGAGCAAAGCAGTTTGAAGAAGATTTTTCTCTGGCACTTAAGAGTGATTATTCATGGCTGTCTTCGCCGTATCAATTCACCTTTGAGGGCATTACCTATCAGATGACGGATTATGTGGAGATACCGAAACTGACCGGTGGATTTCTGCTGGAGATGGATTTTTATCATAATGATGATCCGAACGGTGTTCAGACGAATTACCGGCAGCCGTTTTATTTTGCAAAACCGGAATTCGGGTATACAAATGATGTATTGAAAAATTACGCGAAAAATTATTTGCAGACATTTGAATATGCGCTTCACAGTGAAGATTTCTTCTTCCATAATTCAGGAGTGCATTATAGCGGTCACGGCGGTCATTATCATGAGGATAGCGGATGGAGTAATTATGAGGACAAGGTTTCCTATTCGGATCCGGAAAATGACGGAAAGCATTATTCCGAATTATTTGATATGGATTCCCTTCTGGTCAATTATTTTGTATGCGAATTCTCCATGAACTGGGATTCTATGAAAAACAGCGTGTTCGTCTCGAAAGATCTGGAAGGTCCGGCGATTATGGGACCTGCATGGGATTTTGACTGGGCTTACGGAAATGCCAATATGTATTGGATTTATACTTATATACCGGATGACTGGCATACGACCATCGATTATTTTACCAATGAGCAATATTATCAGTCGCAGCAGTGGAACCGTTATCTCATCAGAGATCCTTATTTTTTGAAACTTGCTTATGAGAAATATAAAGAAATCCGCCCGACGGTGATCGAGGATATCATCAAAGAAGGAGGATGGCTTGATCAGTATGAGGCGGAAATGACAGAGGCGGGAGTTGCCAACGATAAGCGCTGGAGCAGTACTTATGATGCTTACGGCGGCGAGAAATATCCGGCTGCCATGGATACGCTCAGAAGCTTTATTGAAGAACGGGTAGACTGGCTGGATGAGCAATTTGCAAGTCTGGATACTTATATCGAGTCCACCGGATATTATGTACCGTCTGTGGAAGTTAAGGTAATCAATGTTTCTTACGAGGACGGACAGGTTGTACTTGAGGGTAAGACCACGAATAAGGAAGCGAAGAAACTGATGTTTCAGATTAACGGAACAAAGATTGTGACGGCAGAGATCGGCGAGGACGGAAAGGGAAGCGTAACGGTGCCTGCATCGGAGCTGGAAGCGGAAGGAAAGAATATCGTTCAGCTTCACGCCTGCAGAGAGAGCGGAACTTGTATCGAGGGTGTATCGAATTATAAGGAATTTTAGGAGGCGGAACATTTGAAGAAGAATAATAAAAAGAAAACAGGATTATTTGTTCTTTCACTTCTGATACTCGGCATGATCGTATGCTTCGGAGCAGCTCCGGTCTATGCATGGGGCTGGGGAGGCAATCAAAACAACGGAGCCGGCGGTCTGAAGTATGAAAATGAGGAGCAGGGTACGCTTCCTGCAAACGGACGGGTCGGAGATGAGGAAAATATCTCTCCCCTCCTGAAACAGGGAGAAGATCAAAAGACAGCGGTATTCAGCAAATACGCCTATCTTCTGGGCGGAATCCTGCTTTTGCTGGGACTTGGATTTTTCCTGCAATATCGCAAGAGAATGAAGAATTCTTACAGTTAAATGATGCGATTTACAGTAACTGCAGGAAATGAAATATTGGAAAGGTGGTTGTATGTGGAAGAAGAAAAAAGAGATCAAAGGTCTTCGACATGAGATCAAGATCCTGATTCCTTATGCGGAGTACCTGAATCTGTCGGCGAAAATAAGGTGCGGAGCCGAACGGGATTCCCACGCCGGCGAGAAAGGGGAATATTTTATCCGGAGTCTTTATCTGGATGATATGTATCAGACCGCATATGTGACGAAGGTAAACGGAGTGGATAACCGGAAAAAATACAGGATCCGGTGTTACGATCTGTCGGACGAAGTGATCAAATTCGAGCGGAAGAATAAATACAACAGCAGAATTCAGAAAGTGTCATTTTCGATGACGAGAGGACAATATGACGCTTTTATGAATGAGGAGTATGACTTTTTGCGGGACATTGATCATCCGTTGGCAAGGGAAGTATATCTGCTGACACAGACGGTGCGGCTTGCACCTTCGGTGATTGTCGATTACGACAGAGAAGCATATATTTATCCGATATCTAATACCAGGATCACATTTGATAAACATCTTCGGGCGGGAATCGATTCCTATGACATATTTTGCCCGGATGTTTTGACAATGCCGGTTTTTCAGGGAGACAGCGTGATCCTGGAAGTAAAATATGATACCTATATGCCGTCGCATCTTGCGGATATGATAAGCAGTGTGATGGGTACGAAAATGGCATTGTCAAAGTTTTGTATGTGCAAAGAGAAGATGATTACATACGGACACAGCGTTATCTGATATGCGCTGCGGGACATGAAAAAGAACAGGCAGAAATCATACTGCCGGATATAAGAAAGAGAGGAAAGAACATGACTTTTAACGACATTATTCAAGATAGTTTGCAGCAGGGAGAGAGTGTGGCTTCACTGTCAGCGGCACATATTACGGTAACGGTTCTGGTGGGACTTTTATGTTCCCTGATCATTTATCTCACCTATAAATTCTTCTATCGCGGCGCGGTATATATGGAGAATTTTAATATTTTAAATGTGATGATGTGTATCATTACTTCTTTCGTGATCACGACCATCGGATCCAACCTCGTATTATCTCTTGGTATGGTAGGTGCATTATCCATCGTTCGTTTCCGGTCGGCAGTCAAAGATCCGCTGGACATCGGATTTTTATTCTGGTCTATTGCGGCAGGTATCACGGTGGGC
>CADBTR010000170.1 GCA_902797675.1 uncultured Lachnospiraceae bacterium
GTAGGTGGGAGTTTGAATCTCCGACCTACGGGAATTGCTGCCGTTGGCAGCAAGCAGGTCGCAAGGCTAAAGCCATGCGACATTCAATTTTTGACAGCATAGATCTAATATCCGTATCCCGAAAAGGCTTTACGAGATAATAAATACAATTCAGATTATTCAGTATATGAAATACATGGTTCGGATAGCTTGTCTCAAATATGATCGGAGTCTGGTGATATTGAGGAACAGACTGGATCATTCTGCCGAGTTCAAATCCGTTTTTGGAAGGATCGCCCTCATCCAGTTCATAATCAAGAATGAACAAGTGAAAGAAATTTCCACTATCCTGCAGCAATGCAATTGCCTGATCATAGTTGGAAGCGATGGAGATCTTCCAGTCCGGTTTCAGGTCATGAATGATCTGTTTTAAAAAATTCAATGTTTGCAGTGAGTCTTCAACAATTAATAAATTCATGATATCCTCCGATTATTCTAAATCTCAATTTCTATAACAATGTCTGTTCCAATATTATAAATGGATAAATTTCCCTGATATTTTTCCAATACCAATTCTTTTAAATAATAAAGTCCAAGACCGGAATGTTTTCCGGTGACAGACGAATTCTTTTTGCTGTATCCTTTGGAAAAAAAGAGAGTGCGCTCATCCTGTGTCAATTGATGTCCGGCATTTCTGGTCTGAAAACAGATTGAATTTTCCGTAGAGGAAATCTGAATGTGTACCGCCCCTCTCGGCAGAACAGCTTCCACTGCATTGTCGATCATAATTCCGAATAATTCCACCAAAATATATTCCGGTACTTTAGAATTTAACAGATAAGAGTGAAAATGGTAATGGATTTCAACACCATTTTTTTCTGCGGTTCTTTTTTTCTGATATAAAAATCCCGATACCAGACTCATATTCATTTTCAATAGATAATCCGGGGGCTGATGTTCACTTAATGTGTCGATGTATTCGGACATCGCTTTTGTCAGGGAATCATAATCCTTGTGCGTATACATCAGAGAAATAATGGATTGGATCTCATTATCATGATGATGTTGTCTCGTTCTTAATTGTGTAATTAAATGATCGATCACCGGAAAATATTCATCATATGCGATTAACCGTTGCTTTTGTTTTTCTATATAACCAATTTGATTATATAGAACGATATTCAGATAAATCATAATGGCAAACGCAAAAAACAAATATAAACCGATTTCGTCAAAACGGTGCAGATGTAATTTGTAAAAGAACGCAACCAAAAAGCAGCTGATCAGCAGATTGAAAAGCAATATGGAAAATACCGTTGTCTTCTTTGATAGATAACAGTATAAACGGGACAATGGAAAAAAACTCTGGATAGATATTATCAGGCAGAGCGTGCAACAATTTCCGATCAGTCCTAAAATTTGCCGGTTTTCAATATGAAGAATGATACTGTAAAAAATTGCGAGGGGAAGCTGGATCACAATAATTAAAATATATGTGATCGCAAAAATAAAAAACAGATCCCGAAATCTTTCTCTTGTCAATCGCCTGATAAAAATAAAATATATTAAAATTGAAAATATGAATTGCCCGATTTCACCGGAAAGAAAGGGAAGACGATATTTCAGCCAGATTACAGGGAAAATCGCAATACAAATAAAGAGGGAGTTTTTGCTTATCCAAAAGAAACAGACTTGATAGAATTAAAATCCAATAATCAAGAAAATCAATGATGTAAATCATGTCTCAGGTGCCTCCCGATGCTAATATAAGTACATTATAAGAAAAATACCGGTTATCGTCAATAAAAAATATGTCGTTCGTGTCGTCAGAGATGTCGTTCGTGCAAGATGGGGTTGACAAATAATAACTGTTGACTATAATGCAGGTACGAGCGAGAAAATTCGCTTGTATTTAATGATCTCTCGGAATCCTGAGTGATCATGCCAGCTAAACTCTGGCATTGTACTTTGAAAAATAAATATTATCCGTGAGCGTAAAAAAGGCACAGAAAATTAGACATAACTGTCGCTATGTTTGAAAAAATGTATTATAATAATCTTTGGATTATGTCGTTTGCAGAATCATTTTTAGGGTAGATTCATTTGGCATATTCCATGCATCCAGATGTTGTAACATCAGGATGTGATAGAGGCGGCAGTACCACATTTTGCTCGAGCGGTGTCTGCCGTCTTCTAATTTGAAGTCTAATTTTTCACGCTTGTTTGAACGTTCCGCAGAGGTTCTTGCATTATATTCCAGTTTCCATTCCTTGCTGCTTCTCGGTGGGTCATTGAATAATCTGGGATTATCATTCATGACTAAATGAACGGTACGCCCATATTTCGCATTAGAACAGGGATTTTCACAGGTGCATGTGATGCAGCCGTCCTTTCGGCTGACTTTAGGACATTTGAACTTACTTCTTCCTTTGGCTCTTTCCACACCATCACGGCGCATACGGTAGCCTGCCGGACAGATGGGAACACCGTCATTATCGATTGTGAAATCATTTTTGTAGACGGGCGGTCTGCCACCCTTGCCGTTCAGGTCGATAAATGGCGTTATGCCCGCACGCCTGCAGTATTGGTAATAAGGCATGGCATCATGGGCAGAATCAAGCAGGAGCTTTGTCACATGAAAGTCAGGCAGAAAACTTTTTAACCGAAAAAAATTGTGCAGAAATCCATGAGAATCATGTTTGGAAGCAGGGTGAAATAACGGGAAGACAGGCAGATCGCTCCCGGCATCAACATTCATGTACAGATCGTAGCCATGATACCAACAGTCCCTGGAAGAATCCCAGCCAATATCGCAGTCAGGCTGGGAAAAATATCTGTTGCATCTGCAGTCAGTGATTCCTTTGGAAGCACAGTCACAGATACGGTGCTTCCGTTCCCTGTGGGAAGTGACGACAGGCGTGCCGTCACCGGCAAGAGCAAGTGAAGATGTATTGATCAGTCCTTTTGAAACAGATTTTTCAAGAAATTCTGACTTATAAAGTTTAAACAAAGAGCCGTATGGCTGGTCATCAATATGGAATGCAGTATTTTCCAGTTCCGGAAGAAGCTGTTCTACTGTGGCTTTTTCTACGGACTCAGCTTTGGTACCTTTTGTTTTTGGCTTTTTTACCTTTGATTTCAAAGGATGGACATGAGGGGAAAGATTGTCTTCATCACTATCCCAGAGTCTTGAAAAAAAATCATAAAAGGTACCGACACCGGGAGTATCACCAAACTCAAAACCGCTTAAGATGGCATAGAGAGGATTGACCTTAAGGTTCGCAACCCAGTCAGTGATTGAAGCTATTTTAAAGTCGATAGACAGAAGGTAAGAACGCTGCATGCAGGAAGGAGTTCTTGGTCTGGGACCAAAAACAGAATATTTATCTTTCATAAATTCATCTGTAAAAGAAAGGTCGAGATTCCAAAAACGGTCAATAATATCCCATGTAGAACGTGAGATGGAATCAGGATCAGGATAATATTTACGAAAATTTTTAAGGACAAAATTTTGGTAGTCGGAATGACTGCCACAGTTAACAGGTAACATAAAAATCGCCTCCAATCAAAAAATGATGTTCCGCCGCAAGCGGACGGTACCTTATTAATTAAGAGGCGCGAAGCGCCGCATTTTTTGATGGATTTGTCAAGTGTTTTTTATAAAAAATTTGATAAAAAAGTGGGGGATTTTAATAAAAAAGGAATCTGAAAGCCTGATATTTACGGGCTTAGAGATTCCGAGAGATCATTTTAGACGAAAGGAGGAAAAAATATAATGAAAGAAAAAATCGTTGATGTGATGGAAAATATCACAGTAGGGTTGCTTGCGAATGCAGGTTCTATCTTTCTATGGGGCGAAGAAGAAGTTCCGGACTGCTTGAAGCAGGAAGTGGAAAAGAAGATGGAAGATTAGAAAGAAGTGAAAAAGAGACGAGGAGGTGAGAGTGATGAAGAATCGGTATTTCGTTCGGATGAACCGGAAAGAAAAAGGAAGAGTCCCTAGACTACAAGAGTTGTCCGCTCACAGTATACATAATGTATAAGATAGTTTAGGGACAAGTAGGAGGAACTCAGTATTATAGAATTGTTACATCAAGTACGGCATGTGACAATGGATAGTTTGCTGCAAATTATCTGTTGATTAAAACAGATTTTAGAAGTAGAAGTTATCTTTTGGCAGTTACATCCTTAATGATTAAGGGTTATCATTATTTTTGATAAGATGGAGAATCACACTATGAAAAAAATAATATTAATTTTGTGTTGTATATTGTGTTGCTGTGCCTGCTCCAACGGAAATCAGGCGAAAGAAGAAAAGAGCAGTGATTTCAAATCGGTGGCAAAGAAGGAGGTAGGGAATACAGAAATACCAAAAGGTGTGGAGATCGTTACCGATGCAGCGAAATTTATTGCGGTGAAAGAAGATCAGGAGTATCAGGAACAGACAGACGCAAATAATCATGTTCAAGAAGGGGCGGTGAATGCGGATATTGTAGGGGATACTCTATATTGTATTCATGATAATCGGATTTTTGTTAAGAAACAGAATGAGAATACGGCGACGATCTTGTGTTCTAAGCCGGACTGTCTGCATAATGAGGCTAGTTGTACCGCATATATTGAAGGCGCTCACAATGCCGGACTGGATTATTATGACGGAGCACTTTATTATGTGGATGATTTTGATCAGGAAGATTCCATTGAATTACGATTTATGAAAAGCTCGTCTGACGGTTCGGTTAGGGATCAGGTATGTATCTTGGGAACTATAATGGGACTTGATAAAGAGCATACCTGTGGGAGTGTGTCATGGATCCTTCACAGGGGATATCTTTATTATATCTATGAGCTTGGAAACGGGGTGACAGAAGATACTTATTATAATAATGGAAGTAATTGTATCTGGAGAAGATCGTTGGATGATCCGGAGGAGGCAGAGTGCATTATGCCTTTGACTTTTGGGACGAATAAGGGGTTGGTGAAATTTGTGGCAGACGGCAGTTATCTTTATTTTACACAGCCGGAGGTGCGGGTGCAAGGAAGGGAAAGTATGTTATACCGTTATAATACAGAGAGTGATCAGGTGGAAGAATTGATGAATCTCGGTATGCTCAGTGATTATGCGATCGTGAATCATGAGATTTATTATAAAACATTAGAGGAGCCGGAGAAGGTTTATCGTGGAGATGGAACATCAAAAGAGCCTGAAATCTTATTTTCAGCAGATCAAAGTATCGGGATTCTTTATAATGATATTTTAGCAGATGAAAAGGGGATTGTCTTAACATATGATATTCCTGAGGAGAGCGGCGTTCGCACCATTCGTTGCGAGTATGATTTTTCGGGAAATAAGATCGGAGAAATTGAGAGACCGGAGGATATGATATGTTATGGATTTGATGATCGTTATTTTTATTATGATATGGATCCGACGCAAAAAGAGCAGTTGTATTGTGTAAATCGACCATAGCAGATACCGCAGAGACAGGAAACTTCCAAACAGAGAAACCGTTGAAAACCTGAGAAGAACCTATCCAGTCGGCTGCCGCATCGTCCTCGATCACATGGACGACCCATATGTCCAGATCCCACCCGGTACCCAGGGCGTATGCCAGGGCATTGACGATGCCGGAAACGTGATGTGTTCATGGGACTATGGCAGTTCGTTGTCAGCCGCATTCGGAGCAGATCGTGTGCATAAGGTGTCCACAGAGGACGAAGCGAAGGTGACGCTGAATTGGTACGGCTCCCATCAGCCGGAGGAGCATTGCCGCTGCCCGAGGTGCGGAAGCATGCTGTGGGGATCGAAATACCGGTACGCACAGAGTCGATATGCGGATATCTACGTCTGTGAGCAATGCGGCATGGAAGAAGCACTTGAGATGGCCGGGATTGCCAAACAGCGTCCTCTTATGAAATGGTGCGCCATAGAGCTTCCCTCGATTGGCGGAGGAGCGTGGCGGAGGTAAGACGGGCAGTGGGGTGAATTCGTATACCCTCATACCCTTTGCCGCTTCCAAAGCGGATAAAGGGACCCTGTCAAGTTTGGTAGTGGCAGGGATTATTGCTTCATAAGATGGCTGTGCGGACCACCAAACGACAGCCCTAATCATCGTCAAAATCCACCAAATAAAGCCCTGTTTTCTCTACCAACTATAAACGAAGAAAAGCCTGAAATCAAGGCTTTCTGGCGTTGCTATGTGTGCCGATTGACGGTAACATGGCGTAGCCTGGGGAGGGGCTGCAGCGCCTTTTCCTGCCCTTCAGAAGCAGTAAGGACAGAGAAGGCGGCATGCCCGTCAGGCCCAGATTTTGAAACACAGTAGACAGCATCAGGCTGTCGGAAAGGAGATGATCCACAGTGAAGAAGAAAGTACAGATCGGCAGGAGCCGGATGGCGGAAGAACTGGCGCGGCCCACATGGGAAGCGGCGTCTGCCGGACCCAAAGAGAAGCCGGAAGCGCGGCGGGCCGAGACGCGCCAGAA
>CADBTR010000171.1 GCA_902797675.1 uncultured Lachnospiraceae bacterium
GGTCGGAGCTACCACAAGAGGCGGTCTTTTGACGGCACCGTTAAGAGACAGATTCGGCGTGGTAAATAAATTGGAATTTTATAATGTGGAGCAGCTCAGCACGATCATACAGCGTTCGGCAAAGGTGCTTGGGGTGGAGATCGACAGTGAGGGAGCGAAGGAACTTGCGAGAAGATCCAGAGGAACTCCGAGACTTGCCAATCGTCTGTTAAAACGGGTGCGTGATTTCGCTCAGGTGAAATATGACGGAGAGATCACGCTCA
This sequence comes from uncultured Lachnospiraceae bacterium, assembly GCA_902797675.1. Classification (GTDB taxonomy): domain Bacteria; phylum Bacillota; class Clostridia; order Lachnospirales; family Lachnospiraceae; genus CAG-303. The sequence goes on from CADBTR010000171.1 coordinate 264, forward strand.
GAGTTGCCAATTTTGCATTGGATCTGCTGGATGTGGATAAATATGGATTGGATAACGGAGACCGGACGATTCTTGAAACCCTGATCTATAAATTTGACGGCGGACCGGTGGGACTTGATACCCTGGCGGCGTCTTTGGGGGAGGATTCGGGAACGTTGGAAGAAGTATACGAGCCATATCTGATCCAAAACGGATTCATCAACAGAACGCCGCGGGGAAGGGTTGCGACAAAGCTGGCGTTTCATCATCTGGGGGCAGTATATCCGGAAGGGAAAGAATAAAAGCGGAGGAAAGTTATGTCCAAGAAACACGATACAGAAGTTATTATTAATGGAAAAGTTTATCATTTAAGCGGCTATGAAAGTGAAGAATATCTTCAGAAGATCGCGGCTTATATTAACGGAAAAATTCATGATCTGGAACAGAATGAGGGATTTGCAAGATTAAATCAGGAGATTAAGAATCTTTTACTGGAAATCAATCTGGCTGACGATTATTTTAAGGCAAAAAAACAGGCCGATTTTATCGAGAGTGATGCAAAGGAGCGGGATAAGCAGCTTTATGATGTAAAACATGATCTGGTTGCGGCGCAGCTTAAGGTTGAGACCATGGAAAAAGAGCTGGCTGCGGCGAAAGAAAGAGCAGATGAAGCAGAGAAAAAGATCATAAGGCTTACAGCGGAATTGGAGGGCGCCAGAGCACTGGCGGCAAGCAATGATGCAAAAAAAGCATAGCATAAAAAAGAATGCATGTGAAATCTTAGCTCCGGCAGGTTCTTTTGAAATCATGAAGGCGGCGTTTTGCGCCGGAGCGGATGCTGTTTATGCCGGAGGAAATCTGTTCGGAGCCAGAGCTTCGGCGGTTAATTTTTCAGATGAAGAATTGCTGCAGGCGATTGATTACGCGCATTTGCGCGGAAAATCTTTTTATCTGACGGTCAATACACTGTTAAAAGACAGGGAGATGGCGGAATTACTGTATTCTTATCTTGAGCCCCTCTATGAGACCGGATTGGATGCAGTGATCGTACAGGATCTTGGCGTGATGTCATATATTGCGGAAAATTTTCCGGGGCTTGCGATTCATGCAAGCACGCAGATGAATCTTACCGGTTCCTGTGCTGCGGAAGAATTAAAAAAATATGGCGTGACAAGAATTGTGACTGCCAGAGAATTGTCTTTGAAGGAAATAGAAAGGATTTATGACAGTACAGGGCTGGAAATTGAGAGTTTTGTCCACGGGGCGCTTTGTTATTGCTATTCCGGTCAATGTCTGATGAGCAGTGTGATAGGAGGCAGAAGCGGAAATCGGGGAAGGTGCGCTCAACCATGCAGACTTGCCTATCAGGTAAAAAAAGACGGGAAAACGTTAGAGATCAAGGGGAATCCTTATATACTGAGCCCGAAAGATTTGTGCGCATTGGAATTTTTGCCGGAACTTTTTCATGCAGGCGTCTATTCTCTTAAAATTGAGGGAAGAATGAAGAAACCGGAATATGTTGCGGGAGTGACTGCCATTTACAGAAAGTATGTGGATCGCTATCTGAGCATGGGAGAAGAGGCGTACAGGGTAGATGCAAAAGATTTGCCGGAATTGCAGGATTTGTACAATCGTGGCGGATTTACGGATGGATATTATCACAGGCATAACGGCAAAGAGATGATGTCTATGGAACGCCCGAATCACAGAGGAGTGGAGATCGGAGAGATAAAAGGATCAATTGAGAAAACTATCCGGATAAAACTGAAACAGGATGTCAATCAAGGAGATGTGCTGGAATTTGACATCGGGCGGGGGGATTATGATTATACTTCGGGATCCCTTCTTCGCGCGGGAGAGACACTGGAAATCAAAAACCGGTTTCAAAACGGCGCAAGACTTAAGGCTTCAGAACTGAAATCGTCAAGGGTTTTCCGTATCCGCAACGGACAGCTGATCGCAAGGATTACAGAGCAATATTTAAGAGAAGAATGTAAGATCAAAGTATCCGGAAAAGCTGTTTTTCAGATCGGGAAACCGGCAAGACTTATGGTATCAGACGGGGTAATCGAGGCAGTTGCAGAAGTGTCTCCGGTACAAAAAGCGGATAAAAGACCGATGAGTGCAGAGGATATCCGCGGGAAACTGATGAAAACGGGAGCGACGGATTATATCTTTCATGAGTTTGAAATTCAATGCGACGATGGCGTCTTTCTGCCGGTGGGAGAATTAAAAGAACTCAGAAGACAGGCTTTTTCGCAATATGAAAATAATCTTTTGGCTTTTTGGCGAAGAGAAAGAAAAGGTGAGAAAAAGGAAAAATTACAGCCGGTTTGTGTGATGGAAGACAATAAGCCTGTCATTACTGCGCTTGTCACCACGCCGGAACAATTGAGAATGGTATGTACCGTTCCGTATGTGGAAGAAGTGATGATCGAACAGGTCACTTTTTCGGAAGAAGAACTGGAAGAGGCATGTAAGCTTGCCGGAAAATGCGGTAAGAAGATTTACCTTGCGCTTCCGCATATTTTCAGAGAGCGCGCATATGATAAAAAATACGAATATCCGGGCATTTCCGGTTATCTGGTAAGAAATCTCGAGGAATATTTTTTCTTAAAAGAGCGGACGGATTTGAAATTTATCTTTGATGAGGGGATTTACGCATGGAATGAGGAAAGCGTCAATTGGTTGTCCGGTTATCATCCGGAACGGATCACATATCCGGAGGAGATGAGTGCGGGGGAACTTTTGAAAAATCCGATGGGAGCGGAATTGCGCATATACGGCTGCAGACAGGTTATGGTAAGCGCCGGCTGCGTGAAAAAAAATTGCGCGTCCTGTGACCGGAAAACCTCAGTGGGGGAATATCGTCTGGAACAAAGGGAACACGGAAATTACCGGATCATAACGGCATGCAGGGAATGTTATAATCTGATCTTTGAGGAGCGACCGGTGGCGTTATTTGACCGGAAAGAGGAAATCCGGCAACTGCATCCCGCAGCACTCAGGTTTCATTTTACCTTTGAAGATGCGGAACAGATGAAACGTATTTTTTGGGAATATCAGCAGGGAATACATACGGATAGTTACGGATACGGCCATTTTGAGAGAGGGGTATTGTAAGTCATGACGGCAGTCTTTTCGGCATGCACCAGATATCTGGCAATCATATTTATCGGAATTTATATGATTTTATGTTTTACAGCGATATCTGATGTTGAGAAAAAAACAAAACGAAAAATATTTTACCGGCAGGCATTTTTGATCACATTGATTTACGGAATGTACAGTATTACTGCGTATCTGAAAACAAAGTCGGTGAAAGTGCTCGGAATGTGTGCGGCTACTTTTTTGCTGTATCTGCTTTTGGGTTATATCTTTGTCAGAGTATATCCGAGATCCAATAAATTTCTGCTGCTGAATATCTGGCTGATGCTTTTGACCGGCTCGATCATGCTGATCCGGATTTCCTATACAAAGGCGGAACGCCAGTTTTTGTTCAGTATATGTTCGATTGCCCTGGCGCTGATTGTTCCGGTGATCATATCAAAAATTAAGATTTTGCGGCATTATTCCTATTGCTATGCGGTTTTAGGAATTATCATGCTGGCGATGGTTCTTTTTATGGCGGACGTTACTTATGGCGCAAAGATTTCTTTTGATCTGAAATTTTTCACAATTCAGCCGTCGGAATTTGTAAAAATCACGTATCCGATGTTTGTCGCGGGAATTCTGTATCGGGATACATCTGTCAAAAATATTGTAATATCCACGGTTTTGTGCGGAATTCATATTATCCTGCTGGTTTTGTCAAAAGATCTGGGAAGCGCATTGATCTTTTCGGTTGCGTTTCTGTTCATGGTTTATGTGGCAACGGGCAAAAAAAGTTTGTTGCTGGGTGGTCTGCTTGCGGGAATCTGCGCGGCGTTCCTTGCATATAAGATTTTTTATCATGTGCAGGTAAGAGTTGCGGCATGGGTGGATCCGTGGTCTATCATAGATGATAAGGGATATCAGATCGCACAGTCGATATTTGCCATTGGAACAGGTTCTTTGTTTGGAATGGGATTATATGACGGAAATCCGAATTATATCCCGGTTGTTCAGCAGGATTTTATCTTTTCAGCCATCTCGGAGGAGATGGGGGGATTTTTTGCGCTGGAACTGATTCTGCTCTATTTTGCAACATTTGTGATTATGTTTCAGATCGCATTAAAATGCAGAGATGAATTTTATAAATTGACCTGCTTTGGAATGGCGGTAATTTACGGAACGCAGGTCTTTTTGACGGTGGGAGGAGCGATCAAGCTCATTCCGTCTACCGGAGTGACACTGCCGCTTATTAGTTACGGCGGAAGTTCATTGGTATCTACGATGATTATGTTTTCGATTATTCAGGGGTTTAATATTTATGATGCAAAAGGAAAACAAGAACAAATTATCGAAAAAACGGAATAAAGATATGGTGATGGTTGCCTACATGTTTTTCGGCATGTTTTTGATCCTGGCGGGATATTTTATCTATGTGGCAGGCATTATGGGACCGAAACATGTAAATAACCCGTATAATAAGCTGGTGGGACTTTTAGCGGAATCAGTGGTTCGGGGAAGCATATATTCCGCAGACGGAGAAGTTCTGGCTTCCACCGGAACTGATGAGAACGGACAGGAATATCGGACATATCCTTATGGCGAGGAATATTGCCACACGGTGGGAAGCATTGAGGAGGGAGTATACGGACTGGAGGCAGCCTGCCAGTATGATCTGCTTTCTTCCGCCGATCCGGTTTGGAAAAAATTTCTTCATGACATGAGCGGAAAAAAAGATACCGGAAATTCCATTGTGACTACATTGGATACGAAAGTGACCCGGGCGGCTTATGAGGCAATGGAGGGATATCAGGGATCAGCCATCGTGATGGACAGCAGAACAGGGGAAATTCTGGCGATGGTGTCAAGACCGGGGTATGATCCGAATAAAGTGAGTAAAACATGGGAAGATATTACCACAAGGGAGGATTCTCCGCTTTTAAACCGGGCAACGCAGGGACTTTATACGCCTGGCTCCATTTTTAAAATTATTACTTTATATGAATATTTGCAGGAACATAAGGAGGATGCAGCTTCCTACAGTTATGAATGTCTGGGGGGAATTGACGTAGACGGGACCGGGATTCATTGCAGCAACGGAACCTCTCACGGAACGGTAGATCTTGAGGATTCTTTTGCATATTCCTGTAATTGTTCTTTTGTGAATCTGGGGTTGACGCTTGATCTTACAAGGTTTCAGAAAACAGCGAAGCAGCTTTTGTTTAACAGCAAGCTTCCTATGATACTGGATTATAAGAAAAGTGAATTTTCCCTGAAGGATACAGATTCCGACTTTGTGAAAGCCCAGACATTTTTTGGACAGGGAGAGACGCTGATCACGCCTTTGCACGCGGCAATTCTTGTGCAGGCGATTGCCAATGACGGTATGGCCATGAAACCGAAACTTGTATCCAAAATTGTAGACGGACAGGGAAATACGGTGAAGGAAAACAAAAACGGAGAATATCAAAGATTGTTTGATAAAACTTCTGCGCAGGAATTAAAAGAGTATATGAAAAGTGTGGTTGACTACGGAACGGCGAAAAGATTGCAGGGATTTACAAACCTTACCGTATACGGAAAGACGGGAACGGCCCAGACCGGAAATAAAGGAATTGCTCATTCATGGTTTGTGGGATTTGCGGAAAATGCTGCCACGAATCAGAGTTATACGGTTGTCGTCGTGACGGAATCTGTCGATGAAACGGTAGCTGCACCGAGTGTTTCCGTGACAAAGGAAATTTTGAAAGTTCTTGATTAGTGATAAAGAATAAGGTATACTAGAGGTAATTGATGACACATCGACAGGAGGTATGCCTTATGGTGAAAGCTACGAGCTGTGGCGGTGTGGTAATTTTTCGGGGTAAGATCTTAGTCCTGTACAAGAATATCAGAAATAAGTATGAGGGCTGGGTGTTGCCGAAGGGAACGGTAGAGCCGGGGGAGGAATATAAAGAAACGGCTTTGAGAGAAGTTCAGGAAGAAAGCGGAGTTGCCGCGTCGGTGATCAAGTATATCGGCAAGAGCCAATATACGTTTAATACGCCGGAGGATCTGGTGGAGAAAGAAGTACACTGGTATCTGATGATGGCGGACAGTTATTACAGCAAACCACAGAAAGAGGAATTTTTTTATGATTCCGGATATTATAAGTATATTGAAGCTTATCATTTGTTAAAATTTTCAAACGAAAAGCAGATTGTTGAGCGGGCTTATGAGGAGTATACGGATTTAAAAAAACGCAATTTATGGGGATGTAAAAAGTATTATTAGATGAGGATTCAGGCGATGAACAAGCGGAATTATCAGAGGGAACTGGACGAAAAGATTGAACAGATGATGAAAGAGGGGATCGTAAAGAAACTGCTGCTGCACAGTTGTTGTGCGCCATGCAGCAGTTATTGTCTGGAATATCTGTCGCAGTATTTTGAGATCACGGTATTATATTATAATCCCAATATTTTTCCAGAGACGGAATATCAATACCGGATCTCGGAACAGCAAAGATTGATCGAAGCGCTTCCCGCAGTTCATCCGATTTCCTTTCGGAGTCTTATCTATTCTCCGGAGGAATTTTATCAGGCAGCAAGAGGAATGGAGAATGAGCCGGAGGGCGGAGAACGGTGCAAAGCCTGCTTCCGGTTGCGATTGGAGCGGACTGCAAAGATGGCGAGAGAGGAAGATTTTGATTTTTTCACCACCACACTTTCAATCAGCCCGTTAAAGAATGCAACGGTATTAAATACCATCGGAGAGGAACTGGCTGAGAAATACGGAGTTTCCTATCTGAATTCGGATTTTAAGAAACGAAATGGTTATAAGCGCTCCGTGGAGTTATCTGCAAAGTATGGTTTATACAGGCAGGATTATTGCGGTTGCGTTTTTTCAAAACAGGAAAGAGAGAGGCAAAAAAATATAAAAAAGTGCTTGCAATATTCATAAAAGTATGTTAGACTATTCAAGTCGTTGAAGACGAGCCGGTGTGTCGGAATTGGCAGACGAGGCAGACTCAAAATCTGTTTGTGGCAACGCAGTGCGGGTTCAAGTCCCGCCACCGGCATCTGAAAAAACCCTTGATTTTGTCAAGGGTTTTTTTTGTAGCAACAGGGCAACAGTGCCAGATGTGCTTGTACAAGCTGGCATTAGATGCCTGCAAGAACAGCAA
>CADBTR010000172.1 GCA_902797675.1 uncultured Lachnospiraceae bacterium
CGGAGATTCAAACTCCCACCTACGTAAGTTTCCCTTCTTTACTCACCACCTATAGAGGTGGGAGATTGAATCGGAGTGCCGTTCAACCAAAAATACCCCGTCGAGAAATTCTCCTCCGGCGCTTCTTTATCCGAAAAATTAAGGGACATATTAATTACAGCATCCTTTTTTCGATTTTCATATTCATCCGCATATCCGCCTACCCGATTAAAGCATGCCGTATATCCCGCAGGAAGGAAGCGTTCCGGAATTCCCCAGCTATCCGTAGCCTTTTCATCCATCAAAACGCCGTCTGACTTCATTACATAATTGTGTTCCGACAGATTCTCTATACAAAGTTTATATCTGTCTTCCTCCTCATCGTATCCTCCATAAAACACTTTAACATATTCATTTTCATACAGAAGTTTTTCCCGCGGAAATTCCACATTTTTTTCAAATGACGGATCGATAGACAGAGTCTTAATAGTATCAGTCTCACTATATAATACCTTATCTTCCGTACATATCTCACGTTTCCCCATAACCATCTCGTAAATATGTTCGATATCATCGACATAGATCTCTTCATACACGACGATGTCTGCCCCTTTACGGAGCCAGCCATACTCAAAAAAATACTCGCTGTCTCCCACATACCCGTTCACTCCGATACAGGCAAGACAGATTGATACGGGCTCCTCTCTTTTATTAACCATATGGACCCCGACTTTAAAATGCTTACGTGTATACATTTCTTCCGTATTTCTCTCTGACTCATAAATTCCCGTCAGCGTCACTTTCACATTTCCATCTTCCACAATTACCGGCTCGCCCTCCGGCTGCAGTTCAGCGGTATTGTAGGTTTCATACGAATATTCATTTAACTCCTCCGTATTCAGATACGTATGTTTTGGCGCTAATTTATCCCCGAGTAAGATCAAACCAAAAATTCCGAGCAAAGCTACCCACAGAGCAATGATGGCGCCCCTTATAAGTTTGAGCGATTTTAACGCATGCACATAAGATTCCTTATCTTTTCTGTCAAATGTTTCCGCGGCCTGACGTTCGATTTCGGCGTCATTTACATGAAAACGCGCCTTAAATTCCGAGTCATTTCCATAAGGGGCTCCGCATTTCGGGCAGGATTTGTTTTTTGCCGTATTGATCTTCGCTCCGCAATAATCACACACGATCACCGGATCTTTGAATTTCATCTTCAAAGCATGTTTCTCGGCTTCTTTATGAAATTCCGAAAAACTCATCATCTTCGCCCGTGTACGGATATATTGCACCATCAGAATCGCATTTGTAATAAGTATTCCTATAATCAGTAAGATTTTCATAATTTTTTTCCTTTCCGCTTATTATACGACAATTTCGGCTTTGCTGCCGCCTGATTTATCCTTCGTAACGATGATCTGCTTCTCGATACGCTGTTTGAGTTCGGCGACGTGAGAGATGATGCCGACAAGGCGGTTGCCGTCGGAAAGGGCGGTCAACGCTTTCACAGCCTGCGAGAGTGATTCTTCATCCAATGAGCCGAAGCCTTCGTCCACGAACATCGTATCGAGCTTTATGCCGCCGGCGGAGGATTGTATCTCATCCGCAAGCCCCAATGCAAGCGCCAGCGACGCCATAAAGGATTCTCCGCCTGAGAGCGATCGCACGCTGCGTTCACTTCCATTATAATGGTCGATCACATCGAGGTCAAGCCCGCTCTGTCCCTGCTTGTTCAACGCCTCCTTGCGGCGGACAAGGTCATACTGACCATCGGTCATGATCATCAGCCGGGTGTTGGCGCGGTCGATAATGCGGTCGAAGTAATTCATCTGAATGTAAGTCTCCAGCATGATCTTTTCTTTCCCGGTGATATTTCCGTTGGCGGTATTTGATAGAGCTTTAACCCAGGTATACTTCTTCTCGGCAGTAATCAGATCAGCCGCTTTTTCCTTAATATTCATAAGCGATCTTTGATTTGCGGTAAGTCTGCTGTGAATCTTCTTTTCGGAATCAAAAAGCGCTTTTTGTTTTTCTTCCAGCCCTGCCTGCACCTCAACTTCTTTATTCACATCAATCTCTGATTGTCCGTCTATGCGTTTTTGTATCTCTTCCTTTGAAGACTTGAGCGAAGCAAGTTTTTCACTACATTCGTTCCATTTCTTTCCGGCATCTTCAATGGCTCTTTGGATCTTTGCGGCAGCGCTGTTATAAGAACAAATCGCTTCTTCCGCCTGTTCCTTAGATTCATAGGTCAGTTTCGCTTTCAACGTTGCAAGTCTCTCTTCAACAGACTTAACTTTTGTCTCCATCGATGTTTTAATTTCCCGGACGGACTCTGTCTCTTTCTTTATCCGATCAAGCGTATCGTTCTTTTCCGGCAGAGTTTGTTCGATAACCGCCTTGCGATCTGTTTTCTTCTTCTCATCGGCAATCTTTTTGTCAAGTTCCTCTACAGAAGCCTTGTTCTCTGCAAGCTTTACCTCCACAGCAGATGTGGCGTTATCAATCTCTATATCACCCAGAATTTCAGCGATATTTTTCTCAACGCCGCTTTTCTTCTCATCAAGGGTACCTTTCAGACTGCCCGCTTTTTCCATAGCAGCGTTGGCACTTTTATTGACATCATTTACCTGTTCCTGTAAAATGTCAAGTTCATCTCTTGTCGGCGCGTTTTCAGGTTTTTTAGCAATATTCGGATGACTGACAGAGCCGCATACAGGACAAGGCTCATTCTCTTTTAATGTATCTGCGAGGATTCCCGCCTGTGCCTCGAGATAGATCCTGTTTTTCTGTCTGAATGTTATCTCCATCTGCTCTGCTTTTTTTGCTTTTTCCTGATAGGACTTCAATGCGGTCTCATATTTTTGTTTTGCATCTTCCATGGAAATAATATCGTTTTTTAATGTATTCAGCTTTTTCTTTTGATCAATCAGTTTTTCCTTTTCCCCTTCATAACGCTGCCTGTCCTCGCCGGCATTTTGCAATGTTTTTAATTCCCCGTTCAAAGAGGATAGCTCCTCTTCCAATTTTATTTTCTTATTTTCCAGATCCGTCAGTTTTTCAATGCTTTGTTTCACAACGGTGCTGTTTTTCTTAAGTTCTTTCTGCTTTGCCACAAGTTCCTCATAATCAGGCAGGGTGGCGTCAAGCTTTGCAGCAGCTTCCGTAAGCCTTTGTATCTCGGGCTGCTTTGCTTTTTCCTCCTCATAAATCTTTTCCAGCTGCTCCTTTTGCTCTGCCTGCCTTGCTGTCTCTGTCTCATTTTTTTGCAGGTCAGCTTTAGCGGCAGCAATATCTTTCGCCTTACTTATGCGCGCTTTCACCTCATCCAGTTCCTTTTGCA
>CADBTR010000173.1 GCA_902797675.1 uncultured Lachnospiraceae bacterium
ACCGGAGCCCTGGATTCGGCGAATGGACGGTTGGTCGTGGATATTTTGAAAAAAGTGAATGAACAGGGAAAAACGGTTGTGATCATCACCCATGATCTTTCCATCGCGCGACAATGCAAGTGTATGATCCGGATCGAGGACGGCTGTGTGATCGATGAGGGTTGTACGAGAGATGAAGAATGTGTAAGTGATGATGGCTGTGTGAGTGAGGACAAAAAAAGAGAGAGGCAAGGAGCATGAGAGCATTTTTCAAAAAGACCGGTATTCTGTTAAGTTTTTATACGGTCGCATATGTACTGATCTTGTTTGGACTGGCGTTATATAAGGCATCGGCGGGGATTGAAACAGAGCAGGCGGAAGAAAATATGATCGTTGTGGTGGATGATAACAGTTCTACCGTAAAGGTCATGATTGCAGTTATCGTGCTTGTTTTACTGGATGTGTGGAGTACGGTGGAATATTGGATCGACAGTAAAAGGAAGGAGCTTTATATCCGGAAATTGTGCGGAGCCACGAATGGCTCTTTATGCGGGGGACTGATCCGGCATTTTTCCGCATTGATGGTGCTCGCTTTTGGTATGGCGTTGATTCTGTATGAGATTATTCATCGGAGTTCCTTTTTTGCGATACAGGATATTCAGATTGCATTTTCGGAAATGACCGCGATCTTTTTTATTTTACTTATATTCGGAAATCTTTTAAATCTTTTCGAGATCCGGAAAATATGGAAGAAGTCCATGACGGAATTAAAATTGTCCGGGATTTCATAGAGCTGCAATATAAAACGGAGGAGCGGTAGAGGAGCCTTCACGTAGGGATTACGAAAACAAGAAATTTCAAGTGAAGCCTTCAGGCGGCTAACCTAAAAAATAACGGTCAGATGTGAGAAAACCTCATGTCTGGCCGTTTTCTTATGACCTGATGGACACAGAAAGTTATCAATTTAAGCTCCTCGCTGAATGTAGTGACGGAGGTCGACCGGATTGCAATTTGTGACAGCAGTGCTGACACAATTCAAAATAGGATGACCAATACCGTCCGGGAGCAAATCCTCTTCATCCACGACACTGGTCTATGTCTATGCCAAGGATATTGAGTTGGGCTAAAAGGTATCGGTTCGTTCCATTTCGGACACGATTTGTGGAATTTGGCTAAGCACATCTTATATATTGCCGATATACCTGACAGAAAGGTTTGGCAGGCTGAGATTGCCTGACAAAAATATAGAGAAGGCTATGGAGAGCATTCAGAAGGAGAGATCCTTTGGAATGCTCTTTTTACCGGTATAGATCAGGATGAGGTGAGGACATGAAGATTATAGTTTGCGATGATGAACCGAAGGTAAGAAGACAGATCCAAAGATTGATATTGCAGGAGGATCATGAGGCGAAGGTAAAGTTGTGCGGATCGGCGGAGGAGGTTTTGCAGAAGCCGGATGCAGATCTTATTATGTTTGACGTGCAGTTGGAAAATATGAATGGTATTGAGGCGGCAAGAAAACTCAGAGAGGACGGGTATGATGTGCCGATCATCTTTTTTTCGGGAATAAAAGATTATGTTTTTGATGTCTTTGATGTGAAGGCGTTCTGGTATCTTGTCAAGCCGATTGAGGAGAACCGTTTTCACTATGTATATGAAAAGGTGAAACATGAAATCAGACAGCGGAAACAGGAAGATACGGAGACGATTCTTTTTACAACGCGAAAAAGGAATTATTCCGTAAAGCGATGTCAGATCGTTTATGCGGAAAATGAGGGGAAGAAGATTGTTTTGCATACCACGGGAGGTCAGATTGAGCTTTATGCTTCTATGGCGGAAATGGAGAAAAGGCTTGGAGCCGGATTTTTCAGATGTCATCGGGGTTTTCTTGTGAATATGGATCATATTTTTTCGTATTCGGGGGAGGCGATTACTGTGAGTAGTGGGGAGGAAATATTTCTTGCCCGGGAAAGATATCGGGAGTTCGTAGAAAAATATATGAAATATTTGAGAGAATGATTATGAGGAGCCGGTGAAAATAAATTTGCAACTATTCAGAACCCCAGACTCGAATTCCTGCGGAATTCGAGTTTGTCCGGGGTTCCGGGCGGCTTCGCCACCAGTCCGGCAAGAATGTCCAAAACCTTACGAATACAAGTATTCGTCGGCCTTGAACGGCACTCCGATTCAATCTCCCACCTCTATAGGTGGTGAGTAAAGAAAGGAAACTTACGTAGGTGGGAGTTTGAATCTCC
>CADBTR010000174.1 GCA_902797675.1 uncultured Lachnospiraceae bacterium
TGTCGCATGGCTTTAGCCCTGCGACCTGCTTGCTGGAGGCGGCAGCAATTCCCGTAGGTCGGAGATTCAAACTCCCACCTACGTAAGCTTCCTTTCTTTACTCACCACCTATAGAGGTGGGAGATTGAATCGGAGTGCCGTTCACACTGCCTCATACGCTTTCTTTATATGCCCGATAAAGTCGTCCTTCGGCACCGGTCTTGAAAAATAATAACCCTGCAGATAGTCTACGCCAAGCTTATTTAAAAGTTCCGCCTGCTCCAAGGTCTCAACGCCCTCTACAAGGATCCTGCGCTCCATCTGTTTTATCATACGAACGCTGTTTTCAAGGATGATTCCTCCGAGTTTACCGTCATGAACACTCCAGAGTATGCTCTTGTCAATCTTTACGACATCAAAATCCAATGAGAATATCGACTGCTTATTTGAATAGCCTGTTCCGTAATCGTCCATTGAGAACAGGAATCCCTTCTCTTTAAGCGCATTGATCGTATCACTGAGTATCCTGTAATCACTTGCGGCAACCGATTCCGTTATCTCAAAGTTCACATGTCTCGGATCTACTCCGAAGCTGTCAACGATTTTATTTATACGCTCGACAAATCCCGGACGCATACACTGTATCACCGAAAGATTTACATTTATACACTCTAAACCGTACTGCGCAGGTATACCGCTTTGAATAAGCCTGCATACTTCACACAGAACAAAGTCATCAAGGTCATCGATAAGCCCCATTTTTTCGGCAAGAGGAATAAACTCATCGGGAAATACATTTCCGAGCACGCTGTCGTGGAGCCTTAAAAGCGCCTCGGCACCGTGAACGGTCTTTCTGTCGGTGCAATAGGTCGGCTGATAATAAACCTCAAAATTATGTTCTTCAAGTCCCCTGGTTATCGCCTTTTCCACTGCCGCGCGCCGCATAAGATAATCAAGATCGCTATCTACAAGTATCTTCTTATCTATATTTGAGGGCACGGGGCTGTCAGCCATATAAAACGCATCAGATGTATTTGTGATCCTGTCCGGAGCCTTTGCTGACATGACCATGGCATTCAGCAAAAGGTCGGTGTCTCCTATCCTCCAAGGCTTGTCAAAACGGCTGCTTATCCTCTCCGCAAGCGCGGATATCTCCTTTTCATCACGATCAAAGACCGTAATGACAAATGTATCCGAAGAAGTAAGATAAATATGATATCTCGGGATCAGTTCTTTCAGAAAATCGGTGATGCTTACCATCACAAGTCCTGCAGCTCCGTTGTTCATAGTCCGCTCGGTAATATCGGTATTGATGAGTTTTACACAGAGAAGCTGAAAAGTCCGGTTCTTGATAAAGTACGTATTAAGATTGTTTTCAAGCGAATATCTGTTGTAAACTCCCGTTTCCGCATCGGTAAAATCGTCCTCGTCCTCGATTGAAAGCATAACCCCCAAAACTCCGATCGACTCGGCAAAAAGTTCAATCTTAAAATCTATCCATATAAGCTGGACGACAACGCCTGTAAGTATCACGAAGAGAAAATAGATCAGTGCTTTTTTCTTGCCGGCTGTCAATGCCCGCCATGATGAAAAGAGCATTATCAAAGCCATCATAAAATACAGCGCAGCCGAAATATAGATAGCTGCGATACCCTTGTCGCGGCAGTAAACTCTTTGCTCATTGAAATGATAGATCCAGTGAAAAGCAGGGTTTAAAATAACTGCTATCTCAGTGACAACAAAAAACGCGGAAAACATCAATATTCGTTTTCTTCCCACATGATAGATCGCTCCACAGACGCAAGCCACATAAAAGAAAAATATAGGGCACAGCGCATTATGCAGCAAAAAATAACAAAGTCTGGAAATATCCATCACCCGGAATATACTATGCGACTGAAAGCGGATATTCTCTAAAGAAATGGTCAAAAGCTCACAAAGAGCGTTTAAGATCAGCATAAAGTTCAGGGAAAGAAACACCTTATTTTGAATCTTATCCGTCCTATGATGTATAAATGTAAAGAATGTTACGGTAATGCATACGATCAATGCAGAAAAATCAAACGCAGAATGTATGGCATTAGACCCGAAAGCAGACATAAAACTCCTCCTCTTGCAAAATTAATAATCGGATGTAAGTATACCACATTATTAATATTTTCAGATCTTCCGGCGTACCATCATCAGCGTATATCCAAGCAAATTTTCTCCTGTCCATTTTCCCGGATCCAACCGTTCAGGATCCTGCATAGACAAACCGATCCCCCAGATTTTATCCTTCACGGCACATTCCGCCAAAAGTGCAGTTCCGGTTTTTTTTAATTTATCTCTCAATTCCTGATTCTGAGAGAATTTGGCGCACAAACCTTCGTATACAACAATCTGACGAACGCCGTTCCAAACGCTATCATCGTATCCCGAAACCTGACGCCCAAGCGCCTTGATTTCAGCCACATCATCGCTTTTTAAGATTTTTTCTCCAATCTCCGTATCATTAAAACAGATCGCTTTCTGATACATCATATACTGTTCCATGGAAGAACACTGAACCTGATCCACTGTAAAAGAAGATTGATACCAATTACTCAGATATCCATTCTCTTCATCAGGGTTGTGAAAACAAACAACTTTCATGCTGATACACCTACTTTCTTTACTGCAAGATTCAAATCAAGATCATGAAGTCCTGAATAAGCTTTTTTTAGAAAATCCACAGAAACCTTCGTAATAACTTCACTACTTGGAATATCATAATACCATTGATAATAAGCGTAAAATTCTCCTATCCAATCAGGAAGAAATCCCTCTAATGCCTTTCCCTTCTTCATTGAATAATTTTCATTTTTTTTAAAATAATCCCATAATTCTCTCGCACTCATCGTGCTGACATAAGCCTGTGCTTCATCAATTGCCCTGCGTGTCCGACCGGTCATATATGCAGTAATAAAACCTTCTGTATCCATTTCAGGATATTCCTGTGCAACCAGATCAAACAATTTGCCTTGATTCTCTACCACATCATTCAGATAGTCTTCTGAATACGCACACATAATAATCCCTCCTTTAAAACAAAGTACTAAATACGTTTGTAACCTTATTTGCTTCCGAATCAACAAGTTCTCTCATCTTTCTTCTCGAAACAACATCTCTCTCATTGTATTTCTCATTAAATTCTGCATAATCAACAGTTAATAAACTCCCCGGAACTTCGCGAAGCCTTGAATATGCAAATTCCGTTTTAATACAATATTGAATACCAAGTCCTCCCAGCGATAATAGTTCTTCTAACTAAAACTTCCCATACCCAAAATGGGCTTCGTACCTTGAAAATTCAATAAAACAGGCAATCAGATAGGATTATTAGGCTGCTAA
>CADBTR010000175.1 GCA_902797675.1 uncultured Lachnospiraceae bacterium
ACCTGCTTGCTGGAGGCGGCAGCAATTCCCGTAGGTCGGAGATTCAAACTCCCACCTACGTAAGTTTCCTTTCTTTACTCACCACCTGTAGAGGTGGGAGATTGAATCGAAGTGCCGTTCAAAACTCAATTATAGTCTTGTATTTTTCACCTGTTTATGATAGAATAGAAAGGTGGTTGTGTGCATGACACACCTGTCGGCGGATATGGCGGAATTGGCAGACGCGCCAGATTTAGGTTCTGGTATCTTTGATGTGAGGGTTCAAGTCCCTCTATCCGCATTCTTTCTTTTTGATTATGATTATCAACATTATATTTTTTATCATTTGCTATAATTTTATATCAGCCTGGAGGGATCACTATGAATATCATTATCACTTCGACATTATCCTCCAACCAGTTTCACGACGCATCCACATTGATCGAATTGTGTCGTCTGGCGGATCACACAAGAGGTGTCAGTTTTTTGGAAAACCACAGTAATGCGATTGAGGAATTTCCGGCATTTTATCTTATGTATAACGATAATATTCTGGTCAGTATTCTGTCTGTATTTGTTCCTGACAGTGAACAATGTGAGATTTATGCCAACACCCTGCCCCGTTTTCGGGGAAAGGGATATTTCCGTACCCTTTTTCAAAAAGCCTATGAAACAATCCATAACTACAACATCAGTAAGATTTATTTCGTCAATGAACCCTGCTGTATTTCCGGTGCGAAAGCCCTGGAACACATCGGAGCCATGTTTGAGAAGTCGGAATATCTCTTATCCTACAACATGAATACCCCTGAGGAGCCATCCGGTATTCTTGACTGGAAATGGAAACGGCAGGATGAAACGGAATACCTGATTGAAACCTGCCGTAACGAACAAAAAGTCGGTGAAATCCATCTCCACATAGAAAATCATGTGGCGAGTATTTATCATGTGGAAATCCTGCCGAAGTTTCGCGGTCGCGGATTCGGAACAGAAACCCTTCTTCTTGCGATCCAATATCTGAAAGTTTCCGACTGCGACAAAATCCTTTTGCATGTAAGCGGTGATAACCGCATTGCTTACAAGCTATACACCCAGCATGGATTCGTGCATGTCGATCAGCTGGATTACTGGAAAATTAATGTGCAATAGCAGCCATTCCGCTTAACTCCTTTATTTCTTCTGTACAGTAAAAAACCGGCGTAAGCCGGTTTTTTACTGTCAACTCTGCTTATTCTCACTCTGTCAGCATCTTAGGCTTGATCTTATCCAAGAAGGATTCTCCCTGCTTTGACCAATAGCGCAAATATACTTTTCCAAGGATCTGATCCTTGTGAATATACAGATCACTCTCCTTGCAAAGCCCGTTCATATAAATCTCATCATACCACCATCTGGTATCTTTCGAGTTATTACGGTTATCCCCGAGAACAAGATAAGACCCTTCCGGTACCGTGAAAGTATATCCGTCATTCTTCCATGTCCATTCTCCGTTAATATAATCTTCCTTTAACGGTCCCTCCACAAGTTTTTCTCCTTTGTAGATATAAAGTTCACCGTTCTTAATTGAGATTGTTTCCCCGGGCAGACCGACGATCCGCTTCACATAATCCGTATTCTCCTCAAATTGATACTTGAATACGATAATATCTCCCCTCTCCGGTTCCCCGAACAGATACGACAATCTTAATCCCAAAATCCGGTCTCCCGGTAAGATTGTACTGATCATAGAACCGGTCGGCACAGTGGCATTGATAATAATGAATTCCGTCACAATGATTGCAATAATAAACGCACCGATCAGCATTTTTGCCCAGCTGAAGATCTCACTTACAAGATTAAATTCTTCCTCCTTCTCCTTGGCAACCTTGGAAATCGGCACATTATCTTCAAAATCTTTTACCGTGATCTTATCATCAATATCATAATCTATGATCTCCACGTTCTCATCGAGAACACTTTTCGTACTATCCGCATCCTCAGGTGTATTTGTGTCTAACTTTTCTTCGCTCATAGCTACATCCTTTTCTCGTCTAAATAACGATAATTTATTCACTTAAATCTATCTTGAAAATAAATCCAAGCCTCATTTTATCATATTTTACAATCTTCGTCAACTGTCTTTCTCTTTCCGCAGTGCCTCCACAATCTCCTGCGTCACCTGATTTTCTTCAATCTCTTCTCCTTTGACATTCTCTTTATCTTTTTGTTTTTCAGACTCCTGAAGTTCTTCGATCAGCTCATTCGCCTGCTCCAGTTTCTTTTTCTTCTGTATCTTACTGTCCGCAAAGATTAAGAAACACAACAGAAGCACGCTGACGATAGTGATGATCCGCCCCAATGTCTTTCCCTCCGGATAATACCGGAATTCGATAGTATGACTTCCCTTGTTGACCGGAACTGCAAGAAATGCGCCTTTCATTGATTTATATACGGAACGAACCCCGTCAATATAGACAGTCCAGCCTTTATCATACACGATCGACGTATAGAGGATCCCGTCTTCCTTCGCATCAACAGATCCCTTGACGTGATTATCATCATAAGTAATATCCGTCATCGGCTGAGAGGAAAGTTCCTGATATGCCTTGTCGAAAGCATCCTTATCGAAAGCGTAGGCGTATAACTGGATATTTGATACATTTTCATCTGAAGATGTGACTGTAACGGTTGTTCCCTCCGGCATCTCTCCGAAATGAAGAATTCTTCTATGACCGATTCCGGAAAAAGTATCGCTGTCCGCAAATGCCTTTTCTTCATTATAGGCGGAATAACTTAAATTCTCCACACCGGACACTACATATACATACAGATCCGAATCTTCCTCCAGCTGGATCGTCACTTCTTCCGTCTTGGATACCGCCGGAATATAATGAAAAATTTCCGTTTCATCCGTTGTCAGATCCACAAATGAATTCTGTACCGCAAACGGATTATTCCCGTCAATAGAGAGTTCCAATACCTCTTTCGGCACCATAAATCCAAGGGGCAGACATTGATTCACCCGGTATAAATAAAGATTATCCGATTCTTCAAATCCGGTAAGCGTATAACGATCCACGTCATCCTGAACCGTATCGGAAAATACATATTTCACATCCAAAAGTGCCGATGTCAGCGGTGTAAAACCATAATATGCATAAGAATTTGTAGATTCCTCAAATCCCAAAGCGCCCAGATATTCCGTCACTGACGCGTTTGCCATAGAAGAAAATACCGATACTCCCTTATATCCGTTCCATGCGGCATCATTTTTTGTCCTCCGCACCAGTTTTTCCATCCGGTAAAAATCCTGATCCTGTTTTTTCACTTTCTCAACCAGATTTTCGATTGCCTTATTATCATCCAGATAGGCGGAATATGTGGTCGGCTTATAGGAGGACTCCTCTCCGGAATTGAGATAAGCCTCCGCTATGCAGAGCACGCACAGCATATAGATACCGATCTTTCGGAATAAAAATTCCTTTTTTATCAGGATCATAAGCATAAAATATAAGCTCACAAACGCAAGGCTGATATATATATTCTCGAATTTTACTTTATCCTCAAACAATTCCTCTAAGAGAAAAATCACCGCCAATGCACCGGCAAAACAGCCATATAACTGTTTTTCCGTATATTCCTTTGCATAAAGAAATGCCTCAAATAAGATCGTTACCATCAAAAAGATATAAATAAAAGATTCTCTTGCCGGCAGACTGTTTGGGAAATGAAATCCATGCCAGATATAATTCGGAATGTTGGTATTAAAACTGAATAACATCAAAGCAATCAGGATCAACTTCCCGACTTTTTCCCGCTTATCCACTTTACTGCAGATGCAATATAAAGGAAACCACAAGAAGATGCCGACGGTACAATATACATTCGGATCATGCGCCTCAAAGATCGCAACCGGAACCTCGATCAGAGACCGATACATCATCTCCAGCAGTGAAAAATAATTCATCCACATTTTCGGAAATTCAAATTCCGAAGATGCGGTATACCCCAGAGCACATAATTCCGGAAGAATCATTGTAGCACCGATTCCGCCCGCGATCAAAGAGCTTACAGTAAAACGTACAAGTCTTGATATTACATACCCCTTTTCCCCGTTCGCATGGACAGCCAAAAGCATTGCAAAATAAAGTACTGCAAAAAGGCATAACATAATCGCGATATAATAATTGGAAAAAATTGCCAATCCCAACGCGATGGTATATAATTTAAATTTCTTCTCTTTTACAAGTGCTTCCAGACCAAGAGCGATAAACGGCAACAAGATCATGCAATTCAACCACATGATATTCCATGAAAAAGCAGCCATATAAGAAGACAATGCATAAAAGATGCCGAAAGCCGCTGCCGTCATATTTTTTACATGAAAATGTTTCGACAGATAATACGTACAGGAAAAGCCTGCCAGTCCGGTACTGACCAGAATGATCACATCCATTGCGATCAGGATTCCTCTCTCAGGAAGAAGCCCTAAAAGTAAATTAACAGGACTTGCAAGATAATAGGAATAGATAGCTGAAAAATTAACACCCATGCCGATTTCCCATGAAAATGTAAAACTTCCGCCATTCACAAGTTTATCGTATAATTCCTTATAAAACGGGGCATACTGGTGATACATATCGCTTCTGAGATAAATATTATCCCCAAAGGGAACAACTTTATTATTGACAAAAATCGTCACCAATATCACAAACGGGAACAAAAAACCCAGCAAATACACCAGATTATTTTTCAACCATTTCATTTTCTTTCTTTTCCTCCTTAAATAACACCGGTTTAGTTTCGTCTGTTTCATATTCTCGGACAATATCCGATCCTCTATTTTTTTTAAAAATATATCTGCTGAAGAAATAATTCATTACCACAACAAATACAGATGCGATCAATTTCGACACTACCAGATAGATGCCGAATTTTCCCATAATCCATATGATCAGATCCTCCACCAGCAAAGACGCCAGTCTTGCCGAGAAAAACGAGATGACTTCTCTTGTCACCACCCGCCAGGCAAAAGATTTTGACTCAAATACATAGAGCTTATTCGTAATATAAGCTACCGCTACCGAGACCACCCATGCAAAATTATTAGCGGTCAATTCCCCCATATCAAAAAAATGATAAAACAGGATCGCAGCAATATAATTCACCGCGGTGGTTATCATTCCGAAGATCATATAGAGATTCAGCTCTTTCATTCTGATAAACCAGGCTTTTATTGCTTTCATTTTTCATCCTCATGCAGTTCTTTTGTCAACGGAAAATTCATATCTTTTAAGATAAAAATAGGTCTTCCTTTAATTTCCACATAAATATGCGCGACATATTCTCCTAGCACTCCGAGAGATAATTCAATAATCCCCCCAAGGAACAAAACTGCGCAAAGCAATGTTACATACCCCGGAACATCAATTCCGTAAATAAAAGTTTTCACTAATGTCACTGCAATATAAATAAAAGAAAAAAGAGAAATCAATCCTCCAATAAAAGTTACGGTTCGCAATGGCGTTACCGAAAATGCGGTAATCCCGTCCATTGCATATTTAAACAGACTCCAGAAATTCCACTTGGAGGATCCTGCCGTTCTCTCTACATTCTCATAGGGAAGCCAGACAGTCGTAAAACCTACCCATGCAAAAATACCTTTGGAAAACCGCTGCCGTTCCGACATGGACAACACCGCATCCACCATTCTTCTGCTCATGATCCGATAGTCTACCGCTCCCTGCACCAGATTTACATCTGTAAACCGGTTACTGATCTTATAGAATTGTCTTGAAAAAAAACTCCGTACTCTCGATTCTCCTTTGCGGCCGATCCGCTGCGCCGCACAACAATCCACGCCTTTTTCCACCTCAGCGATCATCTTCGGAATCAATTCCGGCGGATGCTGCAGATCGGCATCCATCACAATAACATATTCTCCGTCGGAATATGTCAGACCCGCATACATAGCAGCTTCTTTTCCAAAATTTTTGGAAAAAGACAAATAACGGACTTGTGGATTTATATTAGCCAATTCTTTCATTTTCTGATAGGTCCCGTCTCTGCTCCCGTCATCAACAAAGACGAATTGGAACTCATAATTCTCAACTGTACGAATTACTTCTGTGGTTTTTTCATAAAACAGCTCCAAAACAGCATCCTCGTTATAACATGGAACAATAATATCTATTTTTTTCATTTCTTCTTCCTTTTTCAGTCAAAATAACGATGATATACTTCAAAAAAGCTGCAAGTCTTACATGCCGCATAATCGGCAACTGTAAGATCTTCCCAGATTTTATTATTAATTTCCACCGTCTGTTTTTCCAGATAAGGCTGATAAATCTCCTTAAAATACTTCGCCTGATAATTCTGCAACATATTCCCTTTGTTTTCCTGCGTCTCTTCCTCCAGATAGTCACTGACACATTCAATAATATAAAGAGCTCCGCCGGTCTCCACGATTCCGGAGCACTCTCCGCTCTTTAATGAAAAAGCCGAATCCTCAAATGTCTGTTCCATCATTCCTCTGCCTACTTTTTTTCTTGTTTCCGTAAGATCCGAATATTGCTGCGCCAGAGATTGAAAATCGCCCCCCGCCTGAATCTGTTGTAAAACATTTTCTGCGGTTGCACGGATTTCCTGAAGTTTATCCTCATCATATGTTACATAGGAGCCCCGAAGATCCCGCTCACCGCACTGAAAGCAAATATATTGAACCTCAATGACCTTTGCTTCCTCATCACTGATTTCCCACTGCTTTTCCGAAATCTTCTTCTCATAAAAATCATCCGTCAACCGCATCTTCTCATATAAAGAGCGGATTTCCCCGGAGGTAATGCCGGTTTTTTTGATTTCCTCCTCCGACAGGGAAGCATAATATTCCTTTGCGGCAAGCTTTGCGGTTTCCTCTTCCTCATCAGAAAGCACCATATTTTCCTTTTTTGCCATGCTATTGATCACATCAAGCTCGATCAGCTGGTCTTTTACCTGTTTTTTTAATTCCGTTTCCAGATGAATATCCTCAAAAGAACGCGACCAGATCTCATCAACCAGTCCACTGTCAAATTGATTCTTTTCATTGATAAAAAGCAACAAAAAACCGCTTAATTTCTGGGCTTTTCCGGATATTTTAAAAATCTCATCTTTTTCCAATCCCGTTGTAATGGTAATTTTTTTTCCACACCCGGCAATAAATGCCATCACCAATACCGCAACAAATACGAGAACAGCGATTTTTCTCCCTTTTGTCACACCAAGCCTCCATTCTACCTGCTAAGAACCTGATATACATCGTGGAGCACATCCTCCACGGTTGTCGTCACATAACGGGCTGCCGCCCTGATCTCCGAATTCGCGCTTGTCATTGCGTAACTATACAGAGATACCTTAAACATATCCAGATCATTATAGCTGTCTCCAAAACACATCGTATCATCCTTTGTTGCTTTTAACAACTGCTGAAATTCCATCAATGCTCTTCCCTTATTCACCTCGGGCGCCACAAAATCCATCCAGCACTCTCCCGATACCGTTCCCTTAAAAGTATCATTCCAACGATCCGCAAAATAATCCGAAGAACCGCCGATCCCTTTTTTCTCATATACGGATATTTTCAAAAAATCTTCTTTCACCTCTGAGAAATCGGAAACGATTGTTACATTATTTCCCACATAATTTCTCATATGATCCTCATATTCCTTGGACTTCGGAACAAGATAGGAGGTATCCTCTCCGGACAGCAAAACCTCACATCCCTCCCGGTTTTGTATATCCTCCATAAGCTTCAAGCCCATATTCCGATCCATCGGATATTTACAGATCGTCTCCCCCTGATATTTTACCAATGCGCCGTTCTCACATATATAACCGATCTTCGTCTGCACATCCTGAAATAATTTCTGCAGATTCGGATATTGTCTGCCGCTGGCAGCCACAAATACAACCTCGTAATCATTTAATTTTTTTATATAATCAATTGCCTCAGATGATACCGTTATGGCACCATCCAGCAATAATGTTCCATCTAAATCACTGGCGATCAATTTTACCATAGACGCTCCGTTCCGGCAACAAATGAATTGCCTGTTTGCACACTTTTGTTAACTGGTGTGGTAACGATTCTCCCGATATTGTCTCGGTGTATATCCCGTTACCGTCTTAAATTGTCTTGTAAAATGTTCTTTATTCTCATACCCGCAGCGAAAAGCGATCTCTGACACCGGATCCGAATTGCTGGACAAAAGATAACAGGCGTATTCAATCCTGCTTTTAATAATGTCACTCATTGCGGATACTCCGAATAATTGTTTATAAATATGCTGAAAATAAGATGTACTCAAATTCAGCGAAGCTGCGATATCATTTACATTCATCTGCATAGCCTGAGGGCTCCCGGTATAAATCCGGTTGCGGACTTCCTGAAAAGTTCTCCGGTATCTGTTTAACTTATCCGAATACTTGATCTCTTCATGATAGATATCACTGAATTTGCAAAACATGACATAGATTCTCGAATTCAATATTTCATGATGGAATCGCCCCTGTTGTCTGGATTCAATCTGTAAGTCTTTCATCATCGCAGAAATTTCAGCGGCATCTCTGATCACCATCAGTGTATTTAAGGGAATATCCACTTCCCTGAAAAATGAATCCAGATTTTCCCCGTCAAAATGCATCCAATCATTCACAAAAGGTCCCGTAAGATCATAGTATTTCTGATAAAATCCTTTCTGATACAGCATAAAGGAGGGTTCCGTCGTGGTAACCTCTCCCTCTGCCGTCAGGATTGTAACATTTGATTTTAAATACAAAAACAGATAATCACAGGATCCGCAAGGTCTGTCAATATTTACATTGTCATGTACATAATTATATCCGATCCTGTGTAAATCAAATTTCACTTTGTCCATCTTTATCTCCGAATGATAAAAACACATCCTCTGTTTGCCGGTAATTGTACCTTTAATCTTCCGTTATCCATCACAAAATCCTTGCAGACGCCGGCGATCAGTTCCGCTTTACCGCCCTGGGTTCCGATTTCCAGATACGCATCATTATCATCATTATTCAATGCGGTGATCGTCTCGGACTCACCCAGCTTTCTTGCGAATGCATACTGTCTGTTTGTCAGGAGCCGCTGCTCATAATCGCCTTCCGTCAATTCTTTATATTTTTTCTTTAACGCACCTAACTGAATCATCAATTCCAGCACTTCATCCGTTTTATAAGCATCTTTATAATCCGCAAGTTCCAGACAAGGGCGCAGATTCCAGTCTTCTCCCCTGCCTTTCTCTCCGTCAATTCCGAATTCCGAACCGTAATATACAGATGGGATTCCCGGAAGTGTATACAAAAGCAGCGTTACGTCAAACATATGTTCCTTATTATTCAACTTGGTATGAATTCTGGAGACATCATGATTATCCAGAAATGTATATAATCTGATGCCCCTGGCAAGATTATTCAACCGATTGACAGTATGCGCAATTTCAAAGTAATTATGATCATTATGGCCGGAATACAAGCCTTTATGCAATTCATAATTTGTAACCGAATGAAGTCTGTCACTGTTTGCCCAGCGACCGTAATCTCCATGGATCACTTCTCCCATCAGCCAAAAATCTTTCTTTAACCCCTTCGTAAGGTTGGCAAGTTCGCTCATAAAGCCCATATCCAGCACATCTGCCGCATCAAGCCGGATTCCGTCGATATCGAATTCCGATACCCAGAACCGTACAACATCGAACAGATAATTCTTTACTTCCGGATTCCATACATTTAATTTTGCAAGAAGGTTGTAACCGCCCCAGTTTTCATAAGAGAATCCGTCATTATATTCATTATTTCCGCCGAAATTCACATTGCAATACCAGTTTTTATAACGGGATTGCTCTCTGTTTTTCTTAATGTCCTGAAAAGCGAAGAACTCCCTTCCTGTATGATTGAATACGCCGTCCACCACAACATGGATTCCGTTTTCATGACAATTTTGAACAAATTCCTTGAATTGGTCGTTGGTACCGATTCTGCAATCCACCTTTTTATAATCGGTCGTCTCATATCCGTGACCTACCGATTCAAACAGCGGTCCGATATAAATCGCGCTGCAGCCGATTTTTTTCGCATGCATCGCCCACGCATTCAATTTATCAAAATGATCTTCCTGCACGCCTGTATTCTGATGTGCGCTTCCGCATAATCCCAAAGGATAAATGTGATAGAATACCGCTTTGTCATACCATGGCACTTCCGGCATAACATCTTCATCTTCCATCGGCACAGACATTGCATGCAATTCCTTTTTTTCCTGCACTGCAGCCGTCTCCGGTTCATTTTTTTCTTCCGATCCGTTCTTTACTTCCGGTTCATTTACCGGCTTCGGTTCTTCTTTTACCGCCGCGTTTCCCCGATTTTCAAAAAAGCAATGTTTCAGATCCGGAAGTTCCTGATAAATTCTGGCGACCGGAAGTCCCACCACATTATTATAATCTCCGTCAATCTGCTTGATAAATCTGGCTCCGCTTCCCTGTATCCCGTATGCGCCCGCTTTATCCAAAGGCTCCCCGGACGCCACATAATCCGCGATCTCCTCATGGCTGATGGAATACATGATCACACGCGTTTCCTCGCTGAATACCTTTTTTACCATGGTATCCTTATTTACAAGATAGAGCGCAACACCTGTCCGCACGCTGTGGATCTTTCCGCTTAACTCCTCCAGCATTCTTTTCGCATCTCCCGCATCATACGGTTTTCCGAAAATCCGTCCTTCTCTCTCCACTACCGTATCTGCGCCGATAATCAGAACTTCTTCATCCGAAAGTCCCTCTTTTTGTAAGCGCCCATAAATCTCCCGCGCTTTCGCCTCCGACAACGCCTCAACAACTCTGACCGGATCTGTCTCCTGTGTTTTTTCTTCTCCCCTGCAGGTGATGGAATCATAGGTCCACCCGATCTGATTCAGTAATTCTTTTCTTCTCGGTGATGATGATGCCAATACAATCTTCATATTTTTTCCCTCATTTCTTCTGAATTTCATCATTTACTCAAACGGTCTGATCCTGTAACGAACTCCCAATCCGTCACAAATCTTCTGACATTGTTCTTCTTCCTCTTTTGTGATTGTCGTAGCCACTGTTGTCATCACAACATTCGGCACATATTTTTTTACTTCTCCTGCAAAATCAAGCATAGCCTGATATGCCCGGTCTCCAAATTTACTGCGCACCAATTCATGATATCTCTGTTCATTTGGCGTATTGAGACTGATTGATACAGTATCCGCCAATCCTTCCAGCATCGGAGCGATATTTTTTCCATTGGCAAGACTTCCCTGTCCATTAGTATTGATCCTGATCGGCTTATGATATGTCTTTTTCACAAACGCCGCAATCTCCACCAGATCATCGATCCGCTCCGTCGGTTCGCCAAAACCGCAAAATACGATTTCTCCAAATTGATCAACAGGGAATTTTGAAAATTCCTTCTCGACTTCTTCTACTGTTGGCTCCCGCTCAAGCCACAACGTGCCGGATTCTCCCATCTTCTCCCTGTTCTGTCTTAAACAAAAAGTACAATTACAAGTGCACCGGTTGGTAAGGTTCACATATAAATTATTATGAACTTTATATAGAATCGTCATACCCTTTGACATTTCCTTTTCCTCCTCTAATAAACACAGCTAATTATCCGAACAGGAGTGGCGGGGTATCAGTCCCGTTCATTCAACGGCTGATACGTTCTGTCCTCTACAATACTCTTATACGCCGGCCGGATAATCTTATCACCGCTGATAAGTTCCTCCAGGCGATGCGCGCTCCATCCTACCATTCTCGCGCTGGCAAAAATCGGCGTAAACAATTCCACAGGAATGTCCAGCATCCGGTAAACAAATCCGCTGTAAAAATCAACATTGGCGCTTACACCTTTATATATCCTCCGTTTCCCGGCGATCACAAGCGGCGCAAGCCGTTCGATCATCTCATATAATTCAAATTCTTCATGTAATTTCTTTTCTTCCGAAAGTTTTTCCACAAATTTTTTAAATATCCGTGCTCTCGGATCCGAGATGGAATAGACTGCATGACCCATACCATAGATCAGACCTTTACGGTCAAAGGCCTCTCCGTCCACCAACTTTTCCAGATAATTCCGCACGGCATCCTCATCTTTGAGATTGGAAACATTCTGTTTCAAATCCTCGATCATCTTCATTACCATAATGTTGGCACCGCCGTGTTTCGGTCCCTTTAAGGCACAAAGAGCCGCGGACATAACGGAATAGGTGTCCGCTCCCGATGAAGAAACAACTCTGGTGGTAAAGGTCGAATTATTTCCGCCGCCATGTTCCATATGAAGAATCAGAGCGATATCCAACACCCTTGCCTCCAGCATGGTATATTTCATATCCGGTCTTAAAAGACGCAAAATATTTTCCGCCATGGAAATATCCTGCTCCGGTCTGTGAATATACAGATTATCATTAAGTTTATAATGGCGGTATGCCATATAACTGTACACTCCAAGCATCGGCGTCTGTTCGATCAGCTGCATACATTGCAGCATAACATGACCGAGACTTAAATCATTCGCCTTTTCATCATAAGAAGCCAGGGAAAGAATTCCTTTTGACATATTGCTCATAATGTCATTGGAAGGAGCATGCATGATAACGTCTCTCACAAAATGAGGCGGTAAAATTCTGAGTTCGCCCATCTTTTCCTGAAACTCATTTAATTCCTCTTTTTTCGGCAAATGTCCGAACAAAAGTAAAAATGCGATATCCTCGAAACCGAAACGATCTTCTTTCACAATACCGCCAACCAGTTCCTTCACATCATAACCCCGATAGGATAATTTTCCGTCACAAGGTTTCTCCACTCCGTCAATAAACTGATAACCATCCACTCTCGAAATATCTGAAATTCCGGCAAGGACGCCCTTTCCGTTTTTATCACGCAATCCGCATTTCACATGATAGGTTCCGTATAAGTCCTCATCAATCTCATAGATATGTTCATATTTCTTGATCATTTCCTTAGAATAATCAGTAATCTTCTTATCAATTTTCATTGCTGTTATTCCTCTCTTTCTCACCGGCTCCGACACCTGTAATCTTTTTCAATTTCTTTTACTCTCTGTTTCCCGCGATCTGTCCATGTTTTTCATAATCCATGGTTTCTGCGATATGATTTTCTCCGTCCACAAATACAACTTTCGGTCTGTGTACCTTTGCTTCCTCCGGCGTCATCTCGCAATATGCCATAATGATCACATGATCCTTCGGCTGGACCAGTCTTGCAGCTGCACCGTTCAGACAAATAATCCCGCTTCCGGCTTCTCCGCAGATCGTATATGTTTCCAACCGGTTTCCATTTTCCACATCAACAACCTGCACACGCTGGTATTCATAGATTCCCGCGGCCTCAAGCAACACCGGATCCACCGTAATACTGCCCACATAATCCAGTTCAGCCTGTGTCACCACAGCTCTGTGTATTTTCCCCTGCAACATGGTTATTGTCATTTCTTTATCCTTTCCAAATAAAATTATCGATCAGCCTTGTCTTTCCGATATAAACAGCTACCGCCGTAAGAATCTCTCCCTTGATTTCCTTTACATTCTCAAATGTTTTAAAATCAACCATTTCCACATAATCGATTCTGGCAAGAGGCGCTGTCCCGATCCTGCTTCGCACAACATTTTTCACCTTATCGGCATCTCTCTCCCCCTGTTGGATCAGAGAAAGTCCTTCTTTCAATGCCTGAGACAAAATAACTGCCTGCTTACGTTCTTCCTCATTCAGATACGTATTTCTGGAGCTTTTCGCAAGACCGTCAGCTTCTCTGACGATCGGGCATCCCACGATTTCAATATCAAAGTTCAGATCCTCGACCATATGCCGGATCACTGCAAGCTGCTGCGCATCTTTTTGTCCGAAATACGCCCGATCAGGTGCCACAATATGAAATAATTTTGAAACCACGGTACATACGCCGGAAAAATGGATTGGTCTTGTTTTTCCACACAATACCTGAGTCAACGTTCTCATGTCCACAAATGTGGAATAATCCTCATGATACATCTCCGATGGTTCCGGATGGAAGATTACTGCTGCCCCCGCCTTTTCACAAAGCTCGGCATCTTTATTCAGATCCCTCGGATAACTTTCAAAATCCTCATTCGGCGCAAATTGCGTCGGATTCACAAACACACTGACTACAACCCTGTCATTATCACGCACGGCAGCGTCGATCAGGCTTTTATGCCCTTCATGGAGAAATCCCATCGTAGGCACAAGTCCCACACTCAGACCTTCCTTTCTCCAGCCCTTTACAATGGATCTTACCTCATCTACTGTCTTTGCTATCGTAATCATTTATTTCACCATCTCTTCCTTTAACTGACTTAATACTTCTTCCGGAATGCTGTATTCCTGTTCCGCTGTCGGAAAGGTTCCGTCACTTACCTCGCGGATATACGCCTGAAACGCCTCTTTCATAACTTCGCCCACATTGGCAAATTTCTTGACAAACTTCGGTGTAAAATCAGAATACATTCCAAGCATGTCCTGATAAACAAGAACCTGACCATCACAACCGGCTCCCGCTCCGATCCCGATTGTAGGAATGGATACTTCTGCGGTGATCATAGATGCCAGAGCCGCCGGAATTCCCTCCAGCACAACAGCAAAAGCGCCTGCTTCCTCCACCCGTTTTGCATCTTCCAAAAGCGTTTTCGCCGCTTCCAGAGATTTTCCCTGTACCTTATGTCCGCCGAACGCGTTCACCGATTGCGGCGTCAGTCCGAGATGCGCCACAACCGGAATCCCGGCAGCCGTAATTTCCCTGATCTGCGGACATACTCTGGCTCCGCCTTCCAGTTTCACGGCTCCCGCTCTTGCCTCTTTCATCAGACGCCCCGCATTCACAAGCGCATCATAAACAGAAGTCTGGTATGACATAAACGGCATATCCACCACCACAAGAGCATTCTTTGCGCCTCTTGCCACCGCAGCGCCATGGTGAATCATATCCTCCATCGTCACGGAAATGGTATCTCCGTAGCCTAAGATCACATTTCCCAGTGAATCTCCCACCAGAATACTGTTTACCCCTGCCTCGTCCATAATCTTGGCCGTAGAATAATCATAGGCGGTAAGCATGGTAAGTTTTTCGCCTTTTTTCTTTGCTTCTTTGAATGTTAATACTGAATTTTTACCTGCCACTTTCCATCACCTTCATTTATAAGATTGAAACCAAAGGCAGGAATTTCTTCCCGTCTCTGGTTTCTCGACCCGGAAACTGTTCCGGAATAATTCCCTGTTTTATCGTCTTATACAGTATACTGTATCTGATACGGTTGTATCTTCTACAGCTGCGTATCAACAAAAATCGTATAGATTGCTTTGATCGCGCGCTCAAAATCATCATTCTTCACGCCGATGATAATATTTAACTCAGAAGATCCCTGATCGATCATCTTGACATTGACTCTTGCATGAGCAAGCGCGGAGAAAATTCTTCCCGCAGTTCCTTTGGCAGCCTTCATGCCCCGTCCCACAACCGCGATCAGGGCAAGATCGGATTCAATATCGATCGTATCCGGATGAGCGCTTCTGTGAATATCTGCAAGCACAAGCTGTTCTTTTCCCTCAAATTCCGGCTGATGAACAAAGATCGTCATGGTATCAATACCTGACGGCATATGCTCAAAGGAAATATCATGTTTTTCAAAAGCTTCCAACACTTTTCTTCCGAATCCGATCTCGGAATTCATCATATCTTTTTCGATATTGATGGCAACAAAGCCTTTCTTTCCCGCAATACCTGTAATCGTATAATCCGACTGACGGCAGGTGCTCTCAACGATCATCGTACCCTCATCTTCCGGTTTATTTGTATTCTTGATATTGATCGGAATTCCCTCTTTTCTTACCGGGAAAATAGCATCCTCGTGCAATACCGAAGCTCCCATATAGGCAAGCTCCCTCAATTCCTTATAGGTAACCACTTTGATCGGTTCCGGATTGTGAATGATCCTCGGATCTGCCACCAGACATCCGGATACATCCGTCCAGTTCTCATAAAGATCCGCTTTTATCGCTGCGGCAACAATGGAACCCGTAACATCGGATCCGCCTCTGGAGAAAGTCTTGACTCTGCCGTCCGCGTATGCTCCATAAAAGCCCGGTATTACTGCTCTTTCTGTATTGTCCAGTTTTTCTCTCAATAACGGATATGTTTTATCTCCGTCAAAAGTTCCGTCCTCTTTAAAGAAAATATATTGAGCGGAATCGATAAATTCATATCCGAGATAATTGGCCATCACAATACCATTCAGGTATTCTCCTCTGGATGCCGCATAATCTCTTCCTGCTTTTTCCTTGAAATTTTTCTTGATCGTCTTAAATTCTTCATCAAGAGACAGATTCAGACCGAGACCGCTTATAATCTCATCATAACGTCCTTTGATTGCCTTCAACTCGTCGTCAAATTTCTTTCCTTCCTCTGCAATCGCATAACAGGCATATAACATATCCGTAACTTTTGTATCGCTGTTAAAACGTTTTCCCGGTGCCGATGGTACCACATATCTTCGCGTCTCATCCGACCGTATGATCTCTCCCACTTTTTGAAATTGATCTGCACTTGCAAGAGAACTTCCGCCGAATTTTACAATCTTTTTCATATCTTTTCGTAATCCTTTCTATTATACAGCTATTGCGATTCTTCCGCATTGACTATCATTGTATACCATACTTATGGATTTGACAAGTATTTTTTAAATACGCCCATCTAAGGAACTATACTCAGGCAAGCCCGGAGTATATCTTGTCAATATCCTGTTTTTCCGCAAGTCCGTCTGAGAAAGCAGTAGCGCTTCCTGCCGCAATACCCAGTTTTAAAGCATCCTCATAATTTCCGCTGTTCATATAACCCGCAAGGAATCCGGCAACCATGGAATCTCCCGCGCCCACAGAATTGATGGCTCTGCCGTCCGGTGCTTTTCTCTCGTAGACTTTTCCGTCCTCCGCCAGCAGTACGGCTCCGTCTGCCCCCAGCGAAACCAGTACATTTCTGGCACCCAGTTCTTTTAATCTGCCGGCGTATTCTATAATATCTTTCTGATGATACAGGGTAACATCAAAAAGCTCCTCCAATTCGTTTTTATTCGGTTTGATCAGAAACGGTCTGTATTGAAGCGCATTTTTGAGCAGACTTCCCGTAGCATCCAGAAATACATTTACTCCGCGTCCCTGTAAATCACGCAAAATGCAACCGTACACATCCTCCCGGACAAGTGTGGGCGTGCTTCCGGAAATCACAAGATAATCACCGTCACGAAGCATATTCATCTGATTCTTGAATTCATCAATCGCTTCTCTTGTCACTTCCGGACCGGTTCCGTTTATTTCAGTCTCAAATTCATTCTTTAATTTGATATTAATTCTCGATGTCCCTGCCGGCAAGCGGATAAAACGTGTGGCAACGCCGCGCTCCACCAGTTGTCTGTCGATCTCATTTCCCGTAAATCCCGCAATAAATCCGGTGGCAATGCTGTCAATTCCCAGATTTTTCAACACAATGGAAACATTGATTCCTTTCCCTCCGGCAAAGATCTGCTCCCGGTTGATTTTATTGATATTTCCCATCTGGATTCTGTCGGTATGGACGATATAATCCAAAGCAGGATTAAAAGTTACTGTATAAATCATATTGATCTTCACACCTTTCTATGCTTTCCGCCTCAGGCAGTTCTTTATTAGTATTCACAGTTCTTTACATCATAACATGATTCTCTGGAAAAATCAATTGACTTTATCGTTCAATGTAGTAAAATATATACTAGTATGGGTGCTTGAACCGGCGCCTGAATGGGAAAGGATAAAGATTTATGACAATCACACAACTTTTAGAAGATAATTGCCGAAAATACGGCGATGAAATCTGTCTGGTAGAGATCAACCCGGAGGTAAAGGATAACCGCAGAGTTACATGGCGTGAATACGAACTCATGGAGCCGAATCCCACCACACATTACCGAAGAGAGATCACATGGAATGTATTTAATGAAAAAGCCAACCGATTTGCTCACCTGCTTCTTGACCGGGGCATTAAAAAAGGTGATAAAGTCGGTATTCTTTTGATGAATTGTCTGGAATGGCTGCCGATTTATTTCGGTGTCCTGAAAACCGGCGCTCTTGCCGTTCCTTTGAATTTCCGTTATGCGTCAGACGAGATTGAATATTGCGTCAATCTTGCGGAAGTGGACGTGTTGATTTTCGGACCGGAATTTATCGGACGTGTGGAAGAGATTGCCGAACGGATCAGCAAGCACAGACTTTTGTTTTATGTCGGTGAGAATTGTCCGACCTTTGCGGAGGATTATACAATCCTTACAGCGAACTGTTCCAGCCAGTCTCCGGATATCCAATTAGAGGAACAGGATCCGGCAGCCATCTATTTTTCTTCCGGAACAACCGGTTTTCCAAAGGCAATCCTGCACAACCATGAAAGTCTGATCCATTCCTGCCGCGTAGAACAAAACCACCACGGTCAGACTCACGAGGATGTTTTTTTATGTATTCCTCCGCTTTATCACACCGGTGCGAAAATGCACTGGTTCGGCAGTCTTTTATCCGGCAGCAAGGCAGTGCTCCTTAGAGGAACAAAACCTGAATACATATTAGATGCCGTTTCAAAGGAACATTGCACCATCGTATGGCTTCTCGTTCCATGGGCTCAGGATATTCTGGATGCCTTAGACAGCGGCAAATTAAAAAAAGACAATTATGAATTGGATCAATGGCGGCTGATGCACATCGGAGCGCAGCCGGTTCCGCCGTCTATGATCAAACATTGGATGGAATATTTTCCAAATCATCAATATGATACCAATTACGGTTTAAGCGAATCCATCGGACCGGGTGCTATTCATCTGGGCGTAGAAAATATTCACAAAGTAGGCGCCATCGGTGTTCCGGGGTACGGATGGGAAGCAAAAATTGTGGATCCTCAGGGAAATGAAGTCTCCCGCAGCGAAGTCGGAGAACTTTGTCTTAAGGGACCGGGCGTTATGACCTGCTACTACAACGATCCGAAGGCAACTGCTGAAGTATTGAAAGATCATTGGCTGTATACCGGAGATATGGCAATGCAGGATCCTGACGGATTTTATTTTCTGGTTGACCGTAAAAAAGACGTCATCATCACCGGCGGCGAGAATCTCTACCCGGTACAGATCGAAGATTTCATCCGCACCAACAATAAAGTACACGATGTGGCTGTCATCGGTTTACCTGACAAACGTCTCGGTGAGATTGCCGCGGCAATCATTGAAATAAAGGAAGGTTATATCTGCACGGAAGACGAGATGAACGAATTCTGTAAAGCCCTGCCTCGTTACAAGAGACCGAGAAAGATTTTCTTTGATGAGATTCCAAGAAATCCTACCGGAAAGATTGAAAAACCGAAATTAAGAGAACGTTACAAAGCAAACAAGCTGATCTTAGAGGAAAATACAAGATAATCAATTGAGCAGGAGGGAGATGAAATCTCCCTCCTGCTCAATTCGGCTACACCGCTTTCATCTCATGTCCTTCGGACATTCGATGATGAGCGGGCACCACAAAGCCCGGTCTGCAAGCCAGCTTGCACCGGGCTTTTCGGCTTGTCGCCTTCACAAAAAAAGAGCTTCGATAACGAAGCTCCTTTTTTTAAGCTAGCAACGGGAATCGAACCCGTGACCTCCGCATTACCAATGCGACGCGCTACCATCTGTGCCATGCCAGCCTTTTTGTTGTGTCTCACACAACAAAACAAATTATACCTTATTCCTGCATACTTGTCAAGTTTTTTTATTATGGAAAAACTTATTTTTTATGCTGTGAATCATAACCTCATGCCAAAGCCTGCTCCAGATCAGCGATCAGATCTTCTTTCGCCTCTAATCCGCATGACATTCTGATCATACCTGCCGGGATTCCTGCCTGCTCCAGCTGTTCATCCGATAACTGTCTGTGGGTTGAGGTCGCAGGATTTAAGCAACAGGTTCTCGCGTCCGCAACATGGGTTTCAATCGCTGCCAGTTTCAATCTTCCCATGAATTCCTCAGCAGCCGCTCTTCCCCCTGCAAGTTCAAAGGAAACAACGCCGCAGCCGCCCTTTGGAAGATATTTCTTCGCGCGCTCATAATACGGACTGCTCTTTAAACCGGAATAATTAACGCTTATTACCTTGCTGTGATTCTCCAGATATTCCGCTACCGCCTGACCGTTTTCCACATGTCTTGCCATACGGACATGCAAAGACTCCAGTCCCATATTCAACAAAAATGCATTCTGAGGTGACTGGATGCAGCCCAGATCTCTCATCAGCTGGGAAGTACACTTTGTGATGAAAGCTCCTTCTTTTCCGAACTTCTCCGCATATACGATTCCATGATAAGATTCATCCGGAGTCGTAAGTCCCGGGAATTTATCCGCATAAGCCATCCAATCAAATTTTCCGGAATCCACGATTGCACCGCCGACAGCCGCACCATGTCCGTCCATATATTTTGTTGTGGAATGTGTTACAATATCAGCGCCCCATTCAATCGGTCTGCAATTAACCGGCGTTGGAAATGTATTATCAACGATCAGAGGAACATGATGCTCATGTGCCGCCTTTGCAAATCTTTCAATATCAAACACGGTCAACGCAGGATTTGCAATGGTCTCGCCGAATACTGCCTTTGTATTATCGCGAAATGCCGCATTTAATTCCTCATCAGTACAATCCGGTGATACAAATGTCACCTCAATGCCCATCTTGGCCATCGTAACAGCGATCAGATTAAAAGTACCTCCGTAAATAGATGCGGAAGATACAATATGATCTCCTGCCTGACATATATTAAATAATGCAAAAAAGTTTGCAGCCTGACCGGAAGATGTCAGCATTCCTGCCGTACCGCCCTCTAATTCCGCAATCTTTGCAGCCACATGATCATTGGTCGGATTCTGTAAACGGGTATAAAAATATCCGGATGCCTCCAGATCAAACAATTTTCCCATCTCAGCGCTGCTGTCATACTTAAATGTTGTAGACTGAATGATCGGGATCTGTCTCGGTTCTCCGTTACCCGGTCTGTATCCTGCCTGCACGCATTTTGTCTCTGTTCTGTAATCACTCATCTTAATCACCTCATATCTCTTTAAATAAAATTCCGGCGCAATATTACGCCAAAATCTTAATTTGTTGTAATTATTCAGCAGCATGAATGTTCAAAGCCGACGAATACTTGTATTCGTAAGGTTTTGGACATTCATGCCGGACTGGTGGCG
>CADBTR010000176.1 GCA_902797675.1 uncultured Lachnospiraceae bacterium
GTAGCCCACTACGGCTGCGTTTTTGTCAGACGAGCCTCACGCACCATTCGGCGCCCTCTGTTCAAGTTATTTTCCAACAGTTCCTTAAATAGTAATACATTACCGAAGAAGAATTCCTGATACCACCCGGTCAAGTCCCGCCAGATCTTTTGTGATCCTGACATCCGTAAATCCGGCCTGTTCCATAAGCCTGCCCACAGCCTCTCCCTGATCGCACCCGATTTCAAACAGCAATCTGCCGCATGTTTCAAGATGGGATCCGGCTTCTTCGCAGATCTTTCTATAAAATTTCAACCCGTCTGCATCTCCGTCCAAGGCCATCCGCGGCTCATGATCCCGCACTTCTTCCATCAATCCGTCGATGTCACCCGAAGGTATGTAGGGCGGATTGGACAGGATCATATGATATCTTTTCCCCATGACGCCGGAAAATACATCACTCTCTATAAATTCTGCCCTGCTGTCTGACAGTTTCCCGTTTTTTCTCGCCACTTCCAATGCCTTAGCTGACAGATCAACGCCTGTTACTTCTGTCTCAAAGGGCAGCAATTTCTCTATGCTGATCGCAATACAGCCACTTCCTGTACAGACATCCAGAACAGAAAGTGGCTCTCCCTCTTTCAAGCCGGCCTTTATCTGTCTTGCCTGTTTTAATCCTTCTTCCACGAGAATCTCCGTATCAAACCGCGGGATCAGCACATCGGAATTCACATAAAAATCAAAACCGCAGAAAGCTGCGCTTCCTGTCAATTGCTGCAAAGGAATGCGAAGGCAGCGCTTTTGAACCAGTTTTTCATATGTTTCCACTGCCTTATCATAACTTTGATCAAGTTCATCCATTTTGTGCAATAACCAGGAAGTTCTATTCATTCCGGATGCAAATTCCCACAAAAGAAATGCATCCGTTTTTCCCTCTTCAATTCCGGCTTTATTAAAGCGCTCTTCCGCCTTCGCAAGCAGCTCCCATAATTTGTTTCCCATCGTTTTTTTCTTCACTTTGAATGTCGCATGGCTTTAGCCCTGCGACCTGCTTGCTGCCAACGGCAGCAATTCCCGTAGGTCGGAGATTCAAGCTCCCACCTACGTAAGTTTCCTTTCTTTACTCACCACCTATAGAGGTGGGAGATTGAATCGGAGTGCCGTTCAATTTTGACCAAATATTCTTTCCAGTCAAAAACCGCATCAACCGCTTTGATCGCCACTTCGATCATAGAGTCATCCGGCTCTCTGGTGGTAAGTCGCTGAATTGCCAGTCCCGGTGCGCTGATGATCCGCACAAAGAGACTGTCATTCTGCCCTGCCAGCCGCAAGATCTCGTAGGAAATTCCGGCAATGACCGGTATCAGAATCAGTCTTGCCACGACTTTCACCAATTTTCCTGCATCCGGCGGCAAAATTGCAGACATCATAATAAATAAAATAATACTGATAAACATAACGAAAAACAGAAAACTGGTTCCGCATCTTCTGTGAAATCTGGAACTTTCTCTCACATTCGCAACAGTCAGTTCTTTTCCGTCCTCAATACAATTGATGCATTTATGTTCCGCTCCGTGATACATATATGTCCGCTTAATGTCATTCATAAACGAAATTGCCACTATATATCCCATAAATATAAGGATTCTCACAACTCCCTCAACAGCCGCCAGAGCAGTATTGGAATCTACTCCCAGTGTATTTTTGAAGAATTCGGATATCACATAGGGCAATAATATAAATAATCCGATGGAAAAAAGGACCGAGAAAACTACGGTAGCTCCCATCATCACATCCTCCGCTTTTTCCTTAAATACGGAACGGATCGCCTGATCGGTTTTCGTCTCTTTTTCTTCCTCTTCTTCGTCATCATAAAATTCCGAAGAAAACAACAGCGTTTTTATTCCTAACACTAAGGAATCAATAAAACTGAATACCCCGCGGATAAACGGAAGCGATAAAATCTTATTTCCGGAAGCAATTCCCTTATATTCATCTACCATCACTTCAATTCCACCATCCGGTTTTCTGACTGCAACCGAATATTTATCACGATTTTTCATCATGATTCCTTCCAATACAGCCTGACCGCCTATGCCACATGTCCGCTTCACAATCTGTCATCCTTTCTTTATAAAAGAAGGTTGAGAAAAAATCTCAACCTTCCAACTGTAACCTCATTATTAATCAG
This sequence comes from uncultured Lachnospiraceae bacterium, assembly GCA_902797675.1. Lineage (GTDB taxonomy): Bacteria > Bacillota > Clostridia > Lachnospirales > Lachnospiraceae > CAG-303. Next base: position 2,171 of record CADBTR010000176.1, read on the forward strand.
TTGTAAAACCATACTTGCGGTTGAACATATCGATACGACCGCGTGCCTTAGCAGACTTCTGCTGACCGGTATAAAAAGAATGGCACTTTGAGCAAATCTCCACATGGATGCTTTCCTTTGTAGAGCCTGTCACAAACTCATTCCCGCAGTTGCAGACAACCTTTGCCTGATAATAATTTGGATGGATTCCTTCTCTCATCTTTGTCACCTCTCTGATTTCCTTGCGAAATTGGGCTTTACCAACTCCGGCTTGATAATAAACAACTCATGTATTGTATCATATTTCTTTTTACAATGCAAGCATTTTTTATTTTTTCTCTGTTTTTTCATCTTTCCTCATCAGGGTTTTCATGATCCCGGAATAGATGTCCTGACTGGCATTTCTCCAGTTATTGCACATAATTTCAGCCATTTTTTCTGTCGGAACCGAAAGATTCAGATCCAGCAACGTGCTGTCTCCCTCTTTGATCCTGCAACTTACGATCACATCCTGATCCGAGGCATGAAAATAATCAGCCATGGTCGATACTTCATTGCGCATCTCATATTTGTTATCTGTCAAAAAAATATCCATGTCATCTATCACCTCCACCGGTATCTTTGATACAAAGAAATCGATGGTTTCTCTTCCCTCTTTCGTAATTTTATAATAATAAACTTTTCTGACCTGCTCATACAGGATCAGGCCGGTACTTTCAAGTTCCGCAAGCACTTGCTGAAATTGAATATAGGTCGTATAACCTTTATCCTGAAAAAAACTGGACAATTGTGTGTTTGTCAGCGGAAAATTTACTTTATTCAGCATGTATAAAGTCATTAATTTGTATAATGTAAGCGGATCTACTGACATTTATTTCTCCTCCTTTGTTCCCTATCTATTTTCGCTTCTGTACTTGTAACTATTCAGCAGCATGTCAACCAAAATCATTTTCGGTCGGATAATAAACGCGACAAGTTTTAGTATAGCACATTTTTTTGAAAAACTCTACCATATTTCTAAAAAATATGATATACTATTTCAGAAAATGTTACTGTGAATAGTAACCAGCGTTACTCCAAGCGTGAAACTCCAGAAAGGATTAAAATATAATATGAGAGAAAAACTAGAAACATTACCTATGACAGAATTGCGGGAGATCGCGAAGGCGAATCAGATCAAAAGCGTTACTGCCATGCGCAAAAGCGCGCTGATTGATAAGATTCTTGAGGTGACGGCAGAAAAAAAAGATTCCACCTCTGCACCTTCGTCTGATTCCTCCCAGTCTCAGCCATTCCGCAATCGTCCAAAAACACAGAGTAATTATCAGAGTGCCCCCCATTCCAATGTGTCCAATGAATCCTTAGACAGTGGAGAGACTGCCAACGGTATTCTTGAAGTAATGCCGGACGGCTTCGGATTTATCCGATGCGACAATTATATGCCGGGAGACGCCGATGTTTATGTTGCGCCGATGCTGATCAAACGTCTTGGATTACGGACCGGTGATATTATTATCGGTAAGATACGGGTAAAGACACAAAATGAGAAATTTGCAGCTTTGCTCAATGTGACAAGCGTAAATGGCTATTCTGTCGATGAGGTTATGCGCCGGAAGAAATTTGAGGATCTCACTCCGATTTTCCCGAATGACCGTCTTGTTATGGAAACCGACCGTCACAATATGGCGATGCGTATTGTGGATATCATGTCCCCGATCGGAAAAGGACAACGAGGAATGATCGTTTCCCCTCCGAAAGCCGGTAAAACAACATTGTTAAAAGAGATTGCAAAATCAATTACGAAAAACAATCCTTTCATCAAGATGATCATTCTTTTAATTGACGAGCGTCCGGAGGAAGTGACGGACATCAAGGAATCCATTATGGGAAAGAATGTGGAAGTCATCTATTCAACCTTTGATGAACTTCCGGAACATCATAAACGGGTATCCGAGATGGTAATCGAGCGCGCCAAACGTTTAGTGGAGCATGGCGAGGATGTGGTAATTCTGTTGGACAGCATTACCCGCCTTGCGAGAGCTTATAATTTAACCGTAGCTCCCAGCGGACGTACCCTTTCCGGCGGTCTTGATCCCGCAGCTCTTCATATGCCGAAGCGATTCTTCGGCGCCGCGAGAAATATGCGGGAAGGCGGAAGTCTTACCATTCTCGCCACTGCCCTTGTAGATACCGGCAGCAAGATGGACGATGTCGTATTTGAGGAATTCAAAGGAACCGGCAATATGGAAATGGTATTGGATCGGAAATTATCGGAAAAACGGGTATTTCCGGCTATCGACATCTTAAAATCCAGCACACGAAGGGATGACCTTCTTCTCACAAAAAAAGAACAGACAGCCGTGGAGATCATTCGCCGGATGACGAATTCCATGAAAGGCGAAGATGCCGTTGATACATTGCTTAATCTGTTTTCAAAAACATCGGATAATCATGAATTCTGTGATCGCGTGATTTATGAATTCGGAAAAAGAGGAGACCGTTAGGTCTCCTCTTCTCCTGTCCGATTTATCAATTTTTCTATTACTTCGTAAATCTCTTCTCTTCCCTGTTTTGTTTCAGAAGAAAATGGAATCAATACCGTTTCTTTCCCGCAGCGCAAGGTTTCCCTGATTACTTTCAACTGATGCGCCAGCTGGCTTCTCTTGATCTTATCAGCCTTTGTGGCAATAATGATCGGAGAATAACCATTTTCCAAAATCCAGTGATACATCTCCACATCATTTCCCGATGGTTCATGCCTGATATCCAACAGCAGGAATACTGCCTGCAAAGTTTTTGATGTATGCAGATATCCTTCGATCATTTTTCCCCATTTTGCCTGCACTTCTCTGGATACCTTCGCAAAGCCGTACCCCGGAAGATCCACAAAATAGAGTTCATCATTGATATTATAATAATTGATCGTCTGGGTCTTACCCGGTTGTGCGGAAGTTCTGGCAAGAGCTTTACGATTCATAAGTGCATTGATCAACGAGGATTTTCCCACGTTTGACTTTCCCGCAAATGCCACCTCCGGCAAAGTATTTTGGGGAAGTTTACTTGTTATTCCGCACACTGTCTCCAAATTTACATTTTTAATGACCATTCCAGGCTTCTTTCCTATATTCCATATTCCAATCTCGGCTGCTCTGTCCTGTCCACAGCTTCCTTTGTCATAATACATTTTTTGATTTTTTCATCAGAAGGGATCTCATACATCACATCCGTCATGCAATCTTCCATAATCGCGCGCAATCCTCTGGCACCGGTCTTTCTTTCATAGGATTTTCCGGCAACTGCTTTCACGGCTTCATCTGTAAATTCCAGTTCAACCCCGTCCAGTTCAAACAATTTTTTGTATTGCTTAACGATAGCATTTTTCGGTTCTGTGAGGATCCTTACAAGATCCTCTTCTTTCAGCTGCTTCAACGTCACTGTGGCAGGCACACGTCCGATAAATTCCGGAATCAGCCCGAATTTAACAAGATCCTGCGGAAGCACCTGTCTTAACAACTCGTCTTCCTTTTCTGTTCCCTGCTCGATAATCTCCGCATTAAAGCCGATGGATTTTTTATCGATTCTGGATTCAATGATTTTATCCAGCCCGTCAAAAGCTCCACCGCAGATAAACAGAATATTGGTCGTATCGATCGGAATCAATTCCTGCTGCGGGTGCTTTCTTCCGCCCTGAGGCGGTACCGACGCAACAGTTCCTTCAAGGATTTTTAAAAGCGCCTGCTGCACGCCCTCACCGGATACATCCCGCGTAATGGAAACATTCTCCGATTTTTTGGTAATCTTATCAATCTCATCAATATAGATAATTCCGCATTGGGCTTTGTCGATATCATAGTCTGCCGCCTGAATCAGTTTCAATAAGATATTTTCCACATCTTCACCGACATAACCGGCTTCCGTCAGCGTTGTAGCGTCCGCAATGGCAAACGGTACATTCAAAAGCTTTGCAAGGGTCTGCGCAAGATATGTCTTGCCGGAACCGGTAGGTCCCAGCATCAGAATATTACTCTTCTGTAATTCAACATCCAGATCTTTTCCAGAAAGAATTCTTTTGTAATGATTATAAACCGCCACCGACAGAAGTTTTTTCGCTTCGTCCTGTCCGATTACATATTCATCGAGAAACGCTTTGATCTCTTTCGGTTTCACCAGGTTAATCTCTAAATGGTCATCCTCATAATCATAGCCCATCTCTTCCTCAATGATTTCTGCGCAGATATCAACACATTTATTACAAATGCATACTCCGTCCGGACCGGTGATCATCTTCTCCACCTGTTTCTCGGTTTTTCCGCAAAAGGAACATCTGTGCATTTTCATATTATCGTTTTTTCCTGCCATGATTCCTCCAAACGTTTCGACTATTCTTCACTCTTGATATCCGCACGATTTTCAACTACATGATCGATCAGTCCGTACTCCAGCGCTTCCTCTGCGGTCATGTAATTGTCTCTTTCGGTATCTCTCTCAATAACCTCCAAAGGCTTTCCGGTATTAGCGGCGAGAATTTCATTCAATCTCTTCTTGATCTTCAATATATTCTCCGCTACGATCTGAATCTCCGTTGCCTGTCCCTTTGCGCCGCCGGACGGTTGATGGATCATAATCTCCGAATTCGGCAAAGCAAATCTTTTTCCTTTTGTACCGCCTGAGAGAAGGAATGCTCCCATGCTTGCCGCCATACCCATACATAATGTGGATACATCGCATTTGATATAGTTCATGGTGTCATAAATAGCCATTCCCGCCGTCACAGAGCCGCCCGGACTGTTGATATACAGATGAATATCCTTTCCCGGATCTTCCGACTCCAAAAACAATAACTGGGCAACGACAAGACTTGCCGTTGTATCATTTACCTCCTCACCGAGAAAAATAATTCTCTCTTTGAGAAGTCTTGAGTAGATATCATAAGAGCGCTCGCCCCTGCTGGTCTGCTCAATGACATAAGGTACTAAACTCATGTTTGATTCCTCCATCCTGATATTGCTTACGCCAGATTGTCTACCACGAAGTCTGCCGCTTTCTTCACAGCAAGATCCTTCATGATCGATTCTTTTTCTTCCTCGCTCATCACTTCTTTCAGCTTGTCAACCTCCATACCGTAGGTCTTAGCCATATTCTGAATTTCTTCTTCAAAATCGGATTCCTCCGCCTTCAGATTTTCAGCGGCAACAATTGCCTCTAACACCAGTCTGCTCTGGATCGTCTTTAATGCCTGCGGACGCATCTGCTCAAAAAGCTTATCAGCGGTAATACCTGTAAACTGGCAGTACTGTTCCCATGAAATTCCCTGGCTTTGCAATCTTCTGACAAAATTGTCAGCCATCTGTCTGACCTGAAGATCTACCATCGGATCCGGTATATCCATCTGTGCTCCGTCGATGATCTGTGCAATTGCTTTATCTTCCATTGCATTTCTAGCCTCTGTCTTCTTGGCATCTGCAAGTTTTGCACGAACATCATTCTTATATTCTTCCAATGTCTCAAACTCTGAAACATCGCTTGCGAACTCATCGTTCAGTTCCGGAAGTTCTACTTTCTTGATCTCTTTCACAGTTACTTTAAACATTGCCGGTTTTCCTGCAAGTTCTTTCGCCTGATAATCCTCCGGGAATGTAACGTTGACTTCTGTCTCCTCATCGGTCTTCTTACCGATCAGCTGTTCCTCAAAAGTATCAATAAACGAATGGGAACCGATGGTCAAAGGATAATCTGTACCCTTTCCGCCTTCAAAAGCCTTTCCGTCCATAAATCCCTCAAAATCAATGGTAACTACATCTTTGTCCGCTATCGGCTGATCCTCGGATACTACAGTTCTGGAATTCTCATTGCGAACTTTTTCCAGCTCCGCATTCACATCTTCCTCTGTTACTTCTTCCGACACTTTTTCGACAGAAAGTCCTTTATACTGACCAAGCGTTACTTCAGGTTTTAAAGCAACCTCTGCGGTAAAGATAAATGGCTTTCCTGCCTCTGCCTGTACAATATCCACTTTCGGCTGAGATACGATCTCCAGCTCCTCTGCAGCCTTTACTTCCTTGCTGTATACTTCCGGAATCAGATCATTGAACGCATCCTCAAAGAACACCTGTGCTCCGTACATTTTCTCAAGCATCTTTCTCGGTGCTTTTCCCTTACGGAAACCCGGAATGCTCATTCTGTTCTTGTTTTTCTGATATGACTTCTCAACAGCCTGCTCGAATTCCTCTGCGGAAGCTTCTATTGTAAGTTTCGCCATATTCTTTTCTAACTTTTCAACCTGTAAACTCATGTTTTTTCCTCCTAAATATTAGCGGCTGTTCACGAAATAACTCCTGAAACGCCTTAAACATCAGCCTAGTATATCATACTTCTCCGGCCTTGTCATTAACTTTTTGTCAAATTTTACATATTTTTTTTAATCCGGTTACTGTTTCTTCCGTAATTTCACAACTGTCCTGATATCTTGCCTGCCGGTACCATGAAAAAATCTTATCCTCACCGATCCCCAGCATTTGTTCCTCTCTCAGATTTTTCTCCGTCACGGAAGGAGTTTCGCTTAGGAGAATCCGGTATCCTTTTTTGATTTTTTTTCGCATCAGACAATAATAAATATAGCGGATCCGTTCTTTGTTATCCATATCCCGATATTTTTTCCGTCTTTTTTTCTTTCCTCTTCCCGCCGCGCTGAGCCGGATCTTTGTATCCTCATACCCGCCAATCATTCCCGGCGATTTGCCGTCGGACGGAGTCATCCGAAAAAGCCCCGAAAAAAAGCCTCCGATTTTTTCTCCGATCCCTGTCATAAAATCCCGAAAAAAAAGAACAATTTTTCTTAATGTGTTCTCACCCTCCCCGGCAAATAAACAGACGCATCCAAGCCCCATGGCAATGCCTGCTGCTGCCCACATAAAATAGCGGATCTTGTCTTCTTTTACTTTTTCCGATTCTATCGTCAGCGTGATCGCAATACCGAAAAAAAAGAATCCGCCCAATGCCCGCAATAATATTGTTTTTTTATCCCTTTGCACAGGATGTCACCTCCGTTACCGTCACCGCGTTGCCTGCCCGTTCCAGATCAGCCACGGCAATCTCCAGTTTTTTGTCCATATATGCAGTAAATAAAAATATTTCCGTTCCCTCTATTCCCGTCTCCAGTTCGTGATTCAATACAGATAGCATGGAAACACCGTATAAATTTCTCATTTTCGCCATCTCACCCAATAATTCCCGATAGCGCTCCGCCCCCGCGCAAAAATCACTGAACAATTGATTTCTTCCGTCTGTCATCTTGCAATTAGCTGTCATGGAATAGCGATACCCCTCTTTTGCGCATATACCCAAAAGATAGGCTGCATAAGACATTTCCTGCTCCAGGATCTCATCGAATTCCTCCTTCGAGATCTCCCGTCCCTCATCAGGCTGAAAATTCAAGTAAATCTTTATTTTCCGTCCCACCCTGTATTCGCATTTATTTACCATCAATTCTCCCCGCATCGCCGTCTGTTTATAATTCAGCATTGACAGGGAATCGCCATGAACATAAGGACGAAGTCCGGCGAAAGAAAAGGGATCCGGGAGTAATGGGAATTTTGATTGTACGCTGTATTGCAGCTGACTGTTTAAAAAATGTTCTTCTTCTACGCGCAGCGCCTTTGGATAAACGGAAAGTTCCGCTTTGCTGTCCAGATAAAATTCCAGTCCCATAAAATTGATCTTTGCCGTTTCCAACTGATAATATCCCCTTTTTTCACAAATCACCTTATGAATCCTCCGGATTCTCGTAAAGGGCATCACAAAAAAGCGACTGATAAAACGCTGCGTGATCTTATCATCCGCCTGACAATTTTGCAGGACGATTCTGGAGGAAATGTGGGTTTCCACATCCACAAAAAACATGGGCAGAAAGGAATGATTGGAAAATTCTTCCACCAGCTGATTTTCTTCTCCCTCTGCTGCCAGTTCTTTCATAAAATACCGCCGATACGTAAGCCTTTGAATACAAAATGTCCGAAGCAGACGGACTGCAATGGCTCCCGCCAGGATTAAAAAAAGAATTGCGATGATCACGCCAAAAATTGCCAATACTGTAAGCATCAACCGGTCTTCATAAACCGCAAGTCCCCCCTGCGTCATCGGAAATCCTCCGTCGGCGCAGGAACCTCATCGATCGTCTGTCTGATCAACTCTTCCGCCTCCCCCGGCCGAAAACGAAGGCTGTTTTTCAAAACCAGGCGATGCGCCATCACCTCGATGGCAATTTCCTGAATATCATCCGGAAGCACATACGCTCTCCCCGCCCACGCCGCAATGGTTCTCGCCATGCGAAGCAGCGCAATTCCGCCTCTGGGGCTCACGCCCAAAAGCACCTGTTCTTTTTTTCTCGTTGCCTCGATCAGATCTGCCGCATAAGAGCGCACAGCCTCGCCGATTTCCACATCAGCGATCTGTTCCATTGCCCGACGCACCTGTTCTATGGTTACGACGGATTTTATATCACCTGCACGCTTTCCGTCCACATGTTCCGCAAAAATTTCTTTTAAGCTCTCATGATCCGGATATCCCATGGATAATTTCATCAAAAAACGATCCACCTGGGCATCGGGCAAAGGAAATACCCCCTGGGTATCCACCGGATTCTGCGTGGCGATCACCATAAACGGCGCTTCCAATTGATAAGTTGTACCGTCTACCGTAACCTGTCGTTCCTCCATGCACTCCAAAAGTCCGGACTGCGTTTTCGGCGTAGCCCGGTTGATTTCATCCGCAATAAGAATATTTGAGAAAACCGGTCCCGGAATAAACCGGAACCGTTCTTCTTTTCGATCGTAAAAATTGATGCCGGTAATATCTGCCGGCAGAAGATCCGGGGTCATCTGAATTCGTTTAAACACGCCGCCCACAGAGGCAGCCATCGCTTTTGCAAGCATTGTCTTTCCGCTTCCCGGAACATCCTCCAGCAAAACATGTCCCCCGGTCAAAAATGCAGCCACAACGTTTCTGACAACCTGATGTTTCCCTTTGATCACTGTCTCAATATTCTCTGTCAGCCTGTCCGCTAATTGTCCGACTGAGAGCAATTCTTCCATAATTATCTTCCTTTCCGGTTACTATTCACAGCAGATTTAAAGCCTCACTTCACCGGTTTTTCCACAGTTTCGAGTATCTGCTCCGCACCGGTATTATACGTAATGATCAGCTTCGATACCTCATATGTCTGATTATTTTTTGAAACGGTCTGCACATCGGTTCTTGTAGACACAATATACTTTGCGTTGGTGCATTTTAATTTGACATATTTTCCGGATAACAATTCAATATTGGTATATCCGATCGTGGATGTCTTCAATGTTCCCTTGCGTTTCGTCGTAATGATCTCCCTTGCCTTGGTTGCCGTCTGATTTCCCTGACTGCCTCCCCCGGAGACATTGGCCGAATTCCCGCTGTTTCCGGTATTCTCTCCGCCGCCGGAAGCCGCGCCGTTATCAACATTTCCACTATTTCCGCCATTGTCCGGATTTTGAACATCTCCGCCATTGGCATCCGGAATATTTTGAGGTTCACCGCCGCCTTCTCCCGATGACTGATCCGTATATCCGCTGTCCGAAACGTTTCCGGAATCACCGGCATTTCCACCATTTGAATCTTCGCTCTGCGACACTTGACCGTTTGCGTTTCCGCTGTTTGTGGTTTTCGTTCCGCTGTTTGTGCCATTATTCCCCGCTGTCTTTGCGTCAGCTGCGCCATTTTCCCCGGAGCCCTGTCCGCTTACGCTGTCCGATCCCGTCTCTTTTTCTTTTTCGATGATCTTCACGCTTACCGATTTCTCAATTTCCTTTCCGTCATAGACAAACCGGTAAACAGCCATATAATTGCCGACTGTATAGATATCTACCTTCGTGGCGTCCACCCACATCTGAAATTCCTCAAAATCATCGGAATTCTTCACTTCAATCCCTGTGGAATAATCAATTTCCTCTCCCACGTACGAACAGATCCCCCGAATATCGATCTTTGGATCTGTCTTATCGGAAAAATCTGCCGTTCCCTCGGCAGCCCCCACAATCGCAGAGTACTCTGCCTGCTTAATGGCATGTGTTTTTTTCGTACATCCCGGTGCAAGAGAAAGCAACGAAACAGCCAAAAGCACCCATAGGACTTTTCTTTTCATGTATAACACCTTTCCTTTAACTAACGATATTGAATTCCTCTGCTAAGCTCGGCAGCCTCATCCCTGCCGCTCCATACTTCTACAATGGCTAATCCGAGATCAAGCGCAGTTCCCACTCCTCTTGACGTAAAGATCTGGCCGTCTGCCACAACCGGTTCCTCCATCAGGATCGCCCCGTCCAGTTTTTCTTCAAATCCCGGATAGCAGGTTGCCTTTTTCCCCTTTAAAATGCCAAGGCTTCCAAGAACACTCGGAGCCGCGCAGATAGCAGCCAGCCACTTATCCTCCCTTTCTGCATATTGCTTCAACTGTTGTGCCAATCCCTCATGAGCCTGCAAATGCTTTGTCCCCGGCATGCCTCCCGGAAGAAAGATCATATCTCCCTCTGTAAAATCAGTCTGTTCAAATGTCTGATCCGCCTCGATCCTGATCTGGTGCGCACCGGTAACCGCACGCCGTCCCATAATGGAAACCGTATTCACTTCCACGCCGTCCCTCCGCAATAAATCGATGACGGCAATTGCCTCTACTTCTTCAAATCCATCTGCTAACATTGCGTATACCTTCATATGTGATTCCTCCATTTTTAAACTTTTCTATTCTGTATCATATTACTATTGTGATATTTCGGATCAAAAGTCACTTCTTCGGTAAACCAATCCGGTTTTTCAAAATAATTTGCCCGTTCTTCCGTCTCAAATTCCACTTCCGCCAGATACAATCCCTCATATGCCCCGTAAAAAACATCAAGTTCCACGGTATTTCCGTCTTCAAGCGGGATCTGATAACGATCCTTTGTCAGGATCATACCGTCCGCTTTCCCAAGTAAATGCTCATATCCCTCCTTTGTAAGCGGAAGATTATATTCCTCACGCACCATCATTCCCTTTCCCTTGTAGGTAAGAATATACTCTTCATCCTGTCTTCTCACTCTGACTACGGGTTCCGTACAAAGATATCCCTGCTCGATCCTGTGAAAAGAGTATTCCTCAAGCGGTTTCGGAAGTTTGTTCCTGTCGATCAGAAACTTTCTTTCTATCTCCATTCTTTCGACCTCCCAATCCTGATTCTCTCCTTACTATACACTATTTTTTCAAATAAATCTATGTTTTCTTTTTTTATTTTACCAGTTTTTCAGATTTTTATTGACAATTTTTCTTTGAGTAAATATAATCTCTAGTGTAGATTTATAAAATAACGCACAGGAAGTGCTTATGTTTTATATTTCCATCATATACAATCTTTTTCAACAAGGAGGAAAAAATTATGTCATACGTTGACGAGGTATTGCAGAGAGTTGTTGATCAAAACCCTGCACAGCCTGAATTTCATCAGGCAGTAAAAGAGGTACTGGAATCTCTTCGTGTCGTAATCGAAGCAAACGAAGAACAGTACAGAAAGGACGCTTTATTAGAGAGAATTACAACTCCTGAGAGAGTCATTCTTTTCCGCGTACCATGGGTAGACGATAAGGGGCAGGCTCAGATCAATAACGGTTATCGCGTACAGTTCAACAGCGCAATCGGACCATACAAGGGTGGTTTAAGATTCCATCCATCCGTAAATCTCGGTATTATCAAATTCTTAGGTTTTGAGCAGGTATTCAAGAATTCTCTTACAAGCCTTCCGATCGGTGGTGGTAAGGGTGGTTCTGATTTCGATCCTAAGGGTAAATCAGACCGCGAGATCATGAAATTCTGCCAGAGCTTTATGACAGAGCTGAACAGACACATCGGTGCAGATACAGATGTTCCTGCAGGTGATATCGGTGTAGGCGGAAGAGAGATCGGTTACTTATACGGTCAGTATAAGAGAATCAAGAATGTTTACGAAGGCGTTCTTACAGGTAAAGGACTTACTTACGGCGGTTCTCTTGCAAGAACAGAAGCTACCGGATATGGTCTTCTCTATTTCGTAGACGAAATGTTAAAATGCAACGGTATGTCTCTTCAGGGTAAAACAATTGCCGTTTCCGGTGCAGGAAATGTTGCAATTTATGCTATCGAGAAGGCTCAGCAGTTAGGCGGCAAGCCTGTTACCTGCTCTGATTCCACAGGCTGGATCTATGATCCGGAAGGAATCGATGTTGCATTGTTGAAGGAAGTAAAAGAAGTAAAACGTGCAAGACTTACAGAGTATGCAGCCAAGAGACCTTCTGCTCAGTATCATGAAGGCAAAGGCGTATGGACTGTAAAGGTTGATATCGCTCTTCCTTGCGCAACTCAGAACGAATTGAATCTGGAAGATGCCAAGACTCTTGTTGCCAACGGTGTACAGGCTGTTGCCGAGGGTGCTAACATGCCTACGACCATCGAGGCTACTCAGTACTTCCAGGCTAACAAGGTATTGTTCGCTCCCGGTAAGGCTTCCAACGCCGGCGGTGTTGCTACTTCTGCTCTTGAGATGAGCCAGAATAGCGAAAGACTCAGCTGGACATTTGAGGAAGTTGATGCGAAGTTGAAGACAATCATGGTAAATATCTTCCACAATCTGGACGATGCTTCCAAGGAATACGGCTTAGAAGGCAACTATGTGGCAGGCGCCAACATTGCAGGATTTAAGAAAGTTGCCGAGGCAATGAACGCTCAGGGTATTGTATAATTTTTTGTTGATATGTGTATGTGAGGGAAAAAAGGACCTGTCCTGACGGACAGGTCCTTTTTCATTTAAATAGCTTCAACCAGACTTTTCAATTTCTTCCGGTCGATAGGTTTCTTTAAGCATGCATTCATGCCGGCTGCGGAACAGTAATGTTCTGTACTATGCAATCCGTCTGCGGTCATAGCAATGATCGGCACTTCCTTGGCATCCACACGCTCCAGCCTGCGTATTTTTCTTGATGTTTCATAACCATCCATAACCGGCAGGCGAAGATCCATAAAAATTGCATCGTAATAATGTTCCGGTGAATTGCCAAAGCACTCCAATGCCTTTTGTCCTTCCAATGCTCCGTCTGCACAGATATTCATCTGTTCTAAATAAATCTTTGCGATTTCTAAATTCAGCGGATTATCTTCCACCACCAATACCCGTTTCTGTCTTTTTCCTCTTTCCTGAAAGGAAATCTGAAAATACGGACATGCTCTCTGTTTTCTATGATATTCCTGTAATCTCTTTTGATAAGAAAGCAGCACTTTCTCATGCATCAATCCCTTTTGAAATCTTCTGACCTCTCCCACCTTATCAAATTGTGCCTGCCAGATAAATTCAGTTCCCACTTCCTCTTTTGATGTGACGGAAATTGTACCATTCATCAGTTCTGTCAACTCTCTGACTACAAATAATCCATATCCTGACGATTCCTCTTTTTGTTCGTCATTTCTATCTTCCCTTGTATAAGGTTCAAACATACATCTTTGAAATTCTTCTCCGATTCCTCTCCCGTTATCCGTGACTTTCATCATAAAAAATGCTTTATCGGCTCTTTCCTCTACGCTGATATAAAAATCAATTTTTCCGTTTTCTCCCGTATATTTTACAGCATTCGACAATAAATTCAAACCGATCTGACTTAATCGAATCTTATCTGCCAATATGGGACAATTCAAATGATCGTCCAGTTTTATCTCAAATATCTGATGTTTTCTGTTTGCCATCGGTCTGATCAATACATCTATGTACCTCATTAGTTCTTCTGCCCGACATGGTTTCAGATTTAAAATATCTTTCTGTCTCTCCGTCTTTGAATCTTCCAGTACATATTCTGTCAGGCTTTTCAAAAAATTCGCTGATACCGTCAATTTACCGACTTGTTCTTTAAATTCCGGCGTCACGCCGCTGTCAGCCGCCATAAACCCAATCAACCCTCCAAGACCGTTAATCGCCGTTCTGATGTCATGACTCATACCGGCAACTCTCTTTCGTATCTCGAAAGTATCCGTCGTTGAAAAAGCTGCTCTATTTTCGGCAACCATCTTCCACTCCTCCTTTTCTATTTTCAAGCTCTTACTCACAGGATAAATTCTAGCATAAGGGTAAAAGACGGTCAAGGGGAGTTTTGTCGAATATTCAGCACTTTTTTTCGCGTTTAATAGTCAACCTTCATAAGACATAAACCGGAAGCCGGAGCAGTAGGACCTGCCGCCTTTCGATCTTTCGCTTCCAGAATTTCCACCACAGTTTCCGGCTTAATCTCACCTTTTCCCACAAGCAGCAAAGTACCCACAAGAATCCGGACCATGTTCTGTAAAAATCCCGTTCCATGAAACGTAAAATAAACATATCCCTTATTCCGCTGAATTTTAATGCTGTCAACAACGCGCACCGTTGACTTTTTCATTCTGCTGTTTCCGCAAAAACTTTTGTAATCATGCTCTCCCTCTAAGAAAACAGCTGCTTTTCTCATAACCTCCACATCAAGGACCGTATCTACCGCGGTCAGATATTTCCGGTCAAAAACCGGCGTCACCGGTCCGTCAAAGCAGGTATACCGGTATGTTTTCCCGACCGCCTTGTATCTGGCATGAAACCGCGGGGAGGCTTCCCTTACTTCCAACACCCGGATATCCTCCGGAAGATAGCGGTTAAAATAATCGCGTATTTCATCCGGCTCTAAATCACTCTCAAAAACAGCATTTGCAACCATCTCCTGTGCATGAACTCCCGCATCTGTCCTTCCCGCTCCGATGACATCGGTAAATTCACCGCACATTTTTTCCAATACACTTTCTAATTTTCCCTGAATTGTCTCCTTATCCGGCTGGTGTTCCCATCCAAAATAGCGGGTACCGTCGTAACTGATCGTAAATTTATAATTTTTTTTCATATTACAGATTCCTTTTTGAATGTCGCATGGCTTTAGCCCTGCCGTTGAAATAATGATTTTTAAACATTATCTTATTGTACCATGTTTTTTTCACTTTTTAAAGTTATTATTTTCCCGCAGTCTATTGACAAGCTCATAGATAATTGTTTTAATAAATACTAGTACAGCGTAAATTAAGTAACTGTTTCTTATTTCGTAGGTGATTTTTCCATATGCAAAGAAGCCGAAAGAGGCGTAGCGGGCTACGTTGATTGAGGCTGATGCCGCAGATAGAAAAATCAGTA
>CADBTR010000177.1 GCA_902797675.1 uncultured Lachnospiraceae bacterium
GAATACGATTGTTTTTATTCTTGTCATTGCAGCTTTGGTACAGTTTGTGGAGATGTTCCTGAAGAAGGCGATGCCGTCTTTGTATCAGTCGCTCGGCGTTTATCTTCCGTTGATCACCACAAACTGCGCTGTGCTTGGAACTGCGATTACCAGCATTTCCAAATATTATTACAAAGGGAATTTTTTAAAAACGGCCGGTTACGGTTTGTTCTATTCTGTCTCTACAGCATTGGGCTTCGCAATTGCAATCGTGATCATGGCGGGAATACGTGAAAAAATTGAATATAATGATATGCTGCCTTCGATCAAGGGAATGCCTGTCGTATTGATTTCAGCCGGTCTGATGGCAATGGCGTTTATGGGATTTGCCGGGGTGATTTAATGGCATAATCATTCAAAATAAGGAGGTGCAAGGATGGATTTTGGTGCAATAGTATCGGCGTGTCTGCTGGTCGGCGGTTCGGGCGTTGTGATCGGCGTTCTGTTAGGAATCGCCGGCAGAGCCTTTGCGGTGGAAGTGGATGAAAAAGAGGGAAAGATCAGAGAATGTCTTCCAGGAAGCAATTGCGGCGGCTGCGGATACGCAGGGTGTGATGCGGCGGCAGCGGCGATCGCCAAGGGAGAGGCTCCTGCAAGCGCCTGTCCGGTAGGAGGAGCCACGGTAGCGGCACGAATCGGAGAGGTTCTCGGAATACAGGTGGAGAGCATAAAAAAAGTCGCTTTTGTAAAGTGTTCCGGAGATTGTCAGAAAGCAGGAAATAAATACGAATATAGCGGGAATCACTCCTGCAGAGAGGCAGTATATGTGACGGGAAAGGGCGCAAAGAAATGTACCTACGGTTGTCTTGGACTGGGCTCCTGCGTGGAAGCCTGTGAGTTTGACGCGATCCACATTGAAAACGGGATTGCCGTGGTGGATCGGGAAAAATGTGTTGCCTGCGGAAAATGTGTGAAGGCGTGCCCGAAGGAATTAATAGAAATTATTCCGTATAAGTCAAAGTATCATGTTCAATGCAATTCAAGAGATAAAGGCGCCGATGTCAATAAAGTATGCGGTACCGGATGCATCGGCTGTTCGATGTGCGTGAAAGCATGTCCGAAAGATGCCGTGCATGTGACGGATTTTCTTGCGAAAATTGATTATGAGAAATGTGTCGGCTGCGGTCTGTGTGCGCAAAAATGTCCAAAACAGGTAATAAAGTAATACAGAACTTGATTATTTTGCCGGAAAGTAGTAATATATAGGTGGAGACTGATCGGATTTGTTCAATTACTAAACTAGCGTTAATTTAGAGGAGAGGACATAAATATGAGTGTTGCGTTGCAAAAAAATGAGTTATTGGTTGCTATTATTGAAGTCGAAACAGACAGTACGTTACAATACTTTCCGCAGCAGGATCTTTGTGTTGTTTATACCGTTTGCGATGGCGAATTAGAGGAGAAGGATCGTATTCCGGCATGGAGAGAAGAATGTATGGGACGTACCAATGCGAATACGGTTTCTGCGTGCGAACAGATGTTTCAGGATTTTGTTCATCGGGTAAAAAGGGGGTCTTATGAGCTTTTTTTGCAGGACAGAGTGGAACAGAAACTTGGGTGGGTGAATATCAATACCCGTTATGATGCCTCGAGCGATTCTTACTTCTGCTTCGTAAAACAGATGGACGAGAGAGTAAAAGAAAACCGGAAATTGTTTGAGGAGGCAAGAAAAGATCCTCTTACAAAACTGATCAATAAGACTTATTCCGCACAGCTGATTCGGGAGGCAATGAACCGGAGCGGAAGCGGCGCTCTCTTTATTATTGATATTGATAATTTTAAGTCAGTGAATGATAATATGGGTCATCTGTTTGGGGATGAGGTGATCGTCAGTGTCGCTAACGGGATCAAGTCTGCATTTCGCAATCAGGATGTGGTCGGAAGAATCGGCGGAGATGAATTTATCGTTTTCGTGGAAAATCTGTCGGATAAGGAAGTGATCAAGAAAAAGGCGGAAACGGTTTGCAATACGATAGCCAGGATCTATACCGGTGAGAATGAGAAAGTGAAGATTTCGGCAAGTATTGGTATTTCAATGTTTCCGGAAGATGCAAAAGATTATAATGATTTGTTTAAAATGGCGGATCATGCGCTTTATTTTACAAAGAACCGGGGGAAAAACGGATATACCTTCTTCGATCAGGAAAATGAGGAGATGCGAAAACATCACAGGATCATGATGAATCCTGTGGAAGAGACAGAGGAAGTGGAAGAGATCAATGAGGAAATGGATCAGTTCTACTATGAACTGAACGAGCTTGCCTTTCGTCTTCTGGAGGAAACAAAGGATGCGACAAGTGCGATCAATCTGTTTCTTCACCGGATCAAAGAGGAATTTCAATTTTCATCTATCCGTATTCTGGAATTGACCGGCGAGATGCTGGAATTGACATGCTCTTATGAGATCAGGAAGGATGAATCGGTATCTTCCATCGGACATAAATATCGTTATGATGAAAGCGAGTGGGTAAAACTCAGCAATATGTGCGGCGGAGAGCCTCTTGTATATACAGCGTCGAGGGGGACGGCAGCACAGGAGAAATTGTTCCGCTCGGAAACGCATGTGAAATCCGGCGTGATCGTACCGATCGTGCATAATGATTGTTTTTCCGGTGTGATCATATTCGAGGATTCCAACGTGGAGCGGGGATTTACAAAGAAAGAAATAAAGGTTTTAAAGTCCTTTGAAAGTATGTTTATTGTATATACCGGCAGGAAGTTGTCTCAGGAACAGTCGGAGATGTATTTAAAACAGATGGCATGGAGAGATTCCATGACGGGACTTTATAAATATTACCCGTTTTTGGAACAGCTGGAAACCTTCGTGTTTCAGGTGCCAGAAGGACAGAAACTGGTATATATGCAGACGGATATCGCCCATTTTAAATATATCAACGAATCTTACGGGTATCGGTTCGGAGATGCGCTTTTGAAAAAATTTGCGGGAGAGATGAGCAATGTATTTTCAAAACTTTTATGCGGTTGCAGGATACATAGCGATAATCTGATCCTTGTCTTTAAAGTGAATAAAGAACTTACGGATGAAGCGATTTTTGGAATCGTGAATGATCAATTGGAGGAAAAAAGTCACATTCTCAGAAAAATGGTTCCTTCCGAGAATCTCTATATTCATTGCGGTATTTATATTACGCATGGAAAAGATCAAAAATATAACCGTGCGATTGCAAATGCTTCTTATGCAAAAAAGAGCGCCAAAGAGAAAGGCGACGGAAAATGCGAGTGGTTTGACAATGATATGTTTGAAAAACAAAGCAGGGCCATGCAACTCCTCGATGATTTCCCGGAGGCTTTGAAGCGTCACTCTTTTGAAGTATATTATCAGCCTCAGATTGACACGATATCCAAGACTGTGGTAGGCGCGGAGGCACTGTCCCGCTGGAATCGGGAAGACGGAACGGTTCTGCTTCCGAATCAGTTCATACCGGCATTGGAGAATTCCAACCGGATGGTGGAACTGGATTTCTATGTGATCGAGTCTGTATTTGAATTTATCGTGCGGCAGAGGGATATTTTAGACAGGAATATTCCGATTTCGGTGAATCTGTCCAAACGTCATATTTCGGATCCGGATTTTTTTGTAAAACTGGAATCGCTGATGCGTCAGTATCAGGTGGATCCGCAATATATCTTATTTGAGGTGAATGAGGAAGTCTTTATCAGCAAAATGCAGGAGGCAATTGATTTCTGCAACCATTTGAATATGATGGGGATCGAAGTGATGATGGACTGTTTCGGCGCAGGTTATTCGTCCCTGAATGTTCTCGATAAGCTGCCGGTTGCATACATTAAGATCGACCGGCTTTTCATCAAGAGCAATGCCTTTGCGAAAAATGAGGAAGTGATCTTGAACGGCATCGTTGAGATTGCGAAGAAATTAAAGAAGGCAACGGCGTCCATGGGCGTGGAGACATTTGAACAGAATGCATTTTTGTGTAAGTGCGGTTGCGATATCATACAGGGAAATTATTATTCCGAGCCGTTGCATGAAGTGGATTTGATCCAGTATATCAGAGAACATAGCGAGCCGGAGGTCAATGTGGCGCATTTTACCTTTGACGGGACAATGTCGTCAAACAATCCGGAGTATCAGGCAAATGTCAATGGGGTCGGCATTACTTTTGACAGTCATGTGCTTGAGGGAAGAAAAGTGTTAAGCCTGCCGGGCGGAAGAGCCGGACATGAGGTGGTGGAACTTTCTCTTGGTAATCTTTTGACAAATGACTTTACGGTCAGCATCTGGTTCAATACGCGAAAAGCAAATATGTGGACGAGTTTGTTTTATGCTGTATTTGATGAAGCATTTTTCAGCCTGATGCCGAAGAGCTGGGACGGACTCAGTGTCTTGCGCGTGGTCAAGCATGAAAATGATGAAGAACATTTTTATGATGCGGTGGGTACGGATAAGGAAGTTACCGGCTGGACGCATATTGCGGGAGCTTATAATGCAACGACCCATTCTCTTGCATTGTTTGTAAATGGCTTTTTGACCGGATACAAGAATGAAGTGCCAACATTAAGAAACCCGGGCAGAGCACTGTTAGGCGGAGATGTCTACCAGAATAGTTTTGAAGGATATGTGGGAGATCTGAAGGTGATTAATAAGACCATGTCCGCAAAGGATGTGAGACAGTCGTATGAACGGGAAAAACATGCGTATGGAAGGGAATTTTAAGAGAAGAAGGTAAGACGGATGATAAATAACATTACGAATGGTGACTATACAGACATCATTTCATTTATCGGGATCATGGCGGCGTTTTTCTGCACCTGTTTCTTTATGGTAAAGTGCAGCAATCTGCTCCCGAAAGATATGGGGCGGGCTTATGCTCATGACGGAAAATTGTCGGCAGGAAAGCCGAGAGGGGCAGGATTTATCTTTGTTCTGGTATTTTTGGGAGTTGCGCTCCTGTTTGGCGGGCTGGAGAGAGAGAATCTGATCTATCTTGTGTTGACGGCGGCGGCAATGATGACGGGATTTTTGGATGACTGTGCCAAAAGTCCCTGGGGCGAATATAAAAAAGGTTTTCTCGATCTTGTCATTGCGGTGATGGTGGCAATCACCTTTTTGAATTTTAATGACAGTCAGGTGTATCTTGCGGGAATCAATACGGATATAGAGATTCCACCGGTAATTTTCGGGATTCTTGTGGTGGTATTGGTCTGGACTTCGATCAATGTTACCAACTGTGCCGATGGCGTGGATGGTTTATCGGGTACTTTGACGATCGTAACACTGATCACGATTTATATGATCGGGCAGTTGGCGGAGTTTGACGAAAGCTTCGGATATCTTTTGCTGCTGTTTGTAACTTGTATTCTCGGGTATCTGTGGTTTAACGCGACGCCGAGTATTTTGATGATGGGGGATGCCGGATCCAGAGCCATGGGGCTTTTTATTGCCATTGCGATTTTAAAGACAGGAAGTCCGTTTTTATATATTCCGGTGGCGATCGTTTTGATCCTGGACGGAGGACTTGGATTGTTAAAGGTTGCGCTGCTTCGTTTTTTGAAGATCAAGATTTTTACAAATACCCGTCTTCCGTTTCACGATCATGTAAGAAAGGTGTGGAACTGGTCGAATACCCAGACGGTATTCCGGTTTGCGATCGTACAGATCGTGGCGGGGATCGCAACCGTGTATCTTTACATATTATGATTATGTATTATTCCAAGGGAATCATCGTGCTTTGCAGATGGTTCCCTTTTGAACGGCGTCGCATGAATTCTGAATAGGCTGACGAAAAAAATTTAAAAAAAATAAAAAAAGTGCTTGCATTTTGAAAAATATATGCTATACTAAGGAAGTGCTGTTTGAGACAACAGAAAAACAGCGAAGGCATTATATGTGGCTGATTGGTCAAGCGGTTAAGACGTCGCCCTCTCACGGCGAAAACAGGGGTTCGATTCCCCTATCAGCTGTTTAAGACATCGCAGAATATGCGATGTCTTTTCAATGTGTAGCAACAGAGCGGCAGTAAGGAACTGTTGATAAATAACTTGAACATTTTGCACCGCCTGGCACGCGATTCACGTCTTCCAAAAGCCTCGCCGTAGCCCACTAC
>CADBTR010000178.1 GCA_902797675.1 uncultured Lachnospiraceae bacterium
AGATTCAAACTCCCACCTACGTAAGTTTCCTTTCTTTACTCACCACCTATAGAGGTGGGAGATTGAATCGGAGTGCCATTCAATCTCTTCGCCGCTGTGAATTGCCTGCAATTGCTCTCCCATGATCTCTTTCATGATTTCAAAGGCAGGAATTCCCGTACAATGTCCGCTGAAAAAGCGGATATCCATCTTTTTCAATTCTTCCGCTGTCTGCCGGATCTCCCGGATTTCCTCTGCTGTATAGGCTTCGTCCCGCTTCATCATATGAAAACCTGATATTACATAATCCGGTAATGTATGATAACATTCCCGGTATTTATCAAGAATATTTAAGATTCCATTATGGGCGCAGCCGGACAATAAAATCTGCTTTTCCTCCTGCCGTATCACAAGGCATTGCTCGTGGGAAAAATCGTCACAGATTTTCTCTCCGTCCTTTAACATCTTTAATCTCCGGTTTCCGGCAGGAAAATATCTTCTGCCTTTGATACCGGTAAATAAGGACAATTCTTCATCAATCCGGTAATCTCCATCCAGCAGGATCACATGGGGCAACTCTAAGATCTTTGGATCGATTCCGATATAACGATCCATATTATAGTGTGGTTCTGCTGCTTTCCGCTGCATATAGATCACTGCATCATGATTTTTCGCTGCAAAAGACAACAATCCTCCGGAATGATCATAATGACCGTGACTTAGCACCACAGTATCGACTTTCTCCAATGAGATTCCCAATGTATCCGCATTCTTAATAAGAGCATCCGTCTGTCCTGTATCCAAAAGCATCCGGTGCTTATCTGTTTCAATATAAATACTCAAACCATGTTCGGCAATACAATGATGGAACCCCTCTGTATTTTCTACAAGTGTATATAGTTTCATTATTCTTACTGATGACAACCATGCTCACCGCACGCATGTTCTTCTCCCTCTCCATGTTCATGTCCGTGGTGATCACAGGTTGCATTCTCATTCTGAGAAAGGCTGCCGCTTAAATAAGCATCCACTGCCACATCTGCGCTTCCGGCATTTCCGGCAAACAAAGTCACCCCTGCATCTGCCATGGCAGCCTGAGCGCCTCCGCCGATTCCTCCGCAGATCAATACATCAGCTCCTGCATCCTTTAAAAAGCCTGCCAAGGCGCCATGTCCGGCACCGTTTGTGCCAACCACTTCAGATTTCACGACCTTTCCATTTTCTATATCATATAATTTAAATTCCGATGTTTTTCCAAAATGCTGAAAAATCTCTCCATTTTCATAGGTTACTGCGATTCTCACCTTCAATCTCCTTTCTTAATACGAACATGTAGTTACCATTCACAATCGCTCGTTCTAGTACAGCGTAAATTAAGTAACTGGTTCTTATTACACAAAGCTGTACAAATCTCAACATCTATCATATCACATTTTTATTTTTTTTCAAGCAATTTGAGTTTTCCCGTTTTTTTACTCCTCAATCCCGCTGTCAGTACCCAATCCCAGGAAAATAAAAAATAACGGAGCGGTGTAATACATACTTACCCCGACAAAAGATGACGTAAAATAACCAAAAGCAGCAAACAGTGCTGCAAGGGTGTATCTCCCCCATTTTGCTGATTTTTTTATTCCCTTCCAAAATGCCGAACAGCAACCGGCTATGTATGCACAACCGGCCGGTATTCCAAAGAACGCAATATATTCTAAAAACTCATTATGCGTTCTTGACATATTACAATTTTTTGTCAATTTTTCAGCAACGCCCTCATTTCCCCAACCCAAAAAAGGCTTTTGAAAAATATATTTTATGGTATATTTCCATAATTTAAATCTTCCTGATCCGGCATGATCTGCATCTTCGTTATTTTCCGAAATATTTTTCAGATCATAAAATAAATTAATCAAACTTGACATAACTGTATCATAAAAAAAACTCGATATAAAAGTTTCAATCAAAAAAACAAGCACCATAAAAATCGAGAGCCGGTTCCAACGTTGATTAAAAATCCCGGGTACAAGGATCAACACCGCAAGTCCTACAACGCACGCAAGATATCCTCCAAGAGTATCGTTTAATATCAATACATAGATATTAATTGTATAGTTAAGAAACAGAAATATCCTGATTATAATTCCTTGTTCCAAGAGAAATAAAATACAACTGAGCAGAATACAAATAACAAGATAATATGCATAGTGATTGGTATTACGAAAGAAACCGACGAGATCATGATCTGTTTGCTCGGAATAGTTTAAAATTAATTTCATGCCATTGATTTGCTGATAATGACTGATCAGAGAAAAAATGGCAACTAAAAAACTATTAAATAAAAATGAATAGCAAATTACCTTTTTGATCGTCTGATTTTGAATAAGAGAACAGCTGAAATAATAAATCAACGGATAAGACATATATACCCAGATATCTTCGCTATGATAAACAATGCCGTGTAATGCATATTTTGTAAAACCGTTTACAAATGTTGAAAGCAACATTCCTAATGCAAATAATGAAAAAAATATCATTGTGTTGTTTTTTTCTGCTCTTTTGTTGTCTTTATCCACCATACGTTTTGAAAAATATACGATATATATAATGGCACCTGCGATATAAGTATACTTTTTCATATCGTAAAAATAGTCATAAAGATAATCATAAAAAAACAGCAGATCAAATAAATTACGTATCTCTGCAAAAATAAAGATCAATGCCGGTATTGCCGCCAGCCACTCGATCACAATCCATGGGGTATTTACCAATAATTCTTTTATATTTTTGGAATTTTTCATTTTTCCCCATGTCTGTTTTGCACTGTTCATCTTATCTGCTCCTTCCATTTTTCACTTTCACACTCCGTCAATTCCGTATTTTCCAAGCAATTTATTGATATTGTCCATAGACCTGTTTGCTTCTTTTTCTATTTTTTCCATCTTAAGTTCCGCAAGCACCTGATGATGATCAATCTCTGCCTGCATTTTCTGCTGTTCTTCCGTCCGGTCATGATTGCAATAAGCCGACAGGATCCGTATGCCGTCCCGATAGCCCAATTTCATGCAATATCGAATAAAGTCCTGTGTAAAATCAATCGTCGCCTCCAGATCACCCAACGAATATTCCGGCACGACCGTGATAAATTCCGCATCTTTAAAATCATTCTGCGCTTCTGCCTGTTTTTTATCCATACCGATCACAAGAAAACGGCGATATCCTTCCTCATACAACGGACGGATGGGCACATTATCACACAATCCCCCGTCCCGATAGAGATATCCGTCCATCATCACTGCTTCATAAACCACCGGAAGGGCGGAAGACGCTGTGAGTACCTGTTCTATGCGTTCTTTTGATTCATGATTTAACTTCTTGTATTCACAAAAATATTGTTCCTGCATCAATCTTGCCACGCTGCAATAAATGGAATAAGGGTAATTTTGAAGCTTTCCGAAGTCCACATATTTTTCCATCAGATCCAGCATTCCTTCTCTGCCGGCAAACCCTTCCACTCCGTCAATTTTTTTCAAGTCCGGATCAAGGACTGTCAACGGGGTTACCTCACCCCAGGCTTCTTCCGCTTTTTTTAAATCTCCGCTTGCAAACAGCGCACCATTCAACGCGCCGATGGATGCGCCGGATATTCCTGTGATTTCCTCACAGAACCGAAGTTCCTTCATCGCCTTCCAGACACCGATCTGATAGGCGCCTTTTGCACCGCCGCCGCTTAAAACAAGCCCAAAATGCTCCATGCGTCAATCCTCCTTATTTTTCCGTGGTCTCCCTTCCCAAAGCCTCTCTTAAAGGCACAACAGCTGTCTTTTCATAGCAGGCAAAGGCCTCCTCAACCATCTGATCCTCCGGTTTCGGAGTAATAAGACTTACCAGAGGAACGATCACAAGTCCCAAAAGCATGGCAACTGCTCCGCAATTGATCGGTGATTGCAGGATCGTCGGAAAATACGGGCGGAAAAAGATATTTGCCACCATAAGCAGGGAACTGAACAAGAAACAAACCATGCAGGAAGCTTTTGTCACCTTTTTGGAGTACAGCGCATACATAAACGGCGCGAGAAAGGCTCCCGCCAATGCTCCCCAGGAAACGCCCATTAACTGGGCGATAAAGGTGACGCTGCTCTTATACTGGATTAAAGCCAGTATGGCAGAGATCGCAATAAATACCACGATCAGAAACCGGATACAGATCACCTGCTTTTTCTGGCTCATATCTTTTACCACATGATCTTTGATCAGATCCAATGTCAAGGTTGCGCTTGATGTGATCACAAGGGACGATAAGGTGGACATGGACGCCGACAATACTAAAATCACCACCAGGGCGATCAATGCCGGCGACAACCCGGATAACATAGTCGGAATAATAGAATCAAAGCCGTTTTTTTCGATGTCGATCTGATTGGAAAACAATCTTCCGAAACCGCCGAGAAAATAACAGCCCCCCGCAACGACTAATGCAAATAACGTAGATATGATGGTTCCCCGCTTTACCGCCTCCTCATTGGTGATGGCATAGAATTTCTGCACCATCTGAGGAAGTCCCCAGGTTCCTAGAGAGGTCAGGATTACAACAAACAAAAGATTTAACGGATCCGGTCCAAAAAAAGAATTAAAGATTCCCGGAGTATCCGTAACGGCAGGATCCGTAACTCTGGCAAGTCCGTCAAGAGAAGCCATAAGTCCTCCCTTGCTCTTTAATACCGCCGCAATGATAACGATCATTCCAAAAAGCATAATGATTCCCTGAATGAAATCATTGATTGCAGTTGCCATGTAGCCTCCCGCGATCACATAGATTGCGGTAAGCACTGCCATGATAATAATACAATATGCATAATCGATATGAAATGCCATACGAAATAATCTCGATAATCCATTATACAAAGAAGCCGTATATGGAATCAGGAATATAAAAATAATTATTGAAGATATGATTTTTAATGCAGAGCTTCCAAATCTTTTTTCAAAGAATTGTGGCATGGTTGCGGAATCAAGATGCTGTGTCATGATTCTTGTTCTTCTGCCTAAGATCACCCACGCAAGAAGGGATCCTATAATGGCGTTTCCGATTCCCGCCCATGTGGCGGCAATTCCGTATTTCCAGCCAAACTGACCGGCATATCCGACGAATACCACCGCCGAAAAATAAGAAGTTCCATAGGCAAAGGCAGTAAGCCATGGACCTACATTTCTGCCGCCCAATACAAATCCGTTTACATCTGTTGCATTTTTTCTGCAATACAATCCGATTCCGATCAATACTGCAAAATAGATAATTAATATTAATAATTTCATCTTAGTCCTGTACTTCCAATCCTTCTGCGATAAACGCCTGTTTCAGATCATTGATCAAATCTTCTGTGTCCTCAATTCCGATCGCCACGCGATAAAAACCATTGTGAAATTCTTGCGGATACAGGTACATTCTCTCATCATCTTCGCCCAAAAATACGATAAGACTTCCCGCATTCCCCAAAGATACAGCGGAAGTAAATATATTCAAATGGGTAACGACGCGGTTATATAAATCGTGTTCTCCTTTTAATCCGAAACATAACACTGCTCCATATCCGTGTTTTGTCTCTTTCTCTGCGATCTCATGTCCTTTAAAATTCTTAAGACCCGCATATGCCACAAAGCTTACGCAAGGCTGGCGATCCAGCCATTCTGCCACTGCCTGTGCATTCTTATTATGTACTTCCATACGAAGAGGAAACGTGGTTGCTCCCCTTGCGATGAGCCATGCATTGAAAGGACTGATACAGCCGCCGATATTTACCTGCGCCTGATAACGCACTTTGTCCATTTCTTCCTTCGGTCCGATGATTGCACCGCCCATGGAATCTCCATGACCGTTGATATATTTTGTAAGACTTTCCACCACAAAATCAACGCCAAACTCCAGCGGACGCACATTATACGGAGAAGCAAAGGTATTGTCCACAGAGACAAGCAGCCCCTTTTCATGAGCAAGTTTTACGATAGCTGCCATATCTGTCACGCAATTGGTAGGATTTCCAAAGGTCTCAAAATGGATCAATTTTGTATTCGGTTTGATTGCCGCTTTTACAGCCTCCAGATCTGTGGTATCAACGATCGACGTTTCAATTCCCCACTTTTTGGTCCACAATTCATGAAAAATACGATAGGTAGCGATATAGGTTACATTTGAGAAAATGACATGGTCGCCTTTTTTCAATTCGGTAAAAAACAATGCAGAAAGCGCAGCCACACCGCTTGCCAGAACAACACAGTCTTCTCCTCCTTCCAGATTTGCAATTTTCTTCTCCAGAAAGCCCTGATTTACGCCGCCGTTTCTGGTATAAATATTTGCCTCGGAAGCAGACCAGTTCATTGTGGAAGGGTCATAAGGCAATACAAAACTGTTTGCCATATAAATTGAATTCTCAATGGCGCCTGTTGCCGCATCCGGCTCATTTCCCACATGAATGGCTCTTGTCTGAAATCCCAATTCCTGATTGTTTTCTTTGTTCATAATAATTTCCTCTCCTTTTTTGTAAATAAAAATATCTGTTTTAATACATGGCCTCATAAGCCAGAAGATCTCCGTAATTTGTCACGCATGCTCTTACCGCAGAATTCAGTTCATTATACATGGCTCTCGCCTGAACAGTCTGCTTTGCCGGTTTCTCCGACGTTGCGATCTCATTGATGGCGTCAATTGCCGACTGGGCTTTCTCTTCATTGGTCTGAATCGTAACAGAGGTGGATTCTGTTCCCGGCAATTTATAGCAGATCACCGGCATTCCCTTATAAGCATATTGAAATACTGCCTTTGCCACATTATAAGGAAGATTGATACAGCCATGAGAGCCTGCATAAGTATAAAAGTTTTTCCCGAATTCCGTTTTCCATGTGGCATCGTGAAGTCCGATATCCTCATTGAACGGCATCCAGTAAGAAACCGGCGTCTCATAATTGTCGCCATGAAGTACAGCATAACGCTCTACGTATGTCATGGCATAGGTTCCCTCCGGCGTGGCATGTCCGTTAGAGCTGTTTCCGGAACAAAAATCCGACTCTAACTTTCTCTCACCGTTAACATAGACAAATAAATGCTGGGAGGTCAGATTGATCTCAATATAAGTATTTCCGTAATCGCAATCTCCGTAATTGGCAGCTTCCTGATAATAAACCGGCTTACGTTCCCCGCTCTGTCCTGCCTCAATCATGGCGGCAAGTTCCGCAACTTCCTGCTCTTTGTTCATCCACCAGCCGTAATCTCCGCCGGCTACGGTCACAGTGGCGCCATAGCTTGTGGTAAATTGCCTTGTCCCGAATATGGTATCATAATTCCATTTCAGATAGGCGACATATTCTTCTACTCTCGCCTGATCCAAAGTCACCTGACGGTTGTCGTAATCAATCGCAAGCCAGTTGCAGATATCCGCGCCGGTCAGTGTCTCCGTGGCTGTATCAAAAGTATAGGTAATGTTTGTTGAGGCATATTGATTCAATTTTGCCTGAAATTCCGTCAATTCCGGACTTTCTGCTGTAATTTCAGGTTTCAGGTAACAATCCAGTTCTTCCAGATTCACAGAATCCTGCAAAGTCACTACGGCATCTGCTATTGTCTGCTTTGCCTTCTCTTTATCTACCTGATTTCCCACAACTTCCGGAACGATATCAAAGGTACCTTTTTCCGCATCATAGGGCTGCACGTAGGCATTCACAGATTCTTTTACAAAATCTTCGGACAAACAGTTCAGACTTTCAAACTTCTGATCAAATTTTGTCTGATCATATCCGGTCAGCTTGTCCAATGTATATGTTTTTCCCTTATGTAACAGCCAGTTTCCTTTCTGTTCATCAAGAATCTGCTGCAATTTTTCATTGGATTTTGCATTCAGTCCGATCTCTGTTCCTTTTAATTCTTCGCTGCTTTTTTCTCCCTCTGCGCTCTTTTCTATAATTGTCAATGTATATCCTTGAACTTTTTTATTCAGATCCTCGATTGTCATCTTTGAAACATTAATTCCATTGACAACAGTCCCCTTCATAAAATGGGTCTTATAGTAGTGATTGCAGATAAAATATCCGGCAGTCAGACCAAGTAAAGCGATTGCAAAAATAATGCCGCATACAACAGCAATTTTTTTTCCTGATCCCGATTTTTTATCTACTTCTGTTTCCATAGTCTCCTCCTCCAATTTTATC
>CADBTR010000179.1 GCA_902797675.1 uncultured Lachnospiraceae bacterium
CCTTCTCCGGGAATGTAGCTTGTTACCTCGATACCGTTAGAAAGACGAACTCTGGCAATTTTTCTCAATGCTGAGTTAGGCTTCTTAGGAGTAGCTGTCTTAACTGCTGTACACACACCTCTCTTCTGTGGAGAAGCTGTATCTGTAGCTTTCTTCTGTAAAGAGTTATAACCCTTTAAGAGTGCCGGTGCAGTATACTTCTTTTCTGCAGTCTGTCTTCCCTTTCTTACTAACTGGTTAAATGTAGGCATTTTTGGTTTCACCTCCTGATTAAAAATATGGTTATTATTGTGATTATGCCCGCAAAACTGCAAGCTTTTCCATTATACTCATTGAAAAATAAAAAGTCAAGCGAAATTCAAAAATTCTTCCATGATGTTACTATTCACAGCAGATTTCTGTGATCCGTAATTTTAGTCGAGTTTACTCGTAAGAAAATTACGCGTCACCAAAATCAGGACGGAATTTTACAATCCAATCCGCTGTGGTAGGAAAGATTCCCGATCTTTCCGCTTAAAGTCCGGTAAATATCCCGGTCTTTCGGAAATTCATACAAATAATCCTCCAGCATATGAAACAGCAGCGCTGTCTGGCTTCCTGCCGTTTCCATCATATCCGGCACAGACTCTTTGGACTTCTTATCTGTCTTCCATGGATTCGACCACACACGATGAGCCAGATTCAAAGGATCCGGACTGATCTCATGATCTACGCTCGGCACCAGGGACGCCAGGGAATGCTGCCCGTTAAAGGTTTCCTCCACATTCTGGAGTATCGTCTTCAACTTCGACGGCGCACTCCGCAGCAATTTCTGCTCACGCTGCACGGAAGCAATGGCAAGGCGAATGCCGGTAATCGTGATCCGGGACTTCGGGTAAACCTGATGGATCGCATAATACAACATCCGACAGACTCTGTCCCGATCTGCTTTGTTGATCTTTATTTCACTGACCGAAGAAAATTCATAAGGCGTTGTATTTCTCATAATCCGAAGCAGTGCAATATCAATGTCATTCTCAAATTGATAATGTTTTTCCAGATATCCCGGCTTTTTATGAAGATAATCCGTCTCCCAGTATACATATGGATGACACTTCACATCCAGAAAATAATGTGTCATAAAACCTGCGAGATAAGCAACCTCCACGCTGTTTTGCCGTTCATTCAGACCGGACACGTAATCCAGCATCGCCATCAGAAATGCATTTGTTTTGGTTGTATGCATGGTAGAGCCGATATTCTTGCGAATCGCCACAACTTCCGTGGCGTAATAGAAAAAAATATCCGGTCCCAGCATTCCCAGCACATAGGCATCCTTTTTCAGCCGGATATCATTCTTTACCCGACATACCGGCATTTTCCTGTAAACCTGTATTCCAAAAAGATAATGTGTATCATATCCGGGCATTATAAGCCTCCTTATCCGCCGGATGATCAAAATGCAGGTTATTTCTAATCATCCTTCTTATTATTGATCGTTGTCTTTCCAAGCGAAAAATGATTCCACAACTCCTGATTGATCACAACCGGATACGCCGCCGCGTACTCCTCATACTTTTCCCCTCCGGTATCCAGCTGCTCCTCCGTAAATCCCTGCTGCATCAAAAGCGCAACATATGTTTTGGCATATTCGATCTTTGTAAGGACTTTCACCATATCTTCCTTACCGTATTGTGTCGTCTCCCTCTGTTCCTCCGTCAGCCGGTTCATTTCCTCCACTGCTTTCTCTTCAATCGCAGCTATACTCTGATCATCCAGCTCATATCCCTCTTTTCTCGCCTGCTGATAATAGATATTATCCCGGATGCAGGCATTCCGGACTGTTTCTTTCGCCATATTTTTAAAATATTTATGATTGATCCGGAGATTCCAGAAGCCTCCCAGACTGCTGTTTCCATACTGGTTGGAAGCATGATTGTAATTCGACTCCGCAACCATGATATAATAAGAGACTTCCTTTAATGTGATCACCTCATCTCCCACTTCCAAAGCTGTCTTATCCAGATTCTTCGCATAGACAAAGCCCTGCTTTTCCTTCTGCACCGCATGCAGATAGATAAATGCAAGAACGGATGCAAAAATGATAAGAATACATACAACCGTAATCACATTTTCCAGCCGTTTTGTATCTTTCTTCTTTTTCTCTCTCATGAATTTTCGACCTGATATCCCTTTCCAACCACCTGATCCGCCGATGTTACGATCACAAATGCTTCCGCATCCGTCTCATGGATCATGTGCAGAGTTCCGGGAAGCAGGCGTTTTCTGATAATACATATTATAACATTTTTTTCCTGAAATGTATAGCCTCCGTTTCCCTTTAAATACGTTACGCCGGTATCAATTTCCCCTAACAGATGTCTCCCGATCTCCTCGGACCGGTTACTTATGATTACCAGCATTTTTGCAAGTTCCCCGCCATACAGAATGCGATCCAGCAGGTTTCCCGTCACGACCACGCAAAGTCCCGAATAGATTGCAGCTTCAATATTTTGAAATGCAACCGCAGAAAATGCCACCACCATCAGATCGATGACAATAAATAATTTTCCCATCTCCATACGGGGATATTTTTTGTTGAGCAGTTTCGCAGCAATATCCGTACCGCCCGTTGTTCCTCCCAACTTTAAGATCAATCCGATGGAAACCGCATCCACGCAACCGCCGCATGCCGCCGCCAAAAGAGGATCTTTAAGAGGAACCGGAAATGTCTCAAATAAGCTGACAAAGGCCGCGCTGGTACAGATCACAAAGATGGTTTTCTCAAAAAAACGCAGACCGAAACTTTTGATTCCCAATAAGATCAACGGGATATTTAATACTATGATCCAGAATCCCGCCGTGATGCCTGTAAAGTGATTGAAGATAATTGCCAGACCGGAAACGCCTCCCGGCGCCACCCTGTTCGGTTCCAGAAGCCGTGCAACCGAAAATGCATATAGCACTGCTCCGCAAAACAAAAGAACCATCCGGATTCCCCGATGTCTCATAAAAATTCGCATAAAAAACCTCCCATAACGAATCGCTTTTGCTATTCATTATGGGAGAGAATTTTAAAATTATTCGTACCTATTCTTCTGAAACAGTAACAACTTCTTCATTTTCATCAGCAGTATTCTCTGCTTCCGGCTGAGTACCTGCCTGTTCCGTATCCTGTGTATCTTCCGATACATTTACTTCTTCATCCTCAACATCTTCCAGACGGATATCATTTACATCCGTAGTAAGGTTTACAGAACGATATCTCTTCAAACCGGTTCCCGCAGGAATCAGCTTACCGATAATAACATTCTCTTTCAGACCGATCAGAGGATCGACTTTACCGTTAATGGCAGCTTCCGTAAGGACTTTCGTTGTCTCCTGGAAAGAAGCTGCGGAGAGGAAGGAATTCGTAGCAAGAGAGGCCTTTGTGATACCAAGCATGATCTGCTTGCCCTCTGCCGGCGTCTTACCCTCTGCGATCAGTTGTTCGTTGGTTTCATTGAAATCAAGCACATCAACCGATGTTCCCGGCAAATACGGTGAATCCCCGCTTTCATCAATGCGGATTTTCTTCAGCATCTGACGCACAATAACCTCGATATGCTTGTCATTGATCTCAACACCCTGCATACGGTATACATCCTGCACTCCATGCAGCATATAATCCTGAACGGCACGAAGTCCCTTAATCTTCAACAGATCATGAGGGTTGACGGAACCTTCGGTCAGGGAGTCACCTGCCTCAAGAACAGCACCGTCCGCAATCTTGATACGGGAACCGTAAGGAATCAGATAAGCCTTCTCCTCACCGGTCTCCTCATTGCGGATCACAACTTCTCTCTTCTTCTTTGTATCCGTTACCGTGGCTTTTCCTCCGAATTCCGCAATAATTGCAAGACCCTTCGGTTTTCTCGCCTCAAAAAGCTCCTCAACTCTCGGAAGACCCTGTGTGATATCACCGCCGGCCACACCACCGGTATGGAAGGTTCTCATGGTCAGCTGTGTACCTGGCTCACCGATGGACTGCGCCGCAATGATTCCGACAGCCTCGCCTACCTGAACCGCCTGACCGGTTGCCATGTTGGCACCGTAACACTTAGAACAGATACCAAGTTTACACTTGCAGGAGAGAATCGTTCTGATTTTTACTTTCTTTCTTCCTGTTTTGATCACGGCGCCGGCGCGTTTCGGCGTAATCATATGATTTGCCTCAACCACCACATTTCCATCTGCATCCGTGATAGTCTCTGCCGCATATCTTCCGGTAATTCTCTCCTCAAGGCTTTCAAGAACACCGGAGCCGTTGGTAAATTCCGCCACTTCCATATAAGGGATCTCTTTTCCCTCACTGCAGTCCACCTCGCGGATAATCAGCTCTTGAGCCACATCTACAAGTCTTCTCGTCATATAACCGGAATCGGCTGTACGGAGGGCTGTATCTGACAATCCCTTACGGGCACCGTGGGCGGAAATAAAGTACTCCAATACATCCAGACCTTCACGGAAATTGGACTTGATCGGCAACTCGATGGCACGACCGGTTGTATCTGCCATCAAACCACGCATTCCGGCAAGCTGTTTGATCTGCTTATCGGAACCACGGGCACCGGAGTCAGCCATCATAAAGATATTATTATATTGATCCAGACCGCCGAGCAGCGCGTCTTTGATCTTATCATCGGCTTCCTGCCATACCTTGATCACTTCCTTGTAACGCTCTTCATCGGTGATCAAACCTCTGCGGAAGTTTTTCGTGATCTTATCCACTTTTTTATCGGCTTCCGCCAGATACTCCGGCTTGGACGCCGGCACCGTCATATCACTGATGGACACGGTCATCGCTGCTCTGGTAGAATATTTATAACCCATGGCCTTGATATCATCAAGCACCTCTGCGGTCTTGGTCGCGCCATGAACATTGATTACCTTCTCAAGAATCTTCTTTAACTGCTTCTTGCCTACATGGTAATCCACTTCCAATTTCAGAATATCTTCTTCTTTGGAGCGCTCTGTAAGTCCCAGATCCTGCGGAAGGATCTCATTGAAGATAAAACGTCCCAATGTGGAATGTACAATTCCGGTAAAACTCTTTCCTTCCTGATTTGTCTTTGTCACGCGGACACCAATCTTTGAATGCAATGTAATAATATTATTCTCATAAGCAAGAATCGCTTCATTGACACTCTTGAAAATCTTGCCTTCTCCGATCTCACCTTCCCGCTCCTGGGTCAGATAATAGATTCCAAGCACCATATCCTGAGACGGAACGGCCACCGGACCACCATCAGACGGTTTCAGCAGGTTATTCGGCGATAACAGAAGGAAACGACATTCCGCCTGCGCCTCAACGGACAACGGAAGATGCACTGCCATCTGGTCGCCGTCGAAATCGGCGTTAAATGCGGTACAAACAAGAGGATGCAATTTAATTGCCTTACCTTCCACAAGAATCGGCTCAAAGGCCTGGATTCCAAGTCTGTGCAATGTCGGCGCGCGGTTTAACATAACCGGATGTTCCTTGATCACGTCTTCCAGCACATCCCATACCTCTGTCTGCATCTTCTCCACCATCTTCTTGGCAGATTTGATATTATGCGCAGTTCCGTTGGATACAAGCTCCTTCATGACGAAAGGCTTAAATAACTCGATTGCCATCTCTTTCGGAAGACCGCATTGATAAATCCTAAGTTCCGGTCCCACAACGATAACGGAACGGCCGGAATAATCCACACGCTTACCAAGCAGGTTCTGACGGAAACGTCCCTGCTTACCTTTCAGCATATCAGACAATGACTTCAAAGCTCTGTTGCCCGGTCCCGTAACAGGACGTCCTCTTCTTCCATTGTCGATCAGGGCATCCACAGCCTCCTGAAGCATTCTCTTCTCATTCCGGACGATGATCTCCGGCGCTCCCAGTTCCAGAAGGCGCTGCAAACGATTATTTCTATTGATGATCCGGCGATACAGATCATTCAGATCCGAAGTTGCAAACCTTCCGCCGTCCAACTGTACCATCGGTCGAAGATCCGGCGGTATCACCGGAACAACCGTAAGGATCATCCATTCCGGTCTGTTTCCGGACTGGCGGAAAGCGTCAACCACTTCCAGTCTCTTAAAGATCTTCGCTCTCTTCTGACCGGAAGCATTCTGCAACTCCACTTTTAATTCTTCTGATTCTTTATCAAGATCGATTGCGGAAAGCAGCTCTAAAATTGCTTCTGCGCCCATTGCCGCGCGAAACGCGCCATCGCCGTACTCATCCATTGCCTCGCGATATTCTTTTTCCGTCAATACCTGTTTGTACGACAGCGCGGTCTCTCCCGCATCCAGCACAATATAAGATGCAAAATATAAAATCTTCTCCAATACCTTTGGCGATAAATCAAGGATCAGTCCCATACGACTCGGAATCCCCTTGAAATACCAGATATGAGAACAAGGCGCAGCGAGCTCGATACGTCCCATACGTTCACGACGAACACTGGATTTTGTGACTTCAACGCCGCATCGGTCACAGATCACGCCTTTATAACGAATTTTCTTATATTTACCGCAATGGCATTCCCAATCCTTGCTCGGTCCGAAAATACGCTCGCAGTAAAGACCGTCCTTCTCCGGCTTCAAGGTTCTGTAATTAATGGTCTCCGGTTTTGTTACAATTCCTTCCTGATTCCACCTTGCCCATGCTTCGCTGGTCTTATCCTCCGGCTCCGGAGTTCTGTGCGCCCACTGTCGGATCTTATCCGGTGAAGCCAAACCAATCTTGATCTTATCAAAAGTAATCGGTTCATAAGTCGACTTATTATTTTCTGGCATTCTTGGCACTCCTTCCATTATTCCTCTATATCGTCATCATCATAATCATCCGCATCGCCAAAGTCATCGTCTACATCATC
>CADBTR010000180.1 GCA_902797675.1 uncultured Lachnospiraceae bacterium
ACGATCGTTTATTATCTGACTCAGTCCGGTCGGATGCCGATCCCGTAATCTCGCCTGCTTTGCAGCCTCGAACGGTATCTGGCTCCTTTGATAACGATCGTTTCTGAACCGATTCTTTTCTTTCTTTCGATTTCTTTTTGTATTCCCGCAATACTATTTTTTCAAGATAACGCTTTAATACGATCTGAATCTCTTCTTTCGGATGAATCGGCTGTACTAAAATATTTGCCATTCCGGCGCATCTGGCGCCGTATATATCGGTAAAAATCTGATCACCGATAAAGATTGTCGCGGGCAGATCAGTACCCATCGCTTTCATCGCCGCCTCATACCCTTTCCTCGACGGCTTATGGGCATTGCAGATAAATTTGGAGCCTGTCGCCTCGGCAAACGTTTTTACCCTTGGCTGCTGATTATTGGACAGCAGGCAGGTCTCAAATCCGATCTTTCGCAATTGTTCAAAAAAAGCGATCGCTTTCGGCGTTGCCGGTGCTCCATGAGGCACAAGGGTATTATCAATATCGAAAATAATCCCCCGATATCCCTTTTGGAATAACTCGTCATAGTCGATCCCGTAGGTATCTCTCTCTAACCGGTCGGGATAAAAGCATTGAAACATATCTGGCTCCTTTTTATCAATTCAGTAATTTCTTCAATTCATCCATGAACGTGTTGACATCTTTAAATTCCCGATAAACCGATGCGAAACGGACATATGCCACCGAATCATAATCTTTCAATTTATTCATAACGATTTCTCCGATTACCTGACTGGAAATCTCCTTACTGGTATATTCCTGAAAAATAATGTTCTCAATCTCGTCCACCATCTTTAAGATCTGATCATAGGGAACCGACCGTTTATGACAGGCCCGGACGATCGCCGACTCAATCTTCTCCCGTTCATAGGGTTCTCTGCTGTTATCTTTTTTTATTACAATCATTGGTAATGTTTCTATCTTCTCATAAGTTGTAAACCGCTTGCCGCAGGCATCACACATACGCCTGCGGCGAATGGAATTGTTGTCTTCCTGTGGTCTCGAATCGATCACTCTCGTATTTTCTTTATTACAATACGGACATCTCATGTAAGCTCCTCCGATTTGAATTTTTCCTTGCTATTGTAACTTATTTTTTTTACTTTATCAACCCCTTGTTACAAGGTTTTCGTCAGTTTCCACCAGAATAATATCCTCTCCGATCTGTCTGATACAGGAATAGGGGATCACATAGTCCTCCTCTTTTCCGAACAGGCCGAAACATCTGCCCTGGGACGGTATGACAATGGAGCAGATTCTGCCGTTCTTATCGTCAAACTCCAGATCCTCCACATGTCCGAGCCTCTTACAGGTACACGCATTGATCACTTCTTTGCAGCGAAATTCTGATAATCTCATGGTTCTATCCTTTCCTGTGCATTTTGTAATTATTCAGCACAATAAAGTCCGGGGTTCTGAATAGTTACTGCATTTTTTAATAATATCCATAATTCCCAATATATACTTCATGAGATCTCAATATGTCTGCTGCCGCAAATTTTTCAGGATATATCTCTGCGATCTCAAATTTATCAATATATCTCTGCTGCCGCCTTTTTTATGACAATTGTCTGCGCAATAAATACAGCGCATTTTTCTCCAAACGGCTGACCTGCGCCTGGCTGATTCCCAGTTCCTTTGCAACCTCGATCTGCGTTCTTCCCCGATAAAAACGCAAATTCACGATTTCTTTTTCCCGCTCCGGCAATTTCTTCATCGCCTCGTTTAACGCGATCTCTTCTACCCAGTTTTCTTCTTTATTCTTTTTATCGCTGATCTGATCCATCACGCAAAGCGCGTCCCCGCCCTCCGTATACACCGGCTCATATAAGGACACCGGACTTTGGATCGCGTCCAGCGCTACCGTAATTTCTTCTTTATCGATTCCGATTTCTTCCGCAATCTCCTGAATCGTGGGATCCTTCTGATGTTTCCGGATATAATTCTCCCTGCTGTGCAGCGCTTTGTACGCCGTATCTCTCATGGAGCGGCTGACGCGAATCTGAGAGGAATCCCTCAAATGTCTCCTGATCTCGCCTAAGATCATAGGGACTGCGTAAGTAGAAAATTTCACATTCAAGCTCCGGTCAAAGTGATCCAATGCCTTGATCAATCCGACGCATCCGATCTGAAACAGGTCATCTACATTTTCTCCCGATCCTGCGAATCGCTGGACAATGCTTAACACCAGTCTTAAATTCCCGTTGATAAATGTTTCTCTGGCACGTTCATCGCCATCGGCGATCTTATCGAACAGTTCTTCTTTTTCCTTATTTGTCAAAACCGGTAACTTCGATGTATTTACACCGCTGATTTCCACCTTATAACATGCCATATCAAGCCTCCGATTTTTTACATTGCCGAAAATTCCTTATGCCCTCGCGTACATAAAAATACGTATGCGGCAATGCGTATAATAAGAGGATTCTCAATTTTCAAAAATTTATACTGTTATTTTTTAACAACCGGAACATAGACAGGTCATCTGTCATAGAGTATACTGTAAAACAAATTCGGAGGTTATCTTCCATGAGTGATTTAACTGCAACAAACTGCGGCTGTGGCTGCGGAAATGACGACAACAACTGCCTGTTTTTAATTTTAATCCTGTTATTCTGCTGCGGCGGCAACAACGGCTTCGGCTGCGGAAACGGAAATGACAGTTGCCTGATCATCATCCTTCTTTTACTCTGCTGCGGCAATTCTTTCGGCGGCAATAACAGCTGCGGCTGCAACAATAACATGAATCTGGGCTGCTAATTCTTTCTTCGTATCTTTCATTGCGGAAGGGGAGCGTTTTTTGCTCCCCTTCTGTTCTATTTTATTATTTTTCTCATATCTTACTATCAGGATTATATTAATTTATGGAGGTGATGATACCGGATGGAATTACCGGAACAATTGATGCGGAATTTCGATTATCGTCACATGGAAATGTTGCGCGCCATCCTTCCCTATATTCCGCTGTCCATGCAAAAATTCCTGAAAATCTACATCGGTTTTGAAGAATTGTCAAATGCCCTGCAAACCATCCGGAATTCAGCGCTGCAGCCTGCCGTCGGAAATTCTTCCTCCGCCGTCACCGATACAAAAGACTTGCTTCAGGTTCTTCGGGGATTTTGCACGCCTAAGGAAAACGAAACCATCAATATGGTTTTGAATATGACGCAAATGATGAATCTGTATGATCAATATAAAACACTGATTCCGGCATTTCCGGAACCATCGGGACAACAGCCCTCCGGACAGCAGCCGTCCCCGCCGCTACCGGGTTCGATGGATTTATTTCAAAAAATGTCTTCCTGGAATAATAACAGTGAAATCGATAACATTTTTAAAGATTATGAAAATGAATGAGGTGATAGAATGAATGATGACTGGATGAATCATCCCAAATTAAAACAGATGAGTCAAAAGAAATTAAATGTCATAAAGAATCTGATCACACAGGCAAGGCAGAAAAAACCTGATGAAATCCTGCCTTTCTTTATGGCTGTAAACGCCCGCGCCGCCAAACTCGGCATTCGCTTTAACGATGACGAAACCGGGATTATCCTGGACGCCCTGAAAGAGAATATGTCGCCGGAAGATCTCGGAAAAGTGGAAATGATCCGGAATTTTGCAAAAATGATGGGAAATTCCGGATCACAGACAATCAAGTAGGAGGGAGATAAGATCTCCCTCCTGCTTGATACGGCTGCACCGCTTTCATCTTATGTCCTTCGGACATTCGATGATGAGCGGGCGCCCCTTTTTTCATTATACTTCCACATCAAGACGATAGTCCACACCCTCGATCTTAAAACCGAACATATGATAAAAATCTTCCCAGTATCCATCGATGTCCGCATATTCTTTTACATTTTCAGTGGTGACTTCCTTCCACGCATTCTGTATTTCCTGTTGGACATCCTCACGCATTTCCAGATCATCCATACGGATCATGCCGTTTTCATCGGTCTGCGCATCCCCTGCAAAGAGCTTATCCCTGAACAATCTTCCCATCTGCCGGATGCAGTCCTCATGAATGCCTTTTTTCTTCATCACTTTATAAAGCATTGCAAAATAAAGAGGAACTACAGGAATTGCGGCGCTGGCCTGTGTGACAAGTCCTTTATTGACGGAGATCCGCGCCTTTACGCCCTTTTTGGAAAAATCTTCGCTGATCTTCCCTGCATATTCATGAAGATTCTTCTTTGCCGCGCCGATGGTGCCGTCATAATAGATCGGATGGGTAACTTCCGGTCCGATATAAGAATATGCCACTGTCATGGCATTGTCGGATAAAACATCCGCCTCACTGAGGGCTTTGATCCATTCATACCAGTCTTCACCGCCCATAACCTTGACGGTTGCTTCGATCTCCTCCTCTGTGGCAGGCTCTACCGTGGCATCAACAATCGTATTGTCTTTCAGATTCAAAGACTTCTGTGTATAAGATTCTCCTGTAGTCTTTAATACCGACTGATAGATTGTCCCGTCCGCCATAGTTCTCCTTGGAGCTGCAAGGCTGTATACAACAAGATCTATCTTTCCCAGATCCTCGCGAATGCTGTTGATCACCACATCCTTGATCTCCTGTGAAAACGCATCCCCGTTGATGGATTTCGCATAAAGTCCCTCTTCTCTCGCAAATGACTCAAAAGCCTCGGTATTATAATATCCGGGCGTTGCTGTTCTCTTGCCGGACGCCGGTTTCTCATACATCACGCCGATGGTATTGGCGCCTCCACCAAAGGCTGCGGCGATTCTGGATGCGAGTCCGTAACCTGTGGAACAACCGATCACGAGTACATTCTTCGGACAATCATTTTTTCCCAAAGATTTGATATATTGAATCTGATTTTTTACATTTTCCTTACATCCGTTGGGATGCGCTGTGGTACAAATAAATCCTTTCACTTTCGGCTCTACAACCATACTCTTTAATCCTCCTCTAATAACGATCGTTTATATTTGTTTTCATTTTGCTACCTGACCTCTGTGTCAAAAGTTTCCTGAAAAAAGCCGGAATCTGACGGTTTTTCTCCCCCGTTGAGCAAATGACTGACATCCCCCATCATCTTTACGCGAAACGCGGCATTTCCCTGTTCCCGTTCTTCTGTACACAAAAGCGTGACAGATGTCGGCGCTATGAAAAACTGCTGCCATAAAAGCGGTGCGGAAACACCTAAAATATGGGACATCATCACAAAGGAAACACCCAGATGACAAAAGATCACAACGGTATCTTTATTCGGCTTTACTGCCCGGTAATACCTTCCGTTTCTTTCATAACCATGCTCCCGCAAGATCCCGTCGATGCCGCTGCATACATCCTGATATGCTTTTTGCAATTCCGCTCCTGTCTTCATGACCGGATGATCGATCCAGTGATCCTTATCATACAGCAATTCCTGCGTGGTCCAGTAAGCAGGCATAAAATCCCATGCGATCCGCTTATTTCCGGTAACCGGATCTTCCACCGGATAATAAAATTCCTGCAGCCAGTCGCATACAATCGGTGTCCGGTTGATTTTTTCCATGGAATAAGCCGCCGTAGCCTTTGCCCTTCCCAATGGCGAGCAATAAAAATCTTTTACTTCCCACTGACTGACGCGTCGGGATAATAATTCCGCTTCTCTGCGCCCTTTTTCCGTCAGATTGTCATTGACATAATCCGGATCACCATGGCGAATTAAAATTAATTTCATCGTGTACCTCTTTCATTTTTTATAATACTGCAACTATTCAGAACCCCGCGCTCGAATTCCTGCAAAATTCTCGTTATCCGGGGTTCCGGGCTACTTCGCCGCTAGTACATCGTAAATTTAATTGCCGGTACATTTACGCAGAATGATTGTGCATACACAATGAAACCGAATGAGGCGGTGTGGACAC
>CADBTR010000181.1 GCA_902797675.1 uncultured Lachnospiraceae bacterium
AATTCGTTACCCGGTTTCAACTTATAAACCTAAAATCATTATACCAACTTAGTAACTTCATTTCAAGAAATTATTTACGCCGGACATTCCAAAAAATCTTATGAAAGATTGACAGAAAAAGTGCTATAATAAAAACACAAGAGAAGAGGAAAGCAAATGGAAGTACAAAATGATCTGGCAAAGGCATCGGAAACAATTTCCGACGAGAACAAACGGCTGCGCAGTTTCCCGCGCAGCCGTTTTTCTTAATCACACTATAATCTGCCGATTTTTTATCACTGTTGCTCCTGTTAATTTTTCTTGTTTACCACCGATTTTCGGATCAGATCTACCGGTATCATGGTCGCCGCAAGGAGGATCACGCATACCCAGCCTGCCACTCCGAAGTGGGTACAGCTGAACATTTCCCCGATAAATTTAAAGACTTCTAACGGAATCAGATCCGCGTTGACAAGCAATGCCTGTATGGCAACGATGGCAACAAATACCTTCATAAATCCGGTATTTTCATCCAGTCCTTTAAGTATCGCATATCCGTCATCTCTGACATTAAAGCCGTTAAACAATGCAGCCCAGATAAAGAGTACGAAATATCCGGTCTTTAACTGTTCATCGCTGCCAAACAATTCTCCAAAAAACGGAACTTTCAGGAAGACGAAGCTTACGATGGTAAGCCATGCTCCCATGGTAAGGATCTGTGCCCCCATAGGCTTGCTGATGATGCTCTCATCACGCCGTCTCGGTTTTTCTCCCATATATTTTTCCAGAGCCGGCTCGTTGCCAAGCATGATTGCTCCCAAACTGTCCATAACAAGGTTGACAAATAACAGATGGGTTACCTTCAATGGCTCCTCCACGCCGAAGAACGGTGCGATGGCGCTGACTACCACTGCCGTCACATTGATGACAAGCTGGAATTTACAGAATTTCAAAATGTTGTGATAAATTGTTCTGCCGTACCAGATGGCGTCTTTGATGGACTTGAAGTTATCATCAAGGATTACGATCTTTCCGGCCTCTTTCGCAGCTTCCGTACCGCTGCCCATGGCAAATCCCACATCCGCTCTCTTTAAGGCAGGGGAGTCGTTGACACCGTCACCGGTCATGCCTACCACAAGATTCATTTCCTGACACAACCGCACCATACGGGATTTATCCGTAGGAAGGGCTCTGGCGATCACACGGATCCTTGGAATGATCTTCTTAACCTCCTCATCGCTCATATCATTGAGCTGTGCTGACGAAAGGGCAACATCATCATCGCTCTTTACAAGCCCTGCATCTTTTGCGATGGCAACTGCCGTTTCCAGACGGTCACCGGTGATCATTACTACCTGAATTCCCGCCTTTTGCACTTCCGCAATGGCATCCTTTGCCTCCGCCCGCACATCGTCTCTGATCGCTACAAGTCCGATGAGCACAAGGTCGTCATTAATGGAATTTTCCACCAGTTCTTTCTCGGAATAGCCGAAGGACAATACACGCATAGCCTTTGCCGCAAGGCTGTCGATCTTGGCGTTTAATGCGTCCATATCCAGAGTTTTGATCTCTCCGTCCGCATCCAGATACTTGGTCGCCTTTGCCGTCAGCCGCTCCGGCGCGCCTTTGTAAAAGGTCTTGCCGATACTTGCGATATGCGCCTGACTGAATTTATTCGCCGAATTAAATCCCTGAGAAGCTGTGATCTGACATTCCGCATCGGCAGCCAGCGTGTTAAAAGTATCTTCGCCGATGAATTTCATCAATGCCTGATCGGTGGCATTTCCACCGATGACCCGATGTTCATCGTCAAAGAGGGATTGCGTGTTCTTGCCGATGGCAAGATCCACATAACCTTTTACCTTGCTGTGTTTTCCAAGTTCCGCAAGCGGGATGGTGATTCCGTCCGCCGTAAAGAATTCTACAACTTCCAGCTGACCTTTTGTAATAGTTCCCGTCTTATCACTGAACAGGATATTTAAGGAGCCGGCGGTCTCGATACCTTCCGCCTTGCGCACAAGCACGTTGTGATCCAGCATTTTGCTGGTATTCTGCATCAGCACAAGGGAGATCATAAGCGGAAGACCTTCCGGCACCGCACAGACGATGATTACAATGGCAAGTGACACCGCATCGACCAGTTTTTCAATGATCGGTCCTGCTCCCAATCCAAAGAATTCGGATATTCCGCCTGCCGTAACCACGAAATGGATCATATACAGCAATGCGATCACGATAGCGCCGATATAACCGAAAGTTGAAATCTGACCGGCAAGTTTCGCCAGTTTTACTTTCAACGGGGAATCCGGCTCGTCTTCCTGCATCTCCTCCGCCATCTTTCCCATCATGGTCTTTAATCCGACTCTGCGCACATCCAGTACGCCTTCGCCGTCAAAAACTACTGCTCCGCGAAAAAGGGAATGTTTGTCCACAAAAGTATCGC
Organism: uncultured Lachnospiraceae bacterium; assembly: GCA_902797675.1. Classification (GTDB taxonomy): domain Bacteria; phylum Bacillota; class Clostridia; order Lachnospirales; family Lachnospiraceae; genus CAG-303. The sequence continues at coordinate 2,423 of CADBTR010000181.1, forward strand.
CGGTGATATTCTCCGTCATCTGAAAGCTGATATCCGCCGCCTCTTTCTTACATTCCTCCGCCTCTCCGTTTAATGCGGAATTGTCCACCCTGAGACTTCCGTCAACAAGAACGCCGTCCGCAGGGATCTTATTACCGGATTGCAGGAGAACTTTATCTCCCACAACCACATCATCCACTTCTATGACAGTGACAACGCCGTTCCGGTATACTTTACATTCGTCTTTCTTGGTACTGTCTTTTAATTCCCGGTATTTCGTGTCACTGGCAACGCTGGTCTTTGCTGACACAAACGCCACCACCAAAACTGCAACAATGGTTCCCAACGGTTCATAGATTTCCGCATAATCGAAGAAAAACATTACGATCATCAGGATCGCAATTCCCACTAATATTTTGATCATCGGATCTTCAAAGGTTTCCATAAACGCTTCAAAGAAAGTTGTAGGTTCCGATTCCGGCAGGCTGTTCGCGCCGTTTTTTGCCCTGGATTCCTCAACTTCTTTATCCGTAAGTCCATTAAACTTCATGTGATTCTACCTTTCTGTGATACTTTATTTCGTATATCTGTTTGCAAGTTCGCCTAGGCCCGGATCCGTCGTTCCCTGTCCCATGGCGTTAAACTTCCACTCGCCGTTATTGCGGTATACCTCACCGAAGATCAAGGCGGTCATACCGGAATAATCCTCCGTCAGATTGTATTTGCAAAGTTCTGTGTTTGTCCTTGCGTCTACCAGACGGCAGAATGCATTCTGGATCATACCGAAGTGCTGTTTTCTCTGAACTGCCTGATAAATATTGACTACGATCACGATCCGGTCAAACTCTGACGGTACGCTGCTCAGATCTACCACGATCTGCTCATCGTCGCCGTCACCGGCGCCTGTCAGGTTATCGCCCATATGCTGTACACTTCCCGACTGGTGTCTCAGATTTCCGAAATAGACAAGATCCTGCTTGCGCATAAGCTTGCCGTTCTGCAACATGATTGCAGACGCATCACAATCGATAGGTTCCGGTTTCGGACCGAACAATGATTTTTTTCTCGGCGCCTCATCCCAGCCAAGACCGATCACAACCTTTGACAGACCGGCATTGTCTTTTGTAAGACTTACCTTCTGTCCTTTTTGTAAACTAACTGACATGTTTTCCTCCTCTAATAACAATAGTTTAGCTACTGCATAAGCGACTTGCACAAAATCAGAGATTTTGGCAATCTGCTTAATTATCCGACCTCTACGCCGTAGCTTCCGCACAGCGCCGCAAGTCCGCCCTGATATCCGTTTCCGATAGCATTGAATTTCCACTCGTCGTTGTTTTTATACAATTCACCGAATACAACGGCTGTTTCAATGGAGAAATCTTCTCCCAGATCGTAACGCAGCAGTTCCTCACCGGTTGTCTCGTTGTAAATACGGATAAACGCGTTGCTTACCTGTCCGAAGTTCTGATGTCTTGCCTCTGCCTCATAGATCGTCGCCGTAAATGCGATCTTTGTGATATTCGCAGGAACTGCCGACAGATCAACCTTGATCTGCTCGTCATCACCGTCACCGGCGCCTGTCAGGTTATCACCCATATGCTCTACGCTTCCCGACGGATGCTTCAGATTTCCATAGAATACAAAATCCTCGGAGCAGGATGTTTTTCCGGAATCCGTCAACATAAATGCTGCCGCATCCAGATCAAAATCACCGCCTGTATCAAACTGATTCACATCCCAGCCAAGACCTACCACCACATTCTTAAGTCCCGGATTCCCCTTTGTTAAACTAACTTTCTGTCCTTTTTGCAAATTAACCGGCATAATATTACCTTCCTTTCCTGTTCCTGTTATTTCTTCCGCGCAAATGAATTATTCATATTACACAATTGTCCTACGCCACCTGTATTCCATAATGTCCGCACAGCGCTGCAAGTCCGCCCTGGAAACCACTTCCGATGGCGTTAAACTTCCACTCACCATTGTGACGATATAATTCACCGACTACGACTGCCGTCTCGATGGAGAAGTCTTCGCCCAGATCATAACGGATCAATTCCGTATCATTGGATGCATCCACGATCCGGATAAAGGAGTTGCTTACCTGTCCGAAGTTCTGATTTCTTGTCTCTGCATCGTAGATTGTTACGGTAAATGCAATTTTCTCAATATTAGCAGGAATCTTCGTCAGGTCTACAAAGATCTGCTCGTCATCGCCTTCGCCCTCGCCGGTCAGGTTATCACCCATATGTTTTACGGACTCACTGGCGTGAACAAGATTTCCGTAGAATACAAATTCCTTCTCTGTCGGGCATTTTCCCGACGCATCCAGCATAAATGCCGCCGCATCCAGGTCAAAATCCGCGCCGGAGTCAAAAGCATTGACATCCCAGCCAAGTCCTACCATAATGCTCTTTAACGAAGGATTTCCCTTTGTCAGATCGACTTTCTGACCTTTTGATAAATTAATTGCCATGTTACAATTCCTCCTTTTTTGTGATGTCCGTTACCGCTTACCTCACAACTGCCCTTAAAACATAAAGACGGTTATTCCAAACGGCAACTGTTATTTTTTCTGCGCAGGCATATGATATTTCTCATTAAATTCCTGCTTTATCTGTTCGAGCCTTGCCTGATCCTCTATGCGCTTGCGTTTTGCGTCTTCCTGGATCTGGCGTGTCTCGTCGATACCATTTACAATAGTTCTCCAGCTCTGCTCCAGCGTTTCGATCTTAATGGAGCTGCCGGAAGCCAGACGTGCCGTCATCTTGGATTGTTCTACCGTATTTTGTGCATTCTTAAGCAGCATTTCATTGGTCTTTTCATCCAGCGCCGCCATTGATTCTGCCTGAAGTCTCTGGCGTTTCAACATGATCGCCTGGGCAAGCGCCTGCTTAAATACCGGCAGGGTCACGATAAATGCCGAATTGATCTTCCGCACAAGATTCATGTTGCTGAATTCCATGGTCTTGATCATCGGGATCGACTGCATTGCCACATTTTCCGCAGTTCTGAGATCCTGTACCCGCTGCTCTAACATCATCAATGCCTGCTCCAGGGACTGGATCTCAAATTGCAATTCACGATTGCCCGTCTTCTCCATCTCCTGTTTCTTTTGAGCAATATAATCTTCCAGTTCCTTGCAGCCCTGCTCGCCTGCAAGAATATATTTTACCAACTGATGATAGTATTGCACATTTGCGTTAAACATATCATCGAGATTCCGGTTGGACTGTTTGATCTCGTCTTCATATTTCTTTAATTCCACATAGATCTTGTCTACCTCATCCCCCATGGTATGATATTTTCCAAGGATCTTTTCCAGCTGCTTCTTTGCATTTCCGAACAATTTTCCGAAAAATCCCGGCTCCGCCTTGATCTCATCAATATCAAATTTATCCATGATTTTTGCAAGAGTATTCATCATCACGCTTGTATTGTCAAGCTGAGACATACTTGCGTTATTCAGCACCACATCCGATGCTTTTGAGATCTCCTCCGCCACTTCGCCGCCAAAGGACACAATACTCTCCATATTGTATACTTCGATCTCGCTTGCGATCTTATCGACTTCCGGCGAATTTACAAGTTCCGCATTCATCTGATTGCGATCCGCAACAATGTCATACTCTTTGACGACTTCGATGTCTCCACCCGTCTCCGGCTGCATTGTCTGCGCAGGTACCGCGGTTGTCGGTTTCTTAAAGTCCAGTCCCATAATCAATTACCTCTCTTAAAAAAATTTATCTGCCAGAAACGGCGGTTATTTGATGACTTCAGATCCGGCACCGTAAGGTCGTACTTGTACTCGCCGATCTGATGTTCTTCCATCACGATTTTATTAAAATATTTCTCCACATTCCGGTATCCCGTAGGCACGAAGAAGATCACGTCAAACCCCACCAGATTCAAAAATGCGCAGACAATACTGTCTTCCAGGGAAATCATGGTCTCCGTGGTATTGATGTATAATAATTTCGGATTTTTTTTGGTAAAATCGAATTTCTGCAGCAGCCGCAAAATATCTTTGTTCAGGTTTAAGACCGTTGCGATCACCGTATATTCCATGCCGTTTTCCCCGATCCCCTGAATGAGTTTTTGCTGGATCAAAAGCTGCAATTTATCAAGGATATATTCCTGTATCTCCTCCCGCAGATAAGCGTAAGGATAATCTTTGTGATTTTTGATCTTCTCCCTTTGCAGTCTGCCGTTTTTATAAAACTGTATGGCGTAGCTTTTCATAGGATTGGGAGCATTCTCCGCAATGTAGGGCGCCTGTTTTACTAATATGGTATCTTCCGTCACCAGCGGGCGGATAAAATTCCAATAGGCGTTTACATCACCGTCTTTGACGCCGGATATCTTGGAATAGATCACCGGAATATTGACGACGGAATCCACGACGCTGAAATTCGGCCGGTATTTCATCTCCTCGTCCCAGAGAATCGGGATCTCTTCAAACATGGTTCGCAAGGTGACGGAAGTTGCCCGCCCGTATTGCTGGTTCCGGTAAATACCGGAATCCTGATACATCATCTGATCCAGATCCCGCTCGGCGTGATATGCCGCCGTTCCCATCAATACCTGTGTATCCTCCGTCGGATAATGTTCCATGTGATGGGATTGTTCATATTTTTTCTCCAATAGCATCGGATCCGTAAGACAACAGCTGTCATTCAGATCCGGCACAAGGATCACGACGTCCACGGGAAGTTTCGCAAGGAATTTTAAAAACATGGCTTCGTTCCCGTTTTTGCACCCTCCCAGATGGATAAAGCAGGATACTTCCGGAAGTTTCAATCCGGAAAACAGGTCGCTCTGAAACCGTTTCAGCCAGCACAGCAGATAGACTGCCCGGTTGTTTAATTTGTTCAGATTTCCTCCCGCCGCCTCCTGTTCACCGGCTAAAGTATCTACAAATGCTTTCTTTACTAATTTTTGCAATTCAAAATCGCTGAAATTCGGCAGATTTACTTCCAATGCGGCGATCATCCGGTCAAACCGGTCATAATTGTCCCTGCGGATCTGCGCGATTTCCTCTGTGGAAGGCGCTTTGATCTCCCCCTCCACAATCACTGTTTTTCTGCCGGCATTTTTTAGATCCAGCCACAAGCGGTATAAGCGGTTGGCGTAAATTGTCTTATCTTCCACGCCCCGCAGTCGGTAAAAACAGTTATAAAAACAATTCTTATCATTTCCCCTGACTGCCGGTGCTCTCGTGAGGTCTTCATATTCTTTGCCCGTTGCCCACGCATTGACGCAGCCCGCATAACTTGACTTTGGACCGTACAGCCGTTCTCTGTTCTGCCTTGAAGCCTTGCGGTCGCGCATGAATTTAATGCAGTACTCCGGCGGGAACGGACGCTCCGACGCCGCCTGATAAGCATAAGAATATTCCGACTCCGGATCCAGCTTCCGATATGCCGCATCTCCCTTATACTGGAGCAGCACCACATCGCAGCCGGCTCCCGCCAGCACCAGGATCAGTTTCAATTCATAATTGGAGATATCCCCCTCGTAAAGAATCTTTGGAACTTCCTCCTGCCCCAGCTGTTCCGTTACCCGTTCAAACTTATAATACAGCCAGCACATGAATTTGATATACGCATTTTTCTGGATATTTTCATTCTTGCCCTTTCGCTTCATGTCATCCAGCGTATCGTAGATGGCTCCCGCAACGGCTTTCCGCTGATATTCCCCCATTCTCGGCAGCCATTTTTTCAGACTTTGGCTGATAAAATCCCTGTCCAGTCTGTAAGCGCTGCCCATAATTTCCCCATAATAAGCGAGATTTTTCTCATCCGGATTGGGAATCCTTCCCTCGATCACCGCACCGCTTTGTCTGGCTTTTTCATAATACTGCTCTATGAAGTTGTCAATTTCCTCATTATATCCGTTCAATCTGCAAAAATAGATCCCCTTTTGCTTCCGCTCGGAAAGTTTCCGGAAATAATCCTGCAAATGTTCCGGTTTTCTGTGTTCTAACATCGCTTTCCCCCTAGCGTCTGCCCCGGTTCATTGTGAAACCAAAAGCCGCTCCGACGATTCCTCCCACAATATGGGCAAGGTTGGATACGTTATCCTGTACAAAAAATCCTTCATAAATCTGCTGCCCGATGTACATGACAGCGACTAATATAAAGGTGAGCGGAATGCTTCCGTCTTTCATGCTTGTCACTGACGACAGCAGGATAAATGCGAATACAACACCGCTGGCGCCCAGCAGTCTGGTATTCGGAAACAGAACATAATTGACCGCCCCTGTCACAATCGCTGTTACTAAGATTACCGTTATAAGATTTCCGGAGCCGTACTTTTCTTCCAGAAGCGGTCCCACCACCAGAAACAGCATCATGTTCCCGATAAAATGACTCCAGTTCGCATGTCCGAAGACATGTCCCACAAAACGCACGTAAGTAAAAGGATCTAACAGTGAAGAATGACATTCGCTGAATAACAGATTTGTTGTCTTTCCTCCCGTCAATCCCCCAAGAATCAATGCGATCAGACATATGAATGCAAATGTCAGCACAACCGGAGCGTTTAATGATATTTTTACGGTTTCTCTTTCCTTTGCCATGAATCTCTGTCCTTCCCTTTTAACCTATAGTGTAAAGTATACCATTTTATGAAGATTTTTCAAGAAAATTCCCTGCAAAATCCAAAATACATTGGTAGCCCATGGCAAGATTTAAGTTTTGCCCTTTATCAAAGCCTGCCGTGCTGATCCCGATGACCTGTCCGTACAGGTTCAATAATGCCCCTCCGGAGCTTCCCCTTGATGTGGGCGCCGTAAACTGGATCATGTCCACGTTGTCGATATTCCGGAATCCGGATATGATTCCGTCAGATACACTATTGAACAATCCCATGGGACTTCCGATAGCCACCACTTTCTGTCCCCGGACTAATTCTTTCCCTCCCCTGTAAATGGTAAGGGGCTGCAATGTCCTGTCTATGCGCAGGATTGCAAGATCTAAAACCGGATGGTATTTAATTAACTCGTCTGTCTGATATACCTGATCGTCTTCCTCAATTCTCACCGAATAAAAGGCTCCTCCTGCCGCCACATGACAATTCGTAAGAATATATCCTTTGGAGCTTATCATAATGCCGGAGCCTGTTCCCAGCACTTCTCCGTCTCTGCCGTGAACTGCGATCATCACCACGGAAGCTGCAAGCTGCGCCAATTCCTCAAAGCTCCACTCTCTGTCCTGCTGC
>CADBTR010000182.1 GCA_902797675.1 uncultured Lachnospiraceae bacterium
CTTGAAGACGACGAGGTAGATAGGTCAGAGGTGGAAGTATGGTAACATATGGAGCTGACTGATACTAATAGGTCGAGGGCTTGACCAGAAGGTCGGAAGAGAGTGGATGGAAACAGGTTAAGAAGAGATTTCATGTGTGCAGTTTTGAAGGTGAAGATTGAAGATGCAGTAACCAAAAACATTTGTCAGGAAGGTTCCTGTTTATACGGCTCCGTGGTCAAGCGGTTAAGACATCGCCCTTTCACGGCGGTAACACGGGTTCAATTCCCGTCGGAGTCACTCCATGTTTTTTAGACTTGACAGTTTAAGATAATGTGGTATAATAGAAAAGCATCATAATCATGGCGACATAGCCAAGTGGTAAGGCGTGGGTCTGCAACACCCTGATCATCAGTTCGAGTCTGATTGTCGCCTCTCGTGTATCCCCCGTAAACAATGTTTATGAGGGGTATATTACTATGTATGGGATATTTATGATATCGGTGGGAGATAGGAACAATCTGTCGGTATTATTTTGTACTATAATTATTAATAAAAGAACGATTTGACACTTATGGAGAAAGACAGCAATCGGAAAGAAAGGTTTCCTAGAATACAAAGAATAGAGAGGTATTTAATTTGAAGGCTTTGGATGTGGCGCACGTGAACCCATTCTTGCAGTCAAGTCTCAGTGTGATTGAGATGACAACACAGATAAAAGCGGCAGTCGGGAAACCTAGTCTGGCAAAATTGGATTTTCCGGGAATGACGTTTGTGCTTAGGGTCGGAGTGACAGGAGTATTAAAAGGACAGGTTTTGTTGGTTTTTACGGAAGATAACGCAAAGATGTTTGCCAGCAAGATGATGATGGGTATGCCGGTAAATCAGCTGGACGAGATGGCGTCTTCCGCACTTTGTGAGCTCAGTAATATGATCATGGGAAATACGGCAACATTATTTGCGGCGAAAAATATCCCTATGGATATTACACCGCCGATTTCTTTGTACGGGCAGGCGTTGAATATGTCTACGGCTGTGCAGTCGCTTCGGATTCCGATTATGGAAAACGGGAAAGAATTATTTGCAATCCTTTTATGTATTGCGGAAGAATAGGCAATGAGTCCGGATGGAAAAAGAATCTGGCAGTGGATTATAAAGAGAAAAAGTTTTTGAAAAATCATTTGCCCACAGGCGATAGTTGTGTTATACTTATCTCAAGCATATTGAGATTGTGAGGTGCAATGTATGAAGACTTTAAATGTGGTGCACGTGAATCCTTTCTTGCAATCTAGTCTCAGTGTCATCGAGATGACGACACAGATGAAGCTGGCTGTTGGAAAACCCGGAATAGCGAAGCTTACGTTTCCGGGAACCACTGTGATATTGCAAGTTGGTGTAACAGGTGTCCTGAAAGGACAGGTTTTGTTGGTATTTACGGAAGATAATGCGAAGATGTTTGCAAGTAAGATGATGATGGGGATGCCTGTTGAAACATTTGATGAGATGGCAAGTTCCGCATTGTGCGAGCTTAGTAATATGATCATGGGAAATACGGCAACGTTGTTCTCCTCTCAGGGGATTGCCATGGATATTACGCCGCCGATTGCTTTACATGGACAGAATCTTGTTTTGCAGACAGATGTGCAGGCACTGCGCGTTCCGATGATGGAGAGCGGGAACGAATTGATGGCGATTTATCTGGCGGTAGGTGAAGAGTAGAGAAGGTAAAAAAACCCATTTAGATAGCATCTGGATGGGTTTTCTTTCGTATATAGAGGTGTGATCGATGACGGAATTTCAGGTAGGAGAGATCATAAGATTAAAAAAACAACATCCCTGCGGGAGTTGTGAATGGGAGATCTTGCGGGTCGGCGCGGATTTTCGGCTGAAATGCAAAGGCTGTGACCATCAGGTTATGATGGCGAGAAGGATCGTGGAGAAAAACTTAAAGAAAACAGGAGTCAGATAATAAACTATATTTATTTAGAGGAGGTAATGTATGAGAGTAGGATTATTGACCAGCGGCGGTGATTGTCAGAGTTTGAATGCAACGATGCGGGGAGTTGCGAAGGCTTTGTATAATAACATGAAAGATGTTGAGATCATCGGTTTCCTAGAGGGATACAAGGGGTTGATGCATGAAGATTACAAAGTCATGAAGCCCATCGATTTTTCGGGGATACTGACCGAAGGCGGCACGATCATAGGCACCAGCCGTCAGCCCTTTAAGCTGATGCGCGTGATCGGAGCAGACGGATTTGATAAAGTTGAGGCGATGAAAAAAACATACCGCAGGCTGAATCTGGATTGTCTGGTAATCCTCGGCGGCAACGGTTCTCAGAAGACCGCCAATCTGCTTCGGGAGGAGGGACTGAACATTGTATCCCTTCCAAAGACCATTGATAATGATCTGTGGGGAACAGACATGACCTTTGGTTTCCAGAGCGCGGTGAATATCGCGTCGGAGGCGATCGACTGCATTCATACAACGGCGGCATCCCATGGACGTGTATTTATCGTGGAAGTTATGGGACATAAAGTCGGCTGGCTGACCTTACACGCCGGAATGGCAAGCGGCGCAGATATCATATTGCTGCCGGAGATACCGTATGATATCAACAAAGTAGTGGCTGCCATTGAGAAGCGGACGAAAGAGGGAAAACGTTTTTCCATCCTTGCGGTGGCAGAGGGCGCAATTTCCAAGGAAGATGCGCAGCTTAGCAAAAAAGAATATAAGGCCAAGGTGGCAACGAGACCGTATCCTTCTGTGTCCTATGAGATTGGAAAGCGGATAGAAGAAAAGACAGGACAGGAGATTCGGGTCACCATTCCGGGGCATACACAGCGGGGAGGAAGCCCGTGTCCTTATGATCGGGTGCTTTCCACCAGATTCGGGTCTGAGGCGGCAGTCATGATCAAAGAGGGGGATTACGGAAAGATGGTCGGAATCAGAAATAATGAAATTGTGAGGATTCCGTTGCAGGATGTTGCCGGAAAGCTGAAAATGGTGGATCCGAAATCATCCATTATCCGCGAGGCGAAAGCAATCGGAATCAGTTTTGGAGATTAAGATGGCATATACTGCATTATATCGAAAGTTCCGACCGGATCACTTTGGAGAAGTAAAAGGACAGGAACATATTGTAACAACTTTAAAAAACCAAATCAGGGCGAACCGCATCGGGCATGCGTATCTGTTTTGCGGGACAAGAGGAACGGGAAAAACCACTGTCGCCAAGATTCTGGCGAAGGCGGTGAATTGTGAAAATCTGCAGGACGGAAGTCCCTGCGGAGAGTGCGCTTCCTGCAAGGCGATAGCGGCAGGGGCGTCCATGAATGTGATGGAAATCGACGCCGCATCCAACAACGGTGTTGACAATATCAGAGAACTTAAGGAAAATGTAATGTATCCGCCTACAGAGGGGCGATATAAGGTTTACATCATTGATGAGGTGCATATGTTGTCTCTGGGGGCATTCAATGCGTTATTGAAAACGCTGGAGGAACCCCCGTCTTATGTCATATTTATCCTTGCGACTACCGAGGCACATAAAATACCGATTACCATACTGTCCCGTTGTCAGAGATATGACTTTAAGCGGATCTCCATCGATACGATTTCCGCGAGACTGGCGGATCTTCTGGAACGGGAGCAGATCGAGGCGGAGGAACGGGCGATCCGTTATGTGGCGAAAGCTGCGGATGGTTCCATGAGAGATGCGCTGAGCCTTTTAGACCAGTGCATTGCATTTTACCTTGGCGAAAAACTTACATATGAACATGTGCTGGAAGTTCTTGGCGCGGTGGATCATGAACTGTTCAGCCGGATGCTTCGGATGATGCTCGATGGAGATACCACGGGAGTTCTGGGAAAATTAGATGAAGTCATTATGACAGGGCGGGATTTGAACCAATTCACAGGTGATTTCGTCTGGTATTTGAGAAATCTGCTTCTGGTTATGACTTCCGGAGGACAGGACATCAGTGATCTGCTTGATATGTCGGAGGAGCGTCTTACGGCATTGCGGGAAGAAGCCGGTATGGTGGAAGAAGAACAGGTCATGCGTTATATCAGGGTTTTGTCCGATCTGGAAAATCAATTAAAATATTCCACATCCAAGAGGGTTCTGGCGGAAGTTGCTTTCATCAAACTCATGAAGCCGCAGATGGAACAGACGAATGACGCATTGATCAACCGGATCGCGAATCTGGAAAGAGAGATGGAGCGGGGAATAGTCGTAACCAGGGAGACCGTGGCATCCAGGGCGCCGGAGACGGAACCCGGGGAGTCTGCGGCAGAACAGCCGAAGAAGCTGGAGCTTGCGGTGCCGGAGGAAGTTCAGCAGGCAGTCAACAGCTGGGGACGGATCCAGGGGAGAGTCTCTCCGCCGGCGGGAATGTATTTAAAAGATGTGAAGCTGACAGTAACGCCGGAGGGGAAATTGCTGATCGTCACGCGGAACAAAAACGGTTACGCGATGCTGGAACGGGAATCTACGATTGAAGAGATCCAGCGCATTATCGGGGATGAGATTGATAAGGAAGTCCGGATTGAGATTAAATATCTGGAAGAAAATGAAAAATTTGAAGACAGTTTTGTAGAACTTACAAAAAATATCAACATGAAGATTGAAGAGGAGGATTTTTAAAGCATGGGAAAAAGAGGCGGTTTTCCGGGCGGTATGCCGGGAAATATGAATAATTTGATGAAACAGGCTCAGAAGATGCAGCGCCAGATGGAAGAGACAACGGCGGCATTGGAGGAGAAGGAATATACCGCGGCAGCCGGCGGCGGAGTCGTTGAAGTGACCGTATCGGGCAAGAAGGAGATCACGAAAGTCAAGATCTCGGAAGAAGTGGTAGATCCGGATGACATTGAGACATTGGAGGATCTTGTGATGGCGGCAACCAATGAGGCCTTAAGACAGATGGAACAGGAGACCCAGAATGAGATGGCAAAGATTACCGGCGGTCTGGGCGGCTTAGGCGGAGGCTTTCCATTCTGATGGAATATTTTAGTTCACACATTTCAAAATTGATCGAAGAACTTTCAAGACTTCCGGGAATCGGCGCAAAAACCGCCGGAAGGCTTGCATTTCATATCATCAATATGCCGGAGGAACAGGTGCAGTCCATTGCCGATGCGATGATATCGGCAAAGAAAAATATACATTATTGCAAGGAGTGCTGTACGCTCACCGATCAGGAGCTGTGCCCTATTTGCGCCAGTCCGAAGAGAAACCATAAGGTGATTATGGTGGTGGAGAATACCAGAGATCTTGCGGCATATGAGAAAACCGGAAAGTATGATGGCGTTTATCATGTGCTTCACGGGGCAATTTCGCCGATGCTTGGAATTACTCCAAATGATATCAGATTGAAAGAACTGATCCAGCGGTTAAAAGGAGATGTGGATGAGATCATTATTGCCACCAATTCCAGCGTAGAAGGCGAGACAACGGCTATGTATATCAGCAAATTAGTAAAGCCGCTGGGAATAAAAATCACGAGGATCGCAAGCGGCGTGCCGGTGGGCGGTGATCTGGAATATATCGATGAGATGACATTATATCGGGCATTGGAAGGAAGAACGGAGTTATAACAATGGCGGAAGAATATATCCTGAGACGGGACATTGTCCATGAACATAGGGAACGAATGGAGAACCTGAAAAAATATTATCCATATTTCAGACTGATGGAAAATGATTTTTCTCAATATCAGGGAGGAAAATATCAGCAGCTGGATATGGGATATCTGTTTATGGCAGTGATGCGTTTTTTTCTGGAGGAAAATAACTTCAAGGAAAAGGACGTCACGTATGAGGAATATTCTTCTTTTATAAAGGATATTTATGAAAGAGACTTTGGGCTTGCGCTTACGCAGGCTGAGGAACAGTCTCTTTCTTCTTATATATTTGATAAGATCAGAAATGAGGGAAAACCGTATCTGTATCACTATTATGATCCGGAAGAACAGAAAGATAAGGTGGCGAGACTGCGCGTCATCGACAGCAGGATCAAAGACGAAACAGTCTATTATTTTCTGACCGCGGAAGCCATGGAATTCTATCTGGAGACGAAAGAAGTCCGGGATGAGAGCAGCATCAATGTATCGCAGATCTTATTGTCAAAGATGATCTCCGCCCGCAATTTTAAAGGCGGAATTGAAGTCGTGCGAAGAATCAACAGCCAGGTGGCAAAACTGAAACGGCAGCGGGAGGAAGTGCTGCGCCTGCTTGCAAATGACGTATTCGCGGGAGTGAAGGCATACGAGGAATTCATGGAGCACGGGGTATGCTGGTTTGCGGAGGAACAGAAATATTTCGGAAAAAATATGGAACTGATCGGGGAAGCATTGAGAAGGGCGGATTCCGGCGCGGCGTATCAGAGAACCGTGAAAGATATCACATATCTGGAGCAGGAATTAAAGCGGGCTTTGGTAAATCACAGTGAATTGTTAAAAGATTGCACAGCTTTGCAGAACCAGGTGGACGAGGCGGTTTCCAAAGCAAAATTTTCCAAATTGAGAAAAAAATATGATTTTCGTGCCATGGGGGAAACAATCATAAAACGCAACGACGCATCTTTGCTGGAGGCGTTTATATTGCCGCTTCTTAAGATGCGAAGTCAAAAACAATTTGCCCTTGCAAGCGTTGACAAATTGCTGACGCTGCCCATGGAAAAAGGGGAAAAAGGGGAGACAATAACCGATCGGAAAGAGGAGCAGGATTATATTTCCGATGATGAGAGAGAAGAAAACAGGATCAGGGAAAATTACAGGATTTATGTGAGACTTTTATTATATTATATTTCAGTGAAAAAAGATTTTTATCTGAAAGAATTTCATGAATATCTGGGAAAGATTCTCGGGGAAGAAGTGTGGAACAATGGGGATTATTATTCCATGCTCGCGCATCTGGCGCAAAAATCCGACTATAGTATGGAACGGGTGTTGGAGAAACCGGATACCTTTTTTGAAGAGTATCTGGGAATGGTTGTAAGGGAGAATCCGCAATACCGGAGTCTTAAGTTTGAAGTAATCTATCGGGATGAAATCATGGAGATTATGGGAAAATATCAGGTCTCCAATTTAGAGATAAAAGGATGTGAATGAGATGGCGGCATTGGAGAAAGCCCTGGATCTTGCGGCGGCATTGTTTCGCGGCGAGGAAGTCAGACGGGGTGGTACAAACGGAAATCTGTATGAGGAATTTGAAGCCGGAACGGAAGTATATGACTGCGTGATGGCTATTATGAAGAAATTAAATCTGGAATTATTTGAATATAATGACGGAATATATATTACCCCGGGAGATGCGAACCGGATCTTCGGTTATACCAATGAGGAATTAAAAAAAGAAATCGGGATCAAATTAAATCGGGAATTGTATCTTTGCTATTTTATCATATATCGGATCATGACTGTATTTCAGGAGGGGGAGCAGGGAATCAGGATCGAGTATGTAAAGAGTGAACATGTGATCAGGGCGGTAGATGATGCCCTTGCAGGAATCGTAAAGGAATTAAAGGTATTGAATCTGAATGAGGTTGAGCAGAACAGCTTTCAGGAAATCGCATATGTCTGGGAAGATCTGCCGCTTATTCAGAGTGAGGAGACAGCGGCGCGGGCGTCAAGGGGCTCAAAGACCGGTTTTGTGAAACTGGTATTTAATTTTATGACAGCCCAGGAACTGCTTGCGGAATCTGGCGGGAGATATTATCCCACAGAGCGTTTTCAGGCATTGATGACACAATATTATGAGGCGCATAAGGGAAGATTATATGAGATTTTGAGGGAACATACGGACGGTGAAAAGTAAAAGGAGCAGACAGGAATGCCGCAGATTAATAGAATTAGGGTAAATAATGTAAAATATAATTTCGGTACGCAGTTTTATGATGATTTTATGATGCGTTTTTCTTGTAAAAATACAATATACGATCTGGCAAACGGCGGCGGAAAAAGTGTTTTGATGCTTTTATTGATGCAGAATATGATACCGAATTGTACTCTGGACGATAAGCAGCCGGTGGAAAAATTATTCCGGACGGGAAGCGGCAGCAGCACCATTCATTCCCTGATCGAATGGAAATTAAGCGAGGTACATATCAAGGATCATTTCAAATATATGCTGACCGGTTTTTGCGCAAGAAAAGCGAGAGATGAAGAAAAAGAAGAAAACGGAAATGCTTCCATCGATTATTTTAATTATGTTATTTTCTATCGGGATTATAATGACAATGATATTAAAAATCTTCCGCTGACGGTGCAGGATAAGAAAAATCCGAAGCGCCGGGAGCGTATCACATATCAGGGATTAAAGAATTATCTTCGGGATCTGGAGAAAAAAGATTATAATCTGCAGGTGAAAATATTTGAGCGCAAAGGGGATTATCAGCGTTTTATTGCGCAATACGGGATTTATGAGAGCGAGTGGGAAATCATCCGGGGAATTAATAAAACCGAGGGGCATGTAAGAACCTACTTTGAGACGAATTATAAAACGACCCGGAAAGTGGTGGAGGATCTGCTGATCGAGGAAATTATCGAAAAAGCATTTAAGACAAGAATGCTTACCACCGATCATGAAGAGAAAACGGAAAATATGATGGTGGAGACTTTGATCGGGATCAAGGATAAGTTATTGGAGCTTGCAGCGAAAAAAGACGATATGAAAAATTATGATCGCCAGATGGATCTGATCGAGAGTTTTTGCGGTCGCGTAAACGGAATGAAAACACTTTATTTCGGTCAGGAACAGTTTGAACGCGAGCTCGTTGCGGGGATGCGAGCGATTGCCGGAAAGTTAAAACAGGAAGAAGAAAAAAGATTACAAAAGCAGGAGCGGATAGAAAAGCTGAAAGCGGAGAAAATCGTGCAGCAAAGAGGAATTGATTTTGCGGCTGTAAAAGAATTGCAGATACAGGCGGAAGCTGTAAACGATAAATTATGCGAGCTGCAGGAGCAATGCGGCAAGGCGGAGAAAATAAGGGATGAATTAAAAAAAGATCTGATATTTGCCGAGGGCATGAATGATTATCTGGATTATTTATATTATAAAAAAGAGAGCGAGAGCGTGAGAACCGTCATTGCCCGTATGAACGAAGATAAGGCGGGATTGTGGACGGAGCTTGCGGCTCTCGCCGCAGCGCAAAAAAAGCGTGTGGACAAGCGGCTTGCAGAGCTGGAAACCTTGTACAGGGAAGAAACCGGAAAATCGGGAACCCATGCGGAGAGCGGAAAAGAACTGGAGAAATTAAAAGAGGAGACGGTCAATCAGCTTGCGATACATGAATTCCGGGCAAAAGAACTGGAAGAAGAGATCGATTCGGAAAATGAAAATATTGCCCGGTGGAAACGGTCGGTAGATCTTTTGATGGTATATCAGCTGGATCGGGAAGTTACGGCGGCAAAAAAGGAACTTTTGGAAAATGAAAAGCAGCAGCAGGAGATGATGCAGCGCCTTGCGCAGAATAAACAGGAGCAGGGAGCAAAGGAAAATGCGGTCTCGGTGTTTGAAAAAGAGCAGGAGGAATGCGAGAAACTTCTGGAAGAAAATATTACCCGAAGAATGGAGCTTTCCGATGATAAGGAAAAGCTGGAAAAATTAAAAACGGTTTATCGGGAAAAAGACAGCGAAAAACTGGCGGATTTTTTGGAGGGGAAATTTGCGGAAGCGGAAGAACAGGCGCGAAATCTGATCAGGGAACAGAAAAAACTGCAGGAACAGATGCAGGCATTGAAAAAGGGCTGTCCTGTTGTCGTGCCGGAACAGGCGGAAGCTGTGCTTGATTATCTGAGACGTTATCATGATGAGGAAGCGGTTTCCGGGATCGACTATCTGGAGGCATATCCGGCAGAGCAAAAGAGAAGCCTGATCGAGCGGGCACCGTATCTTCCTTACGGAATCGTGATCCGCAATCATTACGAGCAGATCCGGAATGATGAAAAAAT
This sequence comes from uncultured Lachnospiraceae bacterium, assembly GCA_902797675.1. Classification (GTDB taxonomy): domain Bacteria; phylum Bacillota; class Clostridia; order Lachnospirales; family Lachnospiraceae; genus CAG-303. Next base: position 9,937 of record CADBTR010000182.1, read on the forward strand.
CGGGCAGCTGGTGAATGACAATGTGATCGTACCGTTAATTTTTGAAAAAGCATTGGAGAGCGGAGAATATCTTACCCGAGAGGAAGTAAGCTACGCAAAATATCCCAACGATCTGTTTTATGAGGAGGAGGCGCAAAAACGCTGTATTCAGAAAGTGGACGGAGAGCTTGACCGCATAGGAGAAGAACTTCGCAGAATTGAGGAAAAGAAAGACGTATATCGCGATGATCTGAAAGAAATCAGAGAATTTCTCGGAGGAAAAGAAGAACGCCTTGCGGAAGCGGAGGGGGAATACGAAACGCTTCGTCAGACTTATAAGGAGCGTGAGAGCCTCATTCGCAGAGAAAAACAGGATGTGGAACTTAAGATACAGGAATTCCGGGACATGGAGACAGAAAAAGCGGAATTGTCTGAAGCCAGAGAGGGGTTACAGGTCAGAATTCAGATCATTGAGAAAATTATGGAATCTGAACAGAGGGTAAAGAAATTAGAGAGTGAATTGCAGGAACACAGACAGAAAGGAAGGATGCAAAGACAAAATCTTCAAAATTACAGCGGACGACTGGAGGCGTGGAGAGCAAAGGTCAAAGCGGATGAAGACAGGTTGTCAAAGATCCGGAAACAGCAAAGCGATATGAAGGAAATGTGGGAAAAATATCGCAAATATGTAAGTGATGCAGCTGTTGATGCAACGTATGACGAATTGTCCGACAGTCAGCTGGAGAGCCGTTTGTCCGGTGTGGCAATGGCATATGAGGGGGATAACAGCGATGTTGCGGATAAGCAGAAATTATTGGACAATTATGAGATCGCGATGGAGAAATCTTTACAGTCCATTGATTATAAAGGCATCTCGCAGGAAGTCGTAGAGCAGGCATATCTGGCGGGAGAAGGGTTCGAGACGTCAAGAGAAGAATTGATCGGGAAACGGCGTAAGATCGAGGAAGCCGGTCGGGAATGTGAAATGTTGCAGCAGGAATGCGGGAAAAGACGGTCGGAAAAAGACCGGTTAGACGGAGCAATGGCGCATGGCAGAGAGGCAATGAATCAAAAGTATGGATTTTTTGAAGAAATGGATCTCGGCGGAAAGAGTCCGGAAGCTTACAAAAATGAGCGGCAGGAGATGCTTGACCGGTTAGACCGGGAGGAAAAGGAGCTTTTGCAGCAGTCTAAGGAGAATGAGAAAGAATTCAGAAAATGGGAACTGCTCCACCATGATCTTCGCAAGATCGTGACGGAGGAAATGGAAGCTGCTTATTCCGACGCCGGATATGAGGGTGCGTCAGATCTGCGGGAACGGATCGAAAAGGCGATGGCAGAATATACAAACTTCCAAAAGGATCTGGAAGACAGAAGAAATCTGTTTGACCAGGAAAAGGATATGCTGGTGCAGACGCTTCGGCTGATGAATTGCGAGGCTTTGGGGGAGGAAATCCGCGCAAATGCCGTGATGCCGAAAAATCTGGGAGAGACGGAAGCGCTGATGAAGGGGCTTCGTGAGATCTCGGAATGTTTGAGACTGGAAAAAGACAGGATCTGCGGAAGCATAGAGAATATGGAGATGATCAAGGAGAACTTTGAGAGTCAGTGTATTCAAAGTTGTGTGAATATCAGGACGGAATTGGAAAAATTATCCAAGTTATCAAAAATTGTGATGGACGGGGAGAATATTCCGATCATATCTTTGCAGATTCCGTATGTGAAAGAGGAAACTTACCGGGAGAAAATGGCGGCTTATATTGATGAAACGGTAGCCGAAGCAGATCGTATCTCAGGAGAGGCGGAGCGCGTCAGATATATGAAATCCAGACTTTCATGGAAGCATTTATTTGCGGTGATCGTGACGGATATGAACGGGATCCGGCTGAATCTGTATAAGCGGGAGCGGATGAAGGAACAGAGCAGATATTTAAGATACGAGGAGGCTGTGGGAAGTACCGGACAGTCTCAGGGAATCTATATCCAGTTTCTCATCGGCATTATCAATTATATATCCTGCATGTATTCCCGAGATACGGACAGCACTTCTCTGTTGAAGACGATTTTTATCGATAATCCTTTCGGCGCGGCAAAGGATATCTATATCTGGGAACCGATCTTTAAAATGTTAAAAACCAACAATGTTCAGCTGATCGTCCCATGCCGCGGGGCAACGCCTGCGATTACCGGAAGATTTGATGTGAATTATGTTCTTGGGCAGAAATTACTGGACGGAAAGCAGCAGACGGTTGTGACGGATTATTTCAGCAATGTGGACAGTTCCCGGCTGGATTACAGCACGATGACGTATGAGCAGGGGACGTTGCAGTTTTAACGGCATATGACATGGAATATCACGGATCAATTTACCATTTTACTCAGAGGATTCGTCATTGAAAGATTACAAAAGTTGTGCTATGATAAAGGCAGATTCTGTTTAGAAGCAGGGAACATACAGAAAGGACAGTCACATGGATAAGTACGAATATAACATGAAGCTGGAGCAGATCAAAAAGCTGATCCGGAAGAAGGACTATGCTACAGCTGCAAAGATCGCGGATACGATCGAGTGGTATAAGGTAAAGAATAATCAGACAATCGTATTGATCGCAGATGTTTATGAAGCGTGCGGGCGATATGAAGAGGCGAAGGAAAATCTTAAGATTGCATATAACAGAAGCGGACTTGGAAGACAGATCGCGTTTAAATTGGTAAAGATCTGTATTAAGTGCGGAGAGATTGAAGATGCGGAGGATTATTACGATGACTTTGTATCAGCCGCACCGAAGGATATTTCCAAATATCTTTTGCAATATGAACTGGCGAAGGCAAAGGGAGAGTCTCTGGATAAGCAGATCCATATTCTGGAGCAATATCTGGAAGAGGATATGGATGACCGCTGGGCTTATGAACTGGCGAAACTGTATCATAAATCAGGTCAGAGAGATAAGTGTATCGAGCAGTGCGATACGGTAATGCTTTGGTTCAGTGACGGAAAGTATGTTGACAAGGCGATGGATCTTAAGATGATCTACACGCCGTTATCCAAGAGCCAGCAGGAGCGCTATGAGAACCGTTGGAGAGAGAAGACGGGACAGAACAGTGTAAATGCGGAGGACATCCGGGTAAAGGAAATGGATGTCTCCAATAAATATAATACGCAGAATATTCAAAATGCTTTAAAGGAAAGTATGGAAGAACTGTTTCGCAAAGAGCGGGAGGAACGGGTCAGAGAGGACAGTTACTTTAAGCCGATGACGGAGCAGAAACCGGAAGCTCCGGATTATGAAGCGGCTTCCGAGGAAGCGTATGTAAGAGCGACTTACGATGAGAGTGCTGCCGATGCGGATGAATATATCAGGCAGATGGAAGCGCGTAAGGAACCGGTTCATGCGGTAAAAACACCGGAGGAACTGGCAAGGCAGCATATTGTGGAGATGGGAGAACAGGTGGAACAGTTATTTCCGAGAGAGCCTGAAAGAGATGAATCCGGAAGAGATCTGGGGGATACGAAGGTCTTTCGGACAACCAGAAGTATCCGGAATATGGGTGATACCAAGATTTTCACACCGATTCGGAGCGAGAATACGTCAAGTGTGACGAAGGAAGAACCACATATTGTGGAGGAACGGATCTTTTATCCGGAAGAGCCGGAAGTAGAAGTTGAAGAATTGGAGACTGAGCCAGAGGAGCCGGAAGTAGAAGCCGAAGAAGCGGAAACAGAGACGGAGGAGCCGGAAGTAGAAGCCGAAGAAGCGGAAACTGAGTCGGAGGAGCCGGAAGAAGAAGCCGAAGAAGCGGAAACTGAGTCGGAAGAGCTGGAAGAAGAAGCCGAAGAAGCGGAAACTGAGTCGGAGGAGCCGGAAGAAGAAGTCGAAGAAGCGGAAACAGAGGAAGAAGAACCGGAAGCCGAGGCAGAGGAGGCGGCAGCAGAGGAAGAAATTCCTGTAGAGTTGCCGGGATTGCCAAATTTTGGGGGAGATCGTCAAATCTCTCTGGATGATTATCTGAATTTCCCGATGGGTATTTCGGAAGAAATGCTTGGAAAGCTTGAAATTCCTGAAGAACCTGTGGAAGAAGAACCGGAGATAGAAGAGCCGGAGGAAAGTTTCGTGGAGGAAGCGGAAGTCTTTGCAGAAGAAGAGGAAGAGCCGGAGATAGAAGAGCCGGAAGAAAGCTTTGCGGAGGAAGCGGAAGCCGAGGAAGAAGAGGAAGAACCGGAGATAGAAGAGCCGGAGGAAAGCTTTGCGGAGGAAGCGGAAGTCGAGGAAGAAGAGGAAGAACCGGAGATAGAAGAGCCGGA
>CADBTR010000183.1 GCA_902797675.1 uncultured Lachnospiraceae bacterium
CGTTTTCGCCTCTGGCACAGGGACTTTTGACCGGAAAGTATAAGAAAGGTCAGCCGTATCCGGAGGGATCCAGAGCTACCCATCAGGTGGATAAACAGATCAATAATCTTTTGACGGACGAAAATCTGGATAAAGTGGAAAAACTCGAAAAGATTGCCGGAGAGCTTGGAACAAATATGTCCGTTCTGGCATTGGCGTGGATTTTAAGAAAACAGGTGATTTCCAGCGTGATCACCGGTGCCAGCAAGCCTTCGCAGCTTGAAAATAATCTTGCAGCCAGCGGATTTAAGATTCCGGCGGATGCTTTGGAGGAGATCGAGAAGATTCTGGGATTTACAAGATTTGAGAGACATGTAGGTTAAAGTTTGAAAACCGAATGTCCGAAGGACATGAGATGAAAGCGGTGTAGCCGTATCAAGTAGGAGGGAGATGAAATCCCTCCTATTTGATTATTGATTTTTTTATGATAATTTGGTAAAATTTTATTGAAAGGTTGTTATTATCCACAGGGAAGGACTGTGAATGGTAACAAAAGATTTTACTTTCATGGTTGTTATTTTGGTTGTTTTTTGTAATAGGAATGGAGGAAACTATGTTAAAACAAAGTGTAAAGTTCCTGACAGGGGCATTAGCTTCGGCACTGATAAGCGTAAGTATGCCGACGGTATCCTTTGCAGATGCCATTGAGGGAATAGCAAATGACGGAACCTATAACCTTACTTTAGATGATAACGGTTATCTGTACGGTTTTCCGGCAGGCACAACGGTTAGTGATGTAAACAGTAAGGTAAAAGCATATAAATCAACGAATAAATTAACGGTGACGAGAGACGGGAAAAGTGTTTCGGGCGTTTCTGAGATCGGAAGCGGAGATGTGATTAAGATTCAGACAGCTGCAAGAAAAACTGTCGGGACTTATACGATATGCATTAAGGGAGATGTAAACGGAGACGGCGGGATCAATGTGACCGATATGGAGGAAATTCAAAAGAGCGTGCTTGGAATCAGCGAACTGTCAGGCGCAAAGAAACAGGCAGGTCTTTTGAACGAGGGAAATACCGAACTTTCCGTTCTTGATATGGAGAAGATCCAATCCTATATTCTTGGTATCATCACATCTCTGGACGGATCGGAATCCGGAGGAGGCAGCAGCGGTGGTGGAGAATCCGGCGGTGGCGGAGAATCCGGAGAAATCGTAGATTCTCTTGTAGTGGAATATGAATATTATGATAATAATTATTGTGGCGTCAAAGCGGCAAGTGCTACCGGAAATGTCACAATCCCGTCTACCGTATCTTATAACGGGCAGACCTATACGGTAGTTATGATTGAGGATGAAGCATTTTTACATTGTGATAAGCTGACGGGAATCACACTTCCGAATACGCTTCAGTATATCGGGGCAAAGTCTTTCCAGAATTGCTATTCGCTGACAAGCATCACGATTCCAAGTTCGGTTACCCGTATTGAATATTGGGCATTTTATTGCTGCAGCAATCTTACAACAGTAAGACTTTCAAGTTCAACTTCTGTAGATGAACTGGCTTTTGATGAATGCCCGAATGTGCAGTTTATTTATCAGTAGGGGGGAGGAACAGATGGTGAAATATGTAAAAAAAATCGTATGCAGCCTGTTGGTGGCAGTTCTTGCGATCACACAGGTATCCTATACGGACGCTGCGGCAACCAATGCGGTAGCTGAGAGTGAGGCAGAGGTGATTTTAAGTGTCAGCGCGGATAAGACGGAAGTGAAGCAGGGGGATGTGATTACATTAACAGTATCACTGGACAAATTTCAATCTTCCAGATCGGATGATGTTGATAAGACAACAGCAGGTGGTTTGACGATCAAGGGAAAAGTGATACATTCGCTGGAGTGCCATTTGAGCCTTGGAGATGCGGTGTATGTGGAAAATTCTGCGGTGAAGGGGGTGTATGTACCGACCTACAGACAATCGAATCACTCATTGGGAGTTGCCGAGGTGCGTTACGGAGAAAATGGAACCGAAGATTATATCACGCAGACCAGTCAGCCGGTGGTATTGTATACCGCGCGGGTAAAGATTCCGGAAGATATGGGCGAGAGCGGAACGATTGATTTTGATTTCTTTGGATATGCTTTTGCAAAGAATATTAATGCATCGGGGGTATATAAGGTTGCGACGAAAGGAACTTCCGTTCATGTCACAGTGATTCCGACAACTACTGAGGAGCAGACTACGACCGAGAAGGAAACAACGACGGTGCCGGAGACGACAACCGAGCAAGAGACAACGACGAAGGAGCCTGAGACAACAACGAAGGCTCCGGAAACAACGACAAAGGAGCCTGAGACAACAACGAAGGCACCGGAGACGACAACTGAGAAAGAAACAACAACGAAGGCACCGGAGACAACAACGAAGACC
>CADBTR010000184.1 GCA_902797675.1 uncultured Lachnospiraceae bacterium
AGGTGGGAGTTTGAATCTCCGACCTACGGGAATTGCTGCCGTTGGCAGCAAGCAGGTCGCAGGGCTAAAGCCATGCGACATTCAATTTCTTACGGTTGTTTCCGACTTTCTTCATTTGCCCTCTTGCGAAGTGCAAGATAGTAAATCAAAAACATAAACAGCGGTTGCTGCCATGACAGTAAAAATACATTACATGCCAACCGGATATTTGACACAAAGATACCCGCCGCAAAAGCCAGAACCGATGATATGATAATGAAATTTCTTGTAAATTTTACTTCAGATTGCGCGACATGATCCGTTTTTCTAATTACTGCAAATCTGAGTATTACAGTAAATAAAGCAATAAACAACGTAGTAAGCAGAATATACGTTCCATTTATAATGAAACTTATCAGACTGTTTGTACCCGTCGCCATAATATTCATAAAAGGTTTAAACACAATATTCATAAACGGCGTAAAATCAGTGCCGTCAACTACAAGATCATAACTATCTGCCGGTTTGATGATCTCCCTGTCGGTCAGAACATGAAATAATTCATGGCTGTAACCTACAGAGAAGTACCAGCATAACGCCGATGCTATAACAAGTGCTATTATTCTGACAGTGTTTTTTTTCATTTGTTGTTTCTCCTTAAGAAAACCTGGTTTTTCATACCTTCATCGACCATATGCATATCCTCTTTAGCCTTGAATTATTTTTATTGCAAAATCTTTTGCATCATTTAAATCCTGTGCATTTGGTCTGCCCTTATGCATAAATTTAAATTCTCCTCTGCAATAAAAATTATCCCGGCTTACCGATATTCCTTTCGCACGCAACAATTTCTCAACAGAAGGAAAAGCGCGTTCCGCCAAAGCAGATGTTGAAAAGACTGCAACCTTTTTCACTTTGTTGTTATCAAGAGAAGCAATAAACTGTTTTACATGATTATCAATGCCGGCCCAGTAAACGGATGCACCAAGAAACAATATATCTGTTTCCTCTGCTATCGGTATATCTGTAGTCTGTGCAATTGTACCGGCAACATTTGCTATCGTCTCTGCCAATTTCTTTGTATTGCCTGTCTGTGAATAATATCTTACTGCTACATTCATTTTATTTACCTGCCTTTCTTAGGAACTGTTGGAAAATAAAATGTTTAAGTTATTTATCAACAGTTCCTTACCTACATATTTGCAAGGTTTTCAACCTGTTCTCTTTTTTCAAAAAGAGTACATCCTCCCTTATGTTCTTCCTTTAAAACACCGCCATCAATCAAATTCCTAAACAATTTAGATCTCATAGCCTCGCGAATGGATGTGTCTCTGACATTTGTATCTGAGTATGGAGAAAAGGGACACGGCTCCGCCCCGCCATGAGAATTAATATGAAAAAAGCCTCTTCCTGCAGCAACACACCCGTCAGAGCTTTTTTCATCTCCGGGAAATGAAATTAAAACCATACCATCGTCGTCAGCGCGTCTGTTGGCAATTCTTTTTGCTAAAAGCTCCATTTTCTCCTCGTTTAAAGCCAGATGCTCACTTTCTTTTGTAACAGGAACAAATTCAACATATATGACTGCTCTGCAGCCGCTATTCTCAAGTTTTTTAAGAAAAGCATCACTTGTCACGTCATCCAGATTTTCGTTTGTTACAGTTACAGAAGTACCGAAAATGATTCCTCTCTTTTTTAATTCATCCATGTTAGCAACAAGCCGCTTGTATACACCCTGTCCTCTGCGATGATCCGTAGATGCTTCCCCGCCTTCAATACTCATGACGGGAACCAAATTTCTGTTCTTATCAAACAAATCAAAGTATTCATCACTAATAAAAATTCCATTAGTAAATATCGGGAATAAAATGTTCTTATAACCGGCGGCTGTGGATATAACATCTTTTCTAAGAAGCGGCTCACCGCCGGCCAGCAGAATAAAACTAATTCCAAGTTCATCTGCTTCAGCAAAAATATCATTCCACTCATCGGTTGTAAGCTGCCTGACAGGCTCTGAATCTACAGTTGCTTCATTATGCCTTGAGTAGCAACCTTCACAATGCAGATTACAGGCTGAAGTGATGCCGGCAATAAGAAATGGCGGTATATGTTCTCCTTCTCTCTCTGCCTTAGCACGCCTTTTCGAGGCTTTTACCGATGCAGCAGCGAACTTAACCATAAATGCACTTTCTTTTGGATTTTTAAGTGTTGCTTTAAGTGCGTCATTCACTACACGTTCAACGCCTCTTGTCATATATTGCTGAATATCAAATTCCTGTGTCATATATACCTCCAAAACTGCAAATCAGGTCAACGGCTCATTATCAGTCCGGTGAGCGTGATTCCATGAAATTTATCCTTAAGTTCATTTTTTCCTTTTTTTCTGATATCAGTAGTATAGCAAGTATGTTTTTCATAGTCAATATCTCCACCGGATTGTTTCTCCATTATCTCTATTTATTAATCATCACCAGTCCACATATGATCTTCTTTCATATCAAATATGCTCATCTGCTGATATTACTCCGGCAGTTCATTCAGATACGCAAAGCATTCTTCCGGACTCGAAAGAATCCCGTTGTCCCTGCACATTCTCTTGAACGGCACTCCGATTCAATCTCACCACCTCTATCAGTTTTTTCGCATTCGGACTTGACAGTTCATAGACAGTTCCATATGTCCTAGTGTATTTTTCTTTCATACCCGGAAAATGCTTATCAAGCTTCCTCATATATTTCCTCAGATTAATTCATTCTGAATTCCGCCATATCATCAAGCCTTACAAGAACCGGCGCCCGTCCGAAACTTGCACCCATGTCAATATCCATCCATGTCTTTGTTTTGATAACCTTATCCTTATACTGATCAGCGTATGACAGGGTCGGCGTATGACCGAACACAGTATAGATGTCCTCATAATATGTATCTGTCAGTTCCGGCCATGCCCATAAAAGTTCCTCCGGTGTATAATCCTCTATACGCTTCCCCGGCGCGAACTCATCCAGACCGGAATGGACAAGAATATAGTCCTTGTCCTTTATACTGAGGGTTTCGTACAAGGGACATTCCCTCAGATAATCAAGTATATCCTGCTGTTCTTCCCGGCTCAGTTTCTGTATTGCTTTGAGTGTCACATCACCGCCGTCTGCCATATAATGCCGGAGCATATCAAGTTTTTCGGCGGTCATTTTTGCTTCAAATGTTTCATCAATCTCATCAAAAACAAAAGAGCATCCGAGCAGCATAGCTTCATGATTTCCGAGAATAAGCTGAGCATTTGATTGATACAGAAGCCATTGCAACATAGCGATACCGCCATCTCCGTTTCGATCAACCACATCACCCAAAATATACAGAAAATCATTGTCTGAAAATCCAGCTTTATCAAGCAGGGTAAGGAATCTGTCCTGCGGATATCCATGAAGATCCGAAATCACATAAATCATAAATCAAAATTCTCCTGTTAATCCCTCTTTTAAATTTTTCAAAAAGTATATTGCATTCAAAAAGCGCATATGCTATAATGCCAATATGCAAAAAAGTAATGATACATTCATTCAAACAAAGGAACGAATCCCCAACTGTAGTAGCGTACAGTTTGGGGATTCTTCTTTTGATCTGAACATAGTTTTCAAGGATGTTTGAGAGTGTATCCTTAGTCAATATCTGCCTCCAAAGATAATCGGTCTTGATGCCATCAGGATTTGGAGGATTGCCTGCTCCGTTATTATTGTCCTTGTTAAAAGGCATAAAGAAAGACTTGTCTCTCTTAATCTCTGTACACATATGGACTTCATTATCATCCACTGCGAAATGCACTATACATCTTTTGAAATGGAAAAGAATCTCATCCGGTGTACGGTCTGTTTTGTACTGTTTCCTCAATACGAAGTTCCTTCATTTGTGCCTTCTTCGTAGTGATTTTGATTTACCAGATATTCTGTTATAAGCGTTTGAATGTCGCATGGCTTTAGCCCTGCGACCTGCTTGCTGGAGGCGGCAGCAATTCCCGTAGGTCGGAGATTCAAACTCCCACCTA
>CADBTR010000185.1 GCA_902797675.1 uncultured Lachnospiraceae bacterium
ACTGACCTGGTGGCAGCAGACGAAGAAGCACGGATTGTGGCAGGCGTGGATATAAGCGAGGCAAAGAACGATTACCCTGTATATGATTCCATTGATAAAGTAAAGGAAGAAGCAGATGCGATCATTGATTTCTCTTCCCCGAAATTACTGGATGCCTTGTTAAAATATGCCTGTGACAAACAGATACCGGCGGTTTTATGCACCACGGGATATACAAAAGAACAGGTGGAGATGATAAAGGATGCTTCAGAGAAGGTTGCGATCCTTCGATCCGCCAATATGTCTTTGGGAATCAATACCATGTCCAAAGTCATGGAAACAGTGACAAAAACATTGGCGGAAGCAGGATTTGATATCGAGATCGTAGAAAAACATCACAATCAGAAGCTGGATGCGCCGAGCGGAACAGCTCTTGCGTTGGCGGATACCATCAACGAACAGCTGGAAAACAGCTATGAATATAAGTATGACAGGACGACGCAGCGTGCAAAAAGAGAAAAGAAAGAGATCGGGATCAGCGCAGTGCGGGGAGGAACCATTGTTGGCGAGCATGAGATCATATTTGCGGGAACCGATGAAGTATTGACCTTTAAGCATACTGCATATTCCAAGGCAATTTTTGGTAAAGGAGCCGTATCCGCAGCGAAATTTATAGGCGGAAAACAGCCGGGACTCTATACCATGAAAGATGTAATCGGATAAAAAGAGCAATCTGCTGAATAGTAACAAAAACACAAAAAAAACATAGAAATATCATGTGTTTTATGGTAAAATGTACAGGTATGTGCAAGAGCGTGCTTGTACATTTTTTCGTTGCACGGGAACGGGTAAAAACATTGCCTGTTGATAAAAGTGTTCTGTGCGACGGGCAGGCTTTTATAAAACGGCATATGCCGCCGCAGCTGTTCTGCCCGATTTTAATATAAGGAGGAATTACCGTTGATAGAGGTAAAGAATCTGGTCAAGAAATATGGAGACCATACAGCAGTCAACAACCTTAGCTTTACAATTGAACCCGGAAAAATCTACGGTTTTTTGGGACCGAACGGAGCCGGAAAATCAACGACCATGAATATGATCACCGGATATCTGGCGGCAACGGAGGGTCAGGTAATCATTAATGGACATGATATTTATGAAGAACCGGAGGAGGCAAAAAAATGCATCGGGTACCTTCCGGAGATCCCGCCGTTATATATGGATATGACACCGGGGGAATATCTGAGATTTGCAGCCGAATTAAAAAAGATAAAAAAGAGTGATCGGGAAGATCAGGTTCAGCGCGTTATGCGCATGACCGGAATTGTGGAAATGGAACACCGGCTGATCAAAAATCTGTCGAAAGGTTATAAACAGAGAGTGGGACTTGCCCAGGCGATCCTTGGATTTCCCGAGATCATCATTTTGGATGAGCCGACTGTGGGGCTGGATCCGAAGCAGATCATCGAGATTCGGGAAGTGATCAAGAAATTAGGAAAAGACCATACCGTTATTCTGAGTACCCATATCATGCAGGAAGTCAGCGCGGTCTGTGATGAAGTGCTGATCATCGCAAAAGGAGAACTGGTGGCAAGAGATACGCCGGATAATCTTGGAAAACATGTGGAGGGCTCCAATACCATTGAAGTATTGTGCAGCGCTCCGGATTACAAAGTGAAGGCAATCTTGAATAAAATGTCGAAAATCAAGAAATATGAAGTATTTCATGCAACAGAAGAACAATGTACGAAGGCTGTCATTACGACAGGACCGGACTATGATGTGAGAGAAGATCTGTTCTATGCGTGTGCAGCCGCAAAATGCCCGATTCTCGGTATGCAGTCATCGACCATGTCCCTGGAAGATGTATTTATCAAAGTGACCGGAGGCAGAAAGGAATAAAAATGTTAGCGATATATAAAAAAGAATTAAAAGGATATTTTACGACCATGACCGGTTACGTCTTTGTGGCGTTCTTAGCGCTGGTGGTCGGTTACGTCTTTTATATGATCAATGTCCGGAGCAGTTACGCATGGCTGGGTGAAACGCTGCAATACTCCTATGTATCCATTGTATTTATGATCCTGATCCCGGTTATGACCATGAAGATTTTTGCAGATGAAAGACATACCAAAACGGATCAGATGTTATTTACGGCGCCGGTATCTGTTTCGCAGATTGTTTTGGGAAAATATATGGCAGCCATCACCGTTTTTTTGATCAATATTGTCATTATCTGCATGTATCCGCTCTTTATGTCGGATTACGGTGAGATTCCCATGGCGGCATCTTATGCGGCGATTTTCGGATTTTTCCTCATGGGAGCGGCTTATTTTGCCATCGGCTTATTCATTTCGTCCATCACGGAAAATCAGATCATATCCGCGGTTGTCACATTTGCGGTCATTCTGTTGTCTTTCATGCTTCAATATATGACAAGCGTGGTGCCGGAGGGAGCGAAAGCCAATGCAGTGATTCTCGGAATTGCAGTGGTATGTATAGCACTTGTTTATTATCTGCTTGCAAGACAGTCCCAAAAGGGAGCAGCAGTGATCGCCCTTGTGCTTGCGGCGGCAGGCATTGCGCTTATCGTGATCTTGTACCTGATGAAGGGCAGTATGTTCGAGGGAATAGCAGAAAAAGCGGCATTGCGCCTGTCCATCAGCTATATGTACGGATATTATTTTGAAACGGAAGTTCTGGATCTGAACGGAATCGTATATTTTCTTTCTGCCATCGGACTTTTTGTTTTTCTGACGGTTCAGTCAGTTCAAAAGAGACGCTGGAACTAGGAGGTGGGAATCGTGAGCGAAAAAGATAAGAAACAAAATCATTCCAATGCCAACTATATGGTTGCCATGACCTTACTTGCGATCGCGCTGGTTATTATTGCAAATCTGGTAGTCAATTCGATCAGCTCCAAATATACGCAGATCGATTTGAGCAGAAAAGATATATTTACCCTGACGAAAACTTCAAAGAACTATCTGAAAAAGATGGATAAAGATGTAACCATTATTACGCTGGCGTCGGCGGGAAATGAATATGCGGATCTGCAAAGACTGCTGAATGAATATAAAGCAAACAGCAAACACATTAAACTGGAGACGAAAGATCCGGTGAAGAGTCCTGACATTGTATCGAAATACAATGCCAATCTGACGCAGGGAAGTCTCGTTGTAGTGTGCGGAGAGAAATATAAGTCCATTGACCTGACGGATATGATTAAAGAAACACAGGTCGATGAAGACAGTTCTTACAAATATTATGAATATGATATGGAGGGACAGATCACCAATGCCATTGACTTTGTGACCTCCGATGTGAGTACAAAAGCCTATGTCCTGATGGGAAACGGAAAAGTGACGCTGGGAACGATCGAAAAAGATATCGAGAAGCAGAATATTGATGTAGAGGAGTGGAATATCGATACCGACGGAGACATTCCTGAGGATGCGGATCTTCTGATCATCAATTCGGCAACGAAAGACTTAACGGACAATGAATATGAAAAGATCAGCGCTTATCTGGATCGGGGCGGTACCATGTTCATTGCCGAGGAATTCAGCAAAATAAAGACGGGAACATCCCTTCCGAATTATGATGCGCTTCTGGAGCGCTTCGGTATGTCTGTTCAGCACATGACCGTTTTGGAACAAAATTCAAATTATTATTATACGGATGATGAGAAGATCTTAAACTTTAGGGTAAAACCGGTGATCCGCAAGCATGAGATCACGCAGAGTCTGATTGATGACGGAGCATCTCTGCTGATGATTCTTCCGGATAAAATCGATATAAAAGAAAAAAATAATGTGGAGATCGTTCCGCTTTTGGAATCATCCTCTACGGCATATTATAAATCCAAGTCGGAGAGTACCTATCAGAAACTGGCAACCGATCCGGCAGGGACTTACACTTATGTGGCAGCAGCCACAGAGACCATGGCAGACGGAACAAAGGCAAAAATGGTCTACAGCGGGTGTTCTTCTATGCTGGAGAGAGAACTGGTAGAGAGTGTCAACAGTACGATTGCAAGAAATGACGCTGCCTTTACCGTAAATTGCATGAAGTGGCTGACCGGTCAGAAAGATACGATCTATGTGGATACAAAGTCGAAGTCTTATAACCGTCTGGTTTATGTGCATGATGTAGATGTAAAACTGGGTTATATCACCGTCGGCGTGCCGGTTTTGATTCTGCTGATCGGCGGAGTTGTATGGTATCGCAGGAGAAAGAAGTAAGACATGAAAAAAAGAAAAACAAAACATCTGATCTTCATGGTCGTTCTTCTTGTTGTTCTGGTTGGAATCCTGGCGGGTTTGAAACTTACGGGCAAGGAGAAAACAGAAGAACAGGCAACGGAAACAGGAATCCCGCTGACGGAATTGACTGCTGCCAGAATCTCGGGAGTATCTTACCAATATCAGGGAGGCGCGGAATTACATTATGTTTTGAAAAATAAAGCATGGAAAAACGCGGATGATGAGAATTTTCCGATTTCCTCCGATGCATTTGCCAACAACTTCGTAGCTGCATTTGTGGACATGAAGACGGCAGGCGAGGTGGAAGCTCCTCAGGAAAGCTCTCAATACGGATTTGACGATCCTTATCTGACCGTAAAGATCACAGGAACGCAGGGAGAGGAAGAAACCTTTACGCTCGGTGATTATAATGCCATGTTAAAGGGATATTATCTGAAAATCGGCGGCAAAGAAGGAATCTATTATATCGGAACAGATCTCACTTATATCTGTCGCAGTGATATGTATGATTACGCAAAGGTGGAATCATTTCCGACCTACAGTACGGATACGTTAAAGTCCCTGACGGTACAAAGAGACGGACAGGAAGTATCCCTGCTTTATTATCCGGATGGTTATAAGACCGATCAGATCGGACTTTGCAAATGGTTTTTCGGATCTCCGTTTTCTTATCCAAGATCTGCGGAGACCAACAAGATCGAAGAATTTGAGACAAATATCTTAAATAAGATACAATTTGTCAAATTGGTGAATTACAAGCCGACTCCCGAAGAATTGGAGGCTTACGGATTGACTGCGGAAAACCGGCGCTATATTATTGAAGACAATTATACCAAAGATTCCGGAGCGGTTACGGACAGAAAAACCATCGTGGATTTCGGAGCATACGATCAGGATACGGATTGTTATTATGCGCGGATCACGACCTATACCGGTATTACAAAGGAAGCATCTGATAATATTTACCTGATCTCCAAGGCAAATGTTGAGACATTGCTCGGACTGGATCCTTTGAATTATGTATATAAACAGGTCACATACATTAAGCTGTCGGAGATTGCAGATCCTGCTTCGGATATTACTTTTACAACACCGCAGGGAAATTATGTATTGAAGAACAATACGACATTTAACGAAGACGGATCGGAAAAGGAGAATATCTATCTGATCAATGATCAGCCGGCAGATGAAAAATCCGTGGAGGATTTTTATTATGAAATTCTGGCAAATTGCGGAATGGAGCAGATCATTTACGATAAAAGCACGATCGTGACGGACAAAGAACCGACTTATACCATCACCTACCATAGAAATAACGGATCCTATACGGATAATTTCTATGGAGCGGAAACGGTGGTAACTTATACGGAATATAACAGCAATTATTATCAGGCAAGCGTAAACGGAGTGACGGATGTATTGGTCAACAAGCGCGTGCTGGATGAAACCATGGAATTGTTGCAGCAGATGAAATAAAATTGTAATTATTCAGCAGCATGAATGTTCAAAGCCGACGAATACTTGTATTCGTAAGGTTTTGGACATTCATGCCGGACTGGTGGCG
>CADBTR010000186.1 GCA_902797675.1 uncultured Lachnospiraceae bacterium
GAATGATTGTGCATACACAATGAAACCGAATGAGGCGGTGTGGACACCGCCGATTGAGGGTGAAACAGTGTATGTGCAATCAGGCAAGTGAATGTGCCAGATAATTAATTTACGATGTACTAGTTATAGTGAATGACGAAAAAAATTTGTCATTCACTATTTTTTTTATCATTCTAACTTTATTCTAACCTTTTGTGTATATACTGACTATAACAACACGAAAACCACAGCGAAACAGGACAGGGATAGAAGAGGAGAGTGATTGTTATGAGAGAGAGCAGTAAGATCATTTTGATTCCGGCATATCAGCCGGAGGAAGTGCTGATCGGGTTGGTAAAACAGTTAAAAGAAGAAAAATTTTATATAATCGTTGTCAATGACGGAAGCGGAACGGAATATGAGGAAATATTCCGGAAGACATCAGAATATGCGGATGTTCTGGAATACGGACAGAACAAAGGCAAGGGCGAGGCTTTAAAAACAGGGCTTTCCTATATCCGGGAACGGTTTGAAGAACCTTACGTTGTTGTGACGGCGGACGCAGACGGTCAGCACAGACCGGAGGATATCATAAAAGTATCTGAGGAGGCGAAAAAATCACCGTACAGTCTTGTTCTCGGAAGCAGACACTTTGAGGGAAAGGTACCTTTGAGAAGTAACTTCGGAAATACCATGACAAGGCTTGTATACCGGCTTTTCACCGGGGTGTCCGTCCACGACACACAGACCGGGCTTCGAGGCTTTTCGCACCGTTTGATCCGGAATATGCTTGAAATACCGGGCAGCCGCTATGAGTATGAAATGAATGTTCTGATGGATTTCGCCAGAGAAAAGATTGAGATTAAGGAAATTCCGATCGAAACCATCTATTTGGGAAAAAACGAAACATCGCATTTTCATGTATTGCGAGATTCCTACCGGATTTATAAAGAAATTTTGAAATTTTCCTGCGCATCCTTTATCAGTTTTCTTCTGGATTACCTGTTGTTCTGCTTAGCGTCGGCATTGACCGGAACGTTGGTATTTTCCAATATCTTTGCAAGAGTATTAAGCGCTACATTTAATTTTAAGGTAAATCAAAAACTGGTATTTCACGCAAAGGGCAATGAAATGAAGGAGGCGGTGAAATACGCGGAACTGGCAGTTTTTATCCTGATCTGCAATACCCTGATTTTAAAAGGACTGGCAATGACAGGATTGAATATTTATCTCGGCAAGATTATCACAGAGACAGTACTATTTTTCTTTAATTATGTTATTCAGCACAGTTTCGTATTCAGAAAGGCAGGTGCAGCAGCATGAAAAAGAAATTATTTCCCGTTTTGTACGGAATTGCACTGACTTCATTTACCGCATATCTGGCTCTTGATACCTTTGTGCTGGACAGAGCATATCAGGAAAATACAACGGAACAGAATTTATCCATGTTTGCGGATATTGAGGAACAGACATTTTCCGTAAGTGAATCCCCGGATTCCGAAGATTCTTCCGGAACATCGGATGCGTCAGCTTCTGAGAATACATCGGATTCCGAAGACAGTCAGGACAGTGCCGTTACAGATTCGGATGACAGCGGTCGCTGGCATCACAGAAAAAAGAGTGACAGCACGTCGGATTCCGGCAGCAGTTCCGACACTGCGTCAAGTTCCGACAGTGTGTCAGATTCCGGCGGTAAATCAAGTTCCGACAGTTCGACCAGTTCTGACAGTAAATCAACTTCTAATGCAAGTGCCACAGGAGACAGTCAGGTATATCAGGATGAGCATATGATCATTACCCTGCAAGAGTATTATGAAAATGATACGAAGATTTATGTGGCGGATGTGCAATTGACATCGGCGCAATATTTGAAAGCGGCGTTTGCAAATGATACTTACGGTAAAAATGTGACGGCGGCCACCTCCGAGATCGCCGAAGATCACCAGGCGGTTCTTGCCATCAACGGCGATTATTACGGGGTACAGGAATCCGGCTATGTGATCCGGAACGGTATTGTATATCGGGATACTTCAAACGGAAAAGATCTGTTGTGTGTATATGCGGACGGAACTATGAAAATCGTTAATTCCGATGATAAAACGGCAGAGGAACTGGTGGAAGAGGGCGTATGGCAGGCATTCTGCTTCGGACCTGCGTTGCTGGAGGACGGAGAAATACAGGTTACAGCCTCGGATGAGGTGGGAAAAGCGATGGCAAGCAATCCACGGACGGCAATCGGCATGATCGATAAGAATCATTTTGTATTCGTGGTATCAGACGGCAGAACCGATGACAGCGAGGGCTTATCACTGTATGAACTTGCGCAGTTTATGGATAAACTGGGAGTAAAAACTGCATATAACTTAGACGGCGGAGGTTCCTCAACCATGGTATTTAACGGTGAGGTGATCAATAATCCGACCACGACGGGAAATCATATCAAAGAGAGAGGAGTGAGCGATATTGTATACATTGGATATTAAACAAACAATGAAACAAATGGTTATCATGCTTGGCGGGACGGTTTTTACCGCAGTCTTCGGGGCAATCTATGAATTATTCAGTCATCAGGTATATTCGTACTTCATGATTTACGCATTTGCCGTTCCGCTGGCGCTGGGAGTAATCCCCTACGCGATATCTTTACTTAGGGGGAAAATGTTCACTCAAACTTTTGCATCACTTTGGAACCGGGGCGTTGCGACATTGACGGTTGGAAGCGTATTTACGGGCGTTTTGGAAATCTACGGAACCACAAACCGGTTGATCTGTATCTATCCGGCAGCAGCAGCGGTTTTACTGTTGGCAGGGATATTGAGTATTATTTTCCCGTTTTTTGGAAAGAGAGAGAAAAATGTGATTGAATAACGGGAAAAGTATGGTATAATAAAAAAAGCAGGAAGGGATTGTAGAATTGCCTGGCAAGGATACAATTCCTTGTTTTTTGTAGCAACAGGGCTTCAGTGCAAGCTTGCTTGCACTGAAGTACATGAAAAAAATATGGAGGTTTGATTAAGATGGAAATTGTTTGCTTGGATTTGGAAGGAGTATTGGTACCGGAGATTTGGATCGCATTTGCCGAGGCAAGCGGAATTCCGGAATTGAAGAAGACTACAAGAGATGAGCCGGATTACAATAAATTGATGAACTGGAGACTTGGGATCTTAAAGGAGCATGGTCTGGGATTAAAAGAAATCCAGGAAACCATCGCAACCATCGATCCGATTCCGGGAGCAAAAGAGTTTTTAGACGAGCTTAGAGAATTGACTCAGGTGATCATTATCAGTGATACATTTACGCAATTTGCAAAGCCTTTAATGAAGAAACTCGGCTGGCCGACGATTTTCTGCAATTCGCTGGAAGTGGCAGATAACGGGGAGATCACAGGATTCAAGATGAGAATTGAAAATTCCAAATTTACGACAGTCAAGGCATTGCAGTCTATCGGCTATGATACGATCGCAAGCGGCGACAGCTATAATGATCTGGGAATGATTCAGGCCAGCAAGGCAGGATTTTTATTCAAAAGTACGGATAAGATCAAGGCAGATCATCCGGAACTTGAAGCGTTTGAGACATACGATGATCTTTTGGCGGCAATCAAGAAAGCATTATAAAAATGAAAGAATGCACAGGTTTTGATTGAATTTTCCGACAGAATAAGATATAATAGAACTATTGTTGGAATTGCTGAAATATGCAGTTTCGGAATCTTGACTGAAATTTAAGGAGGGCTAAGTTTATGTATCAAACAGAGTATGAGCGCTGGCTGGCAGCAGATTTGGAGGATGCTGATCTGAAACCGGAGCTTTCAAGAATCAAGGGGAATGACGATGAGATCAAGGAGCGTTTTGCCGTATCGTTAAAATTCGGTACCGCAGGTTTGCGGGGCGTTCTCGGAGCCGGTACAAACCGCATGAATATCTATGTTGTTCGTCAGGCAACACAGGGACTTGCAAACTGGGTAAAGACTCAGGGCGGAAATCAGACGGTGGCGATCAGTTACGACAGCAGATT
The DNA here is from genome assembly GCA_902797675.1 of uncultured Lachnospiraceae bacterium. Classification (GTDB taxonomy): domain Bacteria; phylum Bacillota; class Clostridia; order Lachnospirales; family Lachnospiraceae; genus CAG-303. The sequence goes on from CADBTR010000186.1 coordinate 3,997, forward strand.
GAAGAGTGATGTATTTGCAAAGACAGCGGCAGGAGTTCTGGCTGCAAACGGGATCAATGTCCGCATCTATGATGCGCTGATGCCGGTTCCGGCACTTTCTTTTGCCACACGTTATTACAAATGTAATGCAGGTATCATGGTGACGGCTTCCCACAATCCGGCTAAGTATAACGGTTATAAGGCATACGGTCCGGACGGCTGCCAGATGACGGATGATGCGGCTGCAATCGTATATGCGGAGATTCAGAAGACAGACGTATTGAACGGCGCAAAATACATATCTTTTGCGGAAGGCGTGGAAAAAGGTCTGATCCGCTTTGTGGGAGATGATTGCAAGAAGGCATTGTATGATGCGATTGAAGACAGACAGGTTCGTCCGGGACTTTGCAAGACGGCAGGTCTGAAACTGGTATACAGTCCGTTGAACGGTTCCGGTCTTGTTCCGGTGACAAAAGTTCTGGGCGATATGGGAATTTCGGATGTGACCATCGTTCCGGAACAGGAATATCCGAATGGTTATTTTACTACCTGCAGTTATCCGAATCCGGAGATTTTTGAGGCGTTGGAATATGGTTTGAAACTTGCAAAAGAAAACGGCGCGGATCTGATGCTTGCGACTGATCCGGATGCAGACCGTGTAGGTATTGCCATGAAGTGCCCGGATGGAAGCTATGAATTGGTAAGCGGAAATGAGATGGGCGTTCTGCTTCTTGATTATATTTGCGCAGGTCGTATTGAGAAGGGAACGATGCCGAAGAATCCGGTTGCCGTTAAGTCCATTGTTTCGACACCGCTGGCAGATAAGGTAGCTGAACATTACGGCGTTGAGATGAGAAGCGTATTGACCGGATTTAAATGGATCGGCGATCAGATTGCAAATCTTGAGTCAAAAGGCGAAGTAGATCGTTTTATCTTCGGATTTGAGGAAAGTTACGGATATCTTGCAGGCCCTTATGTTCGTGATAAGGATGCGATCATCGGCTCTATGCTGATCTGCGAGATGGCGGCTTATTACAGAAGCATCGGCAGCTCCATCAAGCAGAGATTAGAGGAGATCTATCAGCAATACGGCCGGTATTTGAACAAGGTTGACAGCTTTGAATTTCCTGGACTTACCGGAATGGATAAGATGGCGGCTATTATGCAGGGACTGCGTGACAATCCGCCGACAGAATTTGCGGGATATAAAGTATTGAAGGCAACGGATTATAAGAAACCGGAGGAGACAGGTCTTCCGGCAGCGAATGTTCTGATCTATGATCTGGAAGGCGGCGCAACGGTAGTTGTTCGTCCGTCCGGAACAGAGCCTAAGATCAAGACATATTTTACAACTTTAGGAAAGGATCTTGACGAGGCGAAAGCTCAGAAAGATAAGCTTGCAGAGGCATTAAAGCCGATCCTTGCTTAGGATATTGTCCTTAAGCCGGATTATTCCGCGTCGTGAGAAAGGTGATAAATGTGAAAGAGGAAATGATCGTTGTTCTTGATTTCGGAGGTCAGTATAATCAGCTGATCGCAAGACGCGTCAGGGAATGCAATGTGTATTGTGAGGTACATCCGTACACTTTAAGTCTTGAGAAAATCAAAGAAATGAACCCGAAAGGCATTATTTTCACGGGAGGCCCGAACAGTGTATATGATGAGACATCACCGCACTGCTCTAAGGAAATTTTTGAGTTGGGAATCCCGATTCTCGGAATCTGTTATGGTTCCCAGCTGATGTCTTATATGCTTGGGGGACAGGTTGCAACCGCACCGGTGAGAGAGTATGGAAAGACAGAGGTGGAAGTGGACAATTCTTCTGTTTTGTTTGAGGGTGTATCGGAAAAGACCATCTGCTGGATGAGCCATACCGATTATATTTCCAAAACGCCGGAGAATTTTAAGATCTCCGCCCATACGCCGGTCTGCCCGGTTGCAGGCATGGAAAATCCGGAGAAGAAGCTGTATGCAGTACAGTTCCATCCGGAGGTCGTTCATACCAAAGAGGGTACAAAGATGCTGTCCAATTTCGTATATAAGGTATGCGGCTGCGAGGGCACATGGAAGATGTCTTCTTTTGTGGACACAACGATTCAGGAACTTCGCGAAAAGATCGGAGACGGAAAAGTTCTTTGCGCGCTTTCCGGCGGCGTGGATTCTTCGGTGGCAGCCGTATTGCTTTCCAAGGCTGTCGGAAAACAGCTGACCTGCGTATTTGTGGATCACGGTCTTTTGAGAAAAAATGAAGGCGATGAAGTGGAGGCGGTATTCGGACCGGATGGACCATATGAATTGAATTTTATCCGCGTCAATGTCCAGGAGCGCTATTATAAGAAACTTGCCGGCGTGACGGAGCCGGAGGCAAAGAGAAAAATCATCGGTGAGGAATTTATCCGTGTCTTTGAGGAAGAAGCAAAGAAGATCGGAGCCGTTGATTATCTGGTACAGGGAACGATTTATCCGGATGTGATCGAGTCCGGTCTGGGTAAATCCGCAGTGATCAAGAGCCATCACAATGTAGGCGGATTGCCGGATTGCGTTGATTTCAGAGAGATCGTGGAACCGCTTCGTCTTTTGTTCAAGGATGAAGTCCGCAAGGCGGGAAGAGAGCTTGGTATTCCGGAATATCTGGTAAACCGTCAGCCGTTCCCGGGACCGGGGCTCGGGATCCGTATTATCGGCGAGGTGACAGCCGAGAAGGTTAAAATCGTGCAGGATGCGGATTTTATCTATCGTGAGGAAATCGCAAAGGCGGGGCTTGATAAAAACATCGGTCAGTATTTTGCGGCACTTACGAATATGCGTTCCGTAGGCGTTATGGGCGATGAGAGAACCTATGATTACGCAGTTGCGCTGCGCGCCGTAGATACTTCGGATTTCATGACGGCGGAGGCATCTGAGATCCCGTTTGAGGTATTGAATCGTGTGATGACGAGAATTATCAACGAGGTCAAGGGAGTCAACCGGGTAATGTATGATCTGACGAGTAAACCGCCGGGGACGATAGAGTTTGAATAGCCATTTGTGAAAATCGAGCCTTTATTTACATATATTCCAAACAAAAAGCGTTAAGTTTTGGCAACGATTTGGCA
>CADBTR010000187.1 GCA_902797675.1 uncultured Lachnospiraceae bacterium
CATGGCTTTAGCCCTGCGACCTACGTAAGTTTCCTTTCTTTACTCACCACCTATAGAGGTGGGAGATTGAATCGGAGTGCCGTTCAACGACATCTATGGCTTACGCCTTGACGGGGAATTTTGCTCCGCTTTTTTGCGGCTTGCCATGATTCCCCCGATCTTGCCGGACTCTCTCGCCGATAAGGACTTCCATCCATGTTCTGTTACTTTGTCGAGAAGTCCGAGTTCCTCGGCGATTTCATATTTCATTTTATCATCAGGTGTCAATTTTAAATTTGTTCGTTTCGTAACCATAAAAAGACCTCCGAAAATACTTATGATATCATTTATCCGTAGTATTTCCAAAGGTCTTTTTTTTATTCCGTAACCAGACGGTTTCTTCCCCCTTCTTTTCCCTCATACAGAAGGTCATCCGCCCGTTTTACCACTTGATTGTTATCTTCGCCTTCTCTTCCCTGTACCAGTCCCACTGTCATGGTAACCTTTACCGTCATATCCTCGCAGGAAAATTCCGCCGCGCGAATGGAATCCAGAATCCCGCGAATGATCACGGCAGCTTCTTCTTTCGTCGTTTCACGAAAGATCAAAAGAAATTCCTCGCCGCCCCATCGCACAGCGTAACCGCTTTTCGTCATTCCGGCTTTTAAGATTGCCGCAACACCGGATAAAACCTGATCTCCCATCTCGTGACCATACGTATCATTAACCGATTTAAAGAAATCAATATCACCGATGGCAACGGAATAATGCAGGCGATTCACCTCGGAATCCTCGATCACGTCTTTTAATCTTTTCTCTCCGCTGGCGCGATTGAAGATATCCGTAAGCATGTCGTATTCCACCAATTTCCGCAATTTATACTGCATCGTTGTGGCAGCTTTTGCCACCTCGCCAAACTGGTCTTTTCTAACAAGCACACCGCCTTCCATCTCCGCATTCAGATCACCGGTAGATACTTTTCTCAAAAACGCCTTGATATAACCGACCATTCTCTCATTTTCATTTGTATAAATAATACAGAGCAGGATTGCCGCAATTCCCATAAGAAGAGTAATAAAAAGAATCGGAATGATCATTCTCCGGACAGACTTGTTTACCTCGCTCAGAGGCTTTGCGATTCCGATCATTCCCACATTTTCTCCATCCAGATTGGATACGGGACCATAAACCGTCGCGTAAGTTTCGTTTCCCACCGATACCTTTTCATAAAAAACAGTTTCTCCATTTTTTACAACGCTGTCATAGATAAAGGTTCTGGTCTTGGTTCCGATAGAACGAAGACTTGTATTTCCGGTGATCGTAGTCAGATATCTCATATCATCATAAAAGATTGAAATATCCAGTCCGGTTCTTTCCTTAAAGTTATCAATATATTGATAATTCTTGCTAAGCCTCACCTCTCCTTTATATAGGGATTTTTCTGTTCCGGTTTCCTTTAATTCGTAATCCCCCGGATACATTTGATTAAAATCATATCCCACAACAGCGATCACTTCTCTTAATTCCTGTTCTACTTCCTTTTCGATTTCTCTCTGCACCTGTACATATTCAAAAACCGTCATCACGATCCCGAATAATACAATCGGCAGTATCATCATCGTCATCAGACGGACATTGATCTTTTTTTCTTTCTGCATCCTATACCTCCCGATCACAGTCTTTTTCCCTGCTCATAATATCATGAATCCATTATGAAAGCAAGTAATTTGTGATTGCGTATCAATACGATTTACGATATACTGTTATTAAAGCAACTATACAATATACTTGAAGAAGGAGTGTTTTATGAATCGTATGGCAAAACAAGTTATTATTTCCGCTCTCGCCGGAGCTTTAGCCCTTACAGGCTGTCAGAAATCCTCCGATTCCGGTGAAGAAGGAACCACAGCAAAGAAAGTGGTAAACAATGCCGAACCGGAGGCGGCAGTCAAAAAGCTCGACGGAACAAAGCAAATTCATCTGACCAATATTTCCGTTCATGATCCTACAATTTTCAAAGATAAGGACGGCACTTATTATCTCTACGGATCTCATCTGGCCCAGGCCACTTCAAAGGATCTTATGAAGTTTGAATATCTGGGCGTTCAGGGATATACCAACAAAACCGTATACGGTCCTCTTTCGGAAAGTCTCGCCGATTCCTTCTCATGGGCAGGTATGAACGATGAGGATTGCAAGGGCGGTTATGCTGTCTGGGCGCCGGATATCAGCTACAATCCGGCTTATGAATGGAAGGACGGCTCAAAAGGCGCCTATATGCTTTACTATTGCACCTCCTCCACTTACATCCGTTCCTGCATCGGCTATGCTGTCAGTAAAAAAGCCGAAGGACCTTTTGAATATGTGGATACGATCATCTATTCCGGATTTACAAAAAACAGTACGCCGGTTACCACAACCAGCAATCTCGGTACCAAGACCGTTGATATTCAATATACCAACACCAATATCGAAGACGTCTACAAAGAGGCAACCGGAAAGACTTCCATTACTGTAGCTGATCTTTCCTCCGACTACTTTACGGATAAAGGATTCAACAATCGTCTTTATCCAAATGCCATCGACCCGGGCATTCTCTATGATCCGGACGGAAAAATGTGGATGTGCTACGGATCCTGGTCCGGCGGAATCTATCAATTGGAACTGGACCCTAAAACCGGCGAAGCGATCCATCCGACAGAATCTTCCAAAGAAGACAATGTGATCACCGACATCTATTTCGGCAAAAAAATAGCCGGCGGCTATGCGGCTTCCGGTGAAGGTCCTTATATTATCTATGATGAGAACAGCAAGTATTATTACCTGTTTATGTCTTACGGTTATCTGACCGCCAATGACGGATATAACATCCGCATGTTCCGCTCCGAAAATCCCGACGGTCCTTATACAGATGCCGCGGGAAATGAAGCCACATGGGATGCCTCCGGTCATGAGGGAATCGGTGTGAAAGTGATGGGTTCCTACAGTCTTCCATGTCTGAGCTATAATTATATGGCTCCGGGACATAACTCAGCATTGGTGGATACCGATGAAAACAAGATCTTCCTTGTCTACCATCAAAGATTTTCCACCGGAAACGAAGGGCATGAAGTCCGGGTTCATCAAATGCTTATGAACCGGGATAACTGGCCTTGTGTACTCCCTTACGAATACGCGGGTGAGACTGCCTCCACAGAGGGATACAAGGCAAAAGACATCTGCGGCACTTATTATGTGCTCAAACAGGATCCGACCGATAATAAAACTGCTGCCGAATATAAGACTATCTCCGTCAACGAAGACGGTACGATTTCCGGCTATCTGAACGGAAAATGGGAATTAGAAGAAGGCACTTCTTTCCTGAAAATAAAAATCGCAGCGGCAACCTATGAAGGCGTCCTCTGCGATATGAAAGATGAAGCCGGCACTTCCTGCCTTGTATTCAGCGCCACAGGCTCTAATAATGTTACACTCTGGGGAACAAAATATGAATAAGCTCCTCATCCGTAAGTCTCAGATACGGTGATAAATTTTTATGTCTGCTCTGTTCTTTATGACAGAGCAGACATAATTTTCCTTCCCTTGCATCAAGAGCATATGCTCCCGATACAAGGGTTTCTTTTTCTTTTTTTCCAAGATGCTTTAAATAATATTCCAGTATGGATGCGGTGCTCCGGTTTTCGCTGCTCCATGCGGCAACCATCTCTTTTGCGCCGTGCGCTCTTGTATACCTGGCGCCTTTTCTCTTTTCTTTTCCTTTTCCGCTATGTTCCATAAACCGCCTGTGAAGATCGGTCGTGATTCCCGCATACAAAGAACCGTCCATACACCGTAATAAATAGGTATAATACATTATAATCTCTTCTCGATTTCCTGAATCAGGGTCTTTAATGCTTTTACTCTGGCATATTTTTTGTCATTCGACTCTAAGATATGCCATGGCGCATAGGAGGTATTCGTTTTTTGCAACATCTCATCGATGGCCTCCTCATACTGATCCCACTTTTCCCGGTTCCGCCAGTCTTCATCCGTAATCTTCCACTGTTTCTCCGGCGTGTTCTGTCTCTCTGTAAAACGGGCAAGCTGGGTATCCTTATCGATCTGTACCCAGAATTTCACGATAACTGCACCCCAATCGTATAATTCCTTCTCAAATTCATTGATCTCATTATAAGCCCTTTGCCAGTCATTTTCACTGCAAAAGCCCTCCAGACGTTCCACCATCACTCTGCCGTACCATGTCCTGTCAAAAATTGCCGTATGACCGGTCTTCGGCAGACGATTCCAGAATCTCCACAGATAATGACGGCTTTTTTCCGCAGGCTCCGGACTGGCGATCGGATGCACCTCATATCCCCTCGGATCCAGCGCGGAAGCAATTCTTTTTATATTACCGCCCTTTCCTGCCGCATCCCAGCCCTCATATGCAATAATAACCGGTATTTTCTTGCGGTATAATTCATTTTGCAGATTACGCAGTTTCTTTTGATATTTGTCGAGCAATTTGTCATATTCCTCATCCGTCAGACTTTTATCCAGCGGAATCTCATGAAGCTTCGGAATCGGCTCCAACGGAAAGAGATTCTGTAACAACGGAACAGGTTTTGCCGTATTCTGAACCGCAATATCAATATTTTTCAGCAGCATCTCCAGCATTTGAAGCTCCGCCCATTTTTTATTCTTGGAGTCAATAAGATACCACGGCGCCGTTGACTGATTCGTGTCGTCAATGTACTGTTCGTACACTTTCATACATTCCTCATAATGTTTATTCTGCCACAGATCTCCTTCCTCCACACGCCATTTTGTATTTTTATCCCCAAGCAGACCCTCCAGACGTTTTTTCTGTTCTTTTTTGCTGATCTGGAAGAAAAATTTCATCACCAGATATCCGTTATCGGTCAAGGTCCGCTCAAACCTGCGGATGCTCTGTATCCGTTTCTTGTAATCTTCCGGGGAAAGCTCATGTTTTAAATACCCTCTTGTCACTTCGTCCATCCAGCTGCCATCGAAAAACATGAATTTTCCTGCCGCCGGTATTTTTACAAAATAGCGGTACAAAAACGGTTCTCTTAGTTCTTCCTCGCTTGCCTGATGCATAACCGATACTTTAAAAAATCTCGGATCCATATTCTTGATGATCTTGCCCAGTATGCTTCCTTTACCTGCCGCATCCCAGCCCTCCAGCACGATCAGTACCGGAAGTTTCTTCTCTTTGATCAGGATCTGTTTTTTTGCAAGTTCTTCCCTTGCAGCTCCAAGTCTTTTTTCAAGCTCGGCTTCCGACGGTTCACTCATTTTTTCAAATTCCTTTAACATAAGCTATCCCTCCTTGTTTTTATTGTTATTGTTTTTTATGATGTTTCATTGTTCTCATCTGTTAGGAACTGTTGGAAAATAACTTGAACAGAGGGCGCCGAATGGTGCGTGAGGCTCGTCTGACAAAAACGCAGCCGTAGTGGGCTAC
>CADBTR010000188.1 GCA_902797675.1 uncultured Lachnospiraceae bacterium
ATGTCGCATGGCTTTAGCCCTGCGACCTGCTTGCTGGAGGCGGCAGCAATTCCCGTAGGTCGGAGATTGAATCGGAGTGCCGTTCAAAAGGCGGAATAATAAGTGTAGGAAATTATGAGTAAATATAAAGCAATTGCCCTCGATATCGACGGCACCTTAATTAACAGTAAAAAAGAGATTACACCGCGTGTGTTGCAAAAAATACAGAAATTGCAGGAAAAGGGAGTTGCCGTTATCATCGCATCCGGGAGACCGCCTCATGGGATTGCTCATGTGGCAAAGGCACTGGGGATGGATCGGAACGGCGGTTACGTTTCCGCATTCAACGGTGGGAAGATTATTGAATTTCAAACCGGTGAAGTCAAGTACCAGGCAACGGTGCCGGAGGAATTGCGGGATGAGATCATCCGGTACGCTCATACCATTCCGGAGTCCACAATTCTTCTTCACGGAGACGGGGTGATTTATACAGAAGATGATACCAATGAATATGCAAGATTTGAGTCGGATATTGTCAGAATGCCATTGAAAAAGGTGGAGGATCTGCATGAAGTGATAGATTATCCGGCAAATAAATATCTGATCACCGGAAATCCTGAGCTGATGCCGGAGTACAGTAAAAAAATGGCAAAGCATTTTGAGGGGCGTTTGAATATTATGCAGTCCGCGCCGTTTTTCATTGAGGTGATTCCTCCGGGAGTGGACAAAGCGGAGTCATTGGCGAAGCTGATCGCAATGCTTGGAATCAAACGGGAAGAACTGGTGGCTTGCGGTGACGGTGAAAATGATCTTGGCATGATCCGGTACGCAGGTTTAGGCGTTGCGATGGAGAACGGGGAAGACTGCGTAAAAGAAGCGGCGGATTTTGTCACGACTTCCTGTGAGAATGATGGCGTTGCCAATGTGATAGAAAAATTTATGGAAGATTAAAAAAGGAGCGGTTGTGGTGCCGCTCCTTTTTTGTAGCCACAGGGTATCAGTGCCAGCTGGGCTTGCACTGATGCCCGCAAGAACAGGGAGATGAAATCTGCCCTGTTCGATTATACCTGTAAAAAACTTTGATGGTATATGACCTGTTTTACTGCTCTAATCTCTTTAATAATACTTCACGCTCTGCTTCATAGCCCGGCTTTCCCAAAAGGGCGAACATATTCTTCTTATAGCTTTCCACGCCCGGCTGATTGAACGGATTCACGCCAAGCAGATAGCCGGATACGCCGCAGGCAAATTCAAAGAAATAGAATAATTCACCCAGATAAAATTCGGTCTGCTCAGGAACATGTACCATAAGATTCGGAACATTACCGTCTGTATGAGCCAGGATTGTTCCGTTCATGGCGCTCTTGTTGACGAAATCGACCGTCTTTCCGGCAAGGTAATTCAAACCGTCCAGATCGACAGGTTCTTCCTCAATCGTAACTTCGCATTGAGACTTCTCGATATTGATGACGGTCTCAAACATAATTCTTGCGCCGTCCTGGATAAACTGTCCCATAGAATGGAGATCTGTCGTCAGATCAACGGCAGCAGGGAAAATACCCTTCTGATCTTTTCCTTCGCTTTCTCCGTATAACTGTTTCCACCACTCTGATACATAATGGAGACTTGGCTCGTAATTTGCCACGATCTCAACCTGTTTGCCTTTTCTTAATAACAGATTCCTTGTTGCGGCATAGAGCATGGCGTCATTTTCCTCAAAGGAGGACTCCAATGCGCGCTTTCTTCCGCTTGCAGCACCTTCCATCAATTTGTCAAGATCCGCTCCGCTGACAGCGATAGGGAGAAGACCAACGGCAGTGAGAACGGAAAAACGTCCGCCGATATCGTCAGGAACCACAAAGGATTCATATCCTTCCTCGGTTGCAAGGTTCTTCAAGGCACCTCTTGCCTTGTCTGTTGTAGCGTAAATACGTTTTGCAGCTTCTGCTTTTCCGTATTTTGCTTCCAGTTTCTTCTTGAAGATACGGAAAGCGATGGCCGGTTCTGTAGTCGTTCCGGATTTGGAAATAATATTGATCGAGAAGTCACGATCTCCGATCACATCGTTCAGGTGGCTGATGTAAGTGCTGCTGATATTATTTCCTACAAAATAAATCTCAGGTGTTTTCCGGACGCTCTTGTCCACCATGTTGTAGAAATTATGGCGGAGGAATTCGATGGCTGCTCTTGCTCCAAGATAAGAACCGCCGATGCCGATTACCAGAAGAACTTCGGAATCGCTCTGGATTTTGGAAGCAGCGGATTGAATCCGTGCAAACTCTTCCTTGTCGTAATTAACAGGAAGGTCGATCCAGCCTAAGAAATCGTTTCCCGCACCGGATTTGGAAACAAGGGTTTCCTTTGCGGCTTCTGCAAGAACCTTCATGTTGTTCATCTCGTCTTTGGAGATGAAAGACTGTGCTTTGGAATAGTCAAATGTTACTTTTTTCATGTCAATCTCCTTTTACCTTTATTTTTCCTTTTAACGATTCGCAATCCCATAATCGTTTTATTGAATGTCGCATGGCTTTAGCCCTGCGACCTACGTAAGTTTCCTTTCTTTACTCACCACCTATAGAGGTGGGAGATTGAATCG
>CADBTR010000189.1 GCA_902797675.1 uncultured Lachnospiraceae bacterium
ATGCTGGAAAAATCGGCAGATTCCCCTTATTTTTACGATCTTCCGGAGGATGAGGCGGAATTTTTGCGGGCGCTGCTTACCGGAAATGAAGCGGGCGACTATTGTGTGAAGCGAAGCTATATTTTGTGGGACGGAAGAAGAATTGTGGCGGCGGAAGGGGCGCTGGCGCCGTTCCTGGAAAATATTGTGAAAGCAGAATATAAAAAAAGACGGGTGATCATCGAAAAGAAGATTTTTGGTTCCGTCAAACGCCTGAAATTATGCATCTATGACCGGAAAGATTGTGAGGCGGAGCATCTTCCGATTCCGGCTCTGCAGACCGATCGGAAACCTTTTGAGTGGAAAGCGGGAGAATATGTGGAACTCTGGTCGGAGGCCTATGAGGGGAAAGCGCTTAAGATCGCGAGAGTGGACGAACACAGGCGGAAAGTATACGTGGAGGTGGAATTGTTCGGAACAACCACTGAGCTTGAAGTGGAGGAAGAAGAGATCAAAACAAAGAGAAGTGAGGAATAGGCATTTATGATCAGAAAGTACATTGGAAAATATTGGCTTTTTGCGCTACTGGCGCCGCTTTTTATGGTGGGGGAAGTGTTGATGGATTTGCTGCAGCCGCGGCTTATGAGCGTGATCGTGGATGATGGTGTTCTCGGTTTAAATAACGGAGGCACCGGTGAATTATCGATTGTGCTGAAAACAGGTCTGTCAATGATCGGCATCGTATTTTTAGGAGGAACTTTTGGTGTTCTCTCAGGTGTTTTTGCCAACATCTGCAGCCAGAATTTCGGAAATGATATTCGGAAAGATTGTTTTTCAAAGATCATGTCGCTGTCCATGGAACAGACGGATCGCTTTTCCACCGGATCTCTGATTACCAGAGTCACAAATGATGTGACACAGGTTCAGAATATGGTGGGAATGTGTATTCGCGGTTTTGTCCGTACAGGGATGATGTTTTGCGGAGGAATTTATTTCATGCTGAAACTTGATCTGAGTTTTGGCGTGGTGATTGCCTGCGCGTTTCCAATCATATTGTTTGTGGTGATTTTCTTTATATCCAGAGTAAATCCGCTGTTTGTTGTGTTGCAGAAGAAACTGGACAGAGTAAACAGCGTCATGCAGGAAAATGTGACGGGAGCCAGAGTGGTGAAGGCTTATGTCAAGGAAGAGTATGAAAAAGAACGCTTTCAGAATGCAAACGGGGAACTTGTGGGCACGCAATTGCGTGTTCTTTTGTTGTTATCTTATATGTCACCGATCCTGAATATTATTATGAATATTTCTGTTGTGGCCGTCATTTATATCGGTTCGATTCGGGTGCAGGGCGGCGCGATCACGCCGGGCAAGGTTATGGCTGCGATTACATATTTGTCGAATATATTGAACAGCGTGACGATGCTTGCGATGATCTTCCAGACGGTGGCGAGAGGAAATGCGTCTATGAGAAGACTTGAGGAAGTGCTGGATTGTGAGCCTGCGATAAGAGACGGCAAAGAAAAAGTTCCGAATAATAGTCAGGGCGGCGGAAAGATTGAATTCAGGGATGTTTCCTTTGCATATCCTCAGGGCAGCGGCGAGGAAGTGTTAAAGCATATTAATCTTACAATTCAGCCGGGAGAAACTTTTGCCATCTTAGGCGCTACCGGCTGCGGAAAATCATCACTTGTGAATCTGATTCCCCGTTTTTATGATGTGACGGGCGGAAGTGTGCTGCTGGATGATGTGGATGTAAGGGATTATAAATTGTCCGATCTTCGGGATAAGATCGCGATAGCTCTGCAAAAGAGCGAATTATTCAGTGTGACGATCCGGGAGAATATTATGTGGGGAGATCCGAGTGCTTCGCAGGAAAAAGTGGAGCATGCGGCGGATATCGCGCAGGCGACGGAGTTTATCCAAAGGCAGCCGAAAGAATATGATACGCTTGTGGCGGAGAAGGGAATGAGCTTGTCCGGCGGGCAGAAACAGAGAATTGCCATCAGCCGGGCGGTGCTGAAACATTCCAAAGTATTGATCTTTGATGATTCCACCAGCGCGCTGGATTTGAAAACAGAGGCAATGTTATATGAGGCGCTGAATCGTCAGCACAAGGATATCACGAAAATTGTGATCGCCCAGAGAATTGCTTCCGTTCGCAATGCAGACCGGATCGCGGTCATTGAAAACGGAGAGGTTGCGGCTCTCGGAAGCCATAAGGAACTTATGGAAACCAGTCCGATTTACCGGGATATCTATGATTCCCAGATGAAAGAGGGAGGTGAGGATGATGAGTAATGCTTCAAACAGTCAGAGAGCACCTCAGCAGCTGAGGGTAGGACCGGGCGGCAGACGGGGCGGACCGCCTGATATGATGGCACCGGTGGAGAAGGCAAAGGACGGTAAAAAGACCTTTGACAGACTTCTTGCGTATTTCAAAAAAGAAAAAAAGGCAGTGCTGGTATTGATGGCAGCTGTGATACTATCGGTGGTATGCTCCGTATATACCCCGTCTCTTCAAAGCAATGCGATCGACGATATTACGGCGCATGATTTTGCGGCAGTAGGTCATGTATTGCTTTTGATGTTGTGCGTTTATGCCGTATTCTCCCTTTGCAATCTGGTACAGGGATTTTTAAGCGCAAGGCTCAGCCAGAGCATTGTGAAACGGATGAGGGAGGATTTGTTTGATAAGATCGTACATCTTCCGATCCGCTATTTAGATAATCATCCTCACGGGGATGTGATGAGCCGGATGACTAATGATGTGGAAAATATTTCCAATACGGTTTCTCAATCTTTAAGTTCGCTGGTTTCCGGTATCCTTACTATAATCGGTACGGTATTTATGATGTTTTACTGGTGCTGGCAACTGGCGTTTTTATCATGTACTACGGTGATTCTGACAATCATAGTGACGAAAGTGCTGTCCTCCCAGATGAGAAAATTTTTCACAAAGAGACAGGAACTTTTGGGAGATCTCAACAGTACCACGGAAGAAAATATAACCGGATACCGGACGGTTGTGGCGTATAACCGGCAGGAAATGGTCGTGGAGGAATTTAACAGGACTTCGGATGAACTGACGAAGACCGGAATTATTGCGGAGATTTTAGGCGGTTCCATGGGACCGGTAATGAATGTCATCAATAATATCGGGTTTGTGATCATTGCGGCTTTCGGCGGATATTTTGCCGTAAAGGGAATTGTTTCCGTAGGTATGATTTCCGCGTTTATCGTATATGCGAAGCAGTTCGGCCGTCCTATTAACGAAATCGCGAACCTTTACGGACAGATCCAGACGGCGATTGCAGGCGCAGAGCGCGTGTTTGCCATTATGGACGAGGAAGTGGAGCGAAAAGAGGGCAGAGTTCATATGCCTGAGGGGGACGGCGTCATTTCATTCCGCCATGTGAATTTTTCCTATGTGCCGGAAAAACAGGTTTTGTATGATTTTACGCTGGATGTGAGAGCCGGGCATAAAGTGGCGTTAGTGGGAGCCACCGGAAGCGGTAAGACAACGGTAGTCAATCTGCTGATGCGGTTTTATGATATCGACAGCGGCGAGATTCTGGTGGATGGAGTGGATATCAAAGATATTTCTCTGGAGGAATTGCGAAAAAATGTTGCGATCGTACTTCAGGATACGGTATTATTTTCCGATACTATTCGTAACAACCTTAGATATGCAGATTTAAATGCAACAGATGAGGAATTGGAACGGGCAGCGAAAATCGGTAATTGCGACCGCATGATACGCCGGCTGAAAGACGGTTATGATACGATGCTTACGGAGTCCGGCGGAAATCTTTCCCAGGGACAGCGACAGCTTCTGGCGATTTCACGCGCCGTCGTGGCGGATCCCAAGATTTTGATTCTTGACGAGGCAACGTCCAGTGTGGATACCAGAACCGAAAAGAAAATTCAGGATGCCATGGTGAACTTGATGAAAGACAGGACAAACCTGATCATCGCTCACAGACTGTCTACGATCCGGGATGCGGATTTTATTGTGGTGCTCGACGGAGGACATATCGTGGAGACCGGAAATCATGAGGAATTGCTGGCGTTAAACGGCAGATATGCGGAATTGTATATGACGCAGTTTGCCGGACAGGAGATTTAAGGGCATACGACAAAGAATGGCAGAAAAAAACACTTTCCTTTTCCTGATAAATGTGATAAAATTATCTTGTATAATCTAAGGGACTGGAGGAAGACGTTCGTACCTGTTTTCGGGTGGCTTCCGGTCAGATTCTGACGGGAACAATTGAATATAGATGAGTAAAACGGAACGGATTGTGGAGTCCGGATACTCGTAAAGATAAGGAAAAGGAGTGCTATATTATGAGAGTATTGAAAAAGGGAGTAAGTCTTTTACTGACCTCTGCGCTGGCGTTTAGTATGATGCCGTCCGGGGCGGTATCTGCGCTGGCGCAGGAATCAGTATCTTTGGGTGCTGCAACTCTGGATGGAGTTTACCAGAGCGGGGCATTTTCTGCAAACAACGGATATGGCTTTGTGAATAAGTATTATGCCGATGGAAAACTGGCGTCGGTTGAGGATGTCATTTATGATGGATTGGTGAATCACAGGAGCAGTATCAATATTTCCATTTATCATTTATCATCGTCGGAGATCAAGTCTATTTATCAAGATGTAATTAATGAGAATGCAGATCTGTTTTACGTGTCCACTGCATATAGTTATCAATATATCGGGTCAGTAGTGACTGCAATCGTTCCGCAATATACGATGGATGAGGAAGAAGCGGCAGAGGCGAGAAAAACTTTTGATTCCGAAATGCAGAAGATCCTTGATCATGTTGATGACGGGTGGAGCGATCTGGAGAAAGCGATGTATCTGCATGATTATCTGTGCACTCATTTTGAATATGATCTTACATACTCGATCTATGATTCTTATCATTTTTTGACGAAAAAGACCGGCGTATGCCAGGCATATACCCTGACATATGGTTATCTGTTGAAACAATTCGGAATTGAGAATACAGTGGCGGAGAGCGACAGTATGAATCATATCTGGAATGTGATTAAGATCAATGGAAACTGGTATCATGTGGATGTGACCTGGGATGATCCTACAGCCGATATGACAGGACGGGCGAGACATCTGAATTTCTTAAAGAGTGATACGGGAATTGTTAATGCAAGCTCGAATCAGCATTATGACTGGATCAGCGATCAGACCTGCTCATCAACCGCATATGATACCGCATTCTGGGACAGTGTATATACTCCGTTTGTCTGTGAGAATGATGTGTGGTACTGTCTTGATAAATCTTCCGGTGAGATCAAAAGCTGCGATCTTGATGAAATGAAAGAATCAGAGACAGTATATCAGATTTTTGATTATTGGTATGTGTTGCCGAACAAGACAAGTTACTGGAGAGGAACATATTCCGGTCTCGGCGCGTATGACGGAAAGCTGTATTTTAATATGTCAACAGCGATCTATTCCCTTGACATCGCAACAGGACAGATCGGTTCCGTATTGTCTCTGGATGATCCTGATGCTTCTAACATTTATAGCTGTTATATGGATGAAGAAGTGATTTATTATGCGACAGGAACTACTCCGAATCAAAAGTTATCTGTTTCGGGAACGGTAACGGTTCCAAAGAAAGTCGAACCGGAAACGGAGACAACAACTGAGAAAGAAACAACAACCGAAGAAGAAACAACGACCGGGGAAGAGACGACAACTGAGGAAGTAACGACGACCGGGGAAGAGACAACAACCGAGAAAGAAACGACGACTGAGGAAGAAACAACGACCGGGGAAGAGACAACAACAGTAAAGCCGGAAGAAGAGACAACGACGGCAGAACCGGAGGGAGAGACGACCACTGAGGA
>CADBTR010000190.1 GCA_902797675.1 uncultured Lachnospiraceae bacterium
AAGGGAAAAACAAAGAAGGGAAAAACATGGCAGGGTTTGATAAAATCATTGGACAGGAAAAATTGATCCGTCATTTTGAAAATGCGATCCGGTTGAATAAGATAAGTCATGCGTATATCATAGACGGCGAGATCGGAATGGGAAAAAAAATGATCGCGAACGCATTTGCTCAGACGGTAGAATGTGAAGAGGGCGGGATCAGACCATGTATGAAATGTCATTCCTGCAAACAGGCGTTAAGCGGAAACAATCCGGATATCCGACAGGTGGTTCACGAAAAACCGAATACGATCTCTGTAGAGGAAATACGAACGCAGGTAAATCAGGATATTCTGATCCGTCCCTATGAATATCGCAAGAAGATCTATATTATCGATGAGGCGGAAAAAATGACGGTGCAGGCGCAGAATACATTGTTGAAAACTATCGAGGAACCGCCGGAATATGGTTTGATCCTGCTGCTAACGTCGAATAAAGAAATGTTGCTGGAGACGATCCTTTCCCGCTGCGTTGTTATGGAAATGATGCCGGTAAAACCACAATTGATTGTGGATTATCTGATGAAAAATAACAGGATTGTGGATTATCGGGCGAGGGAGGCAGCCGCATTTTCGGGGGGAAATATAGGAAAAGCTATTCAGATGAGTTCATCCGATGATTTTTTTCTGTTTAAGGATGAGATGCTGCAAATTATAAAGCATATCGACGGTATGAATACTGCGGACATGAATACCTATATTAAGGAATTGCTCAAGAATCATAAAAATGATCTGGAGGAATATTTGAATCTTATAGAAATGTGGTATCGGGATGTATTATTCATGAAGGCGGCAAATTCTGATAAAGGATTGTTGTTTGTGAAAGAGACGAAAACAATCAGAAATCAGTCGGAAAAATTATCTTTCACAGGTATTAATGAGATCTTTGAAGCGGTTGCGGAAGTAAGGCGGAGATTGCATGTGAATGTAAATACGGAATTGACGCTGGAAATGTTATTTATTAAAATAAAAAACGCTTTTAACGGTAATATAAAAATTATGGAGGTTGATAGATCATGGTAAAAATTATAGGTGTAAGATTTCGGAAGGCGGGGAAAATATATTATTTCAGTCCGGGAAAATATAAGATAAAATTAAATGATCATGTGATCGTGGAAACTGCCAGAGGAATAGAATATGGTACGGTAGTGCTGGGACCGAAAGAACTTCCGAGGGAACAGATCGTCAATCCGTTAAAACAGGTGATCCGGATTGCGACGCCGCAGGATGATGATCAGGAAGCGAAAAACCATGAGAAAGAGAAGAAAGCCTCGGAAATCTGCCTTGAAAAAATAAAAAAACATAATCTCGATATGAAACTTATCGGGACAGAATATACATTTGACAATAATAAGATCCTGTTTTATTTTACTGCGGACGGAAGGATTGATTTTCGCGAGCTGGTAAAGGATCTGGCGTCTGTATTCCGCACAAGGATCGAGCTGCGGCAGATCGGCGTGAGAGATGAGACAAAGGCAATGGGAGGATATAGTATTTGCGGACGTCCGTTATGCTGCAGTACCTATCTTTCGGATTTTGTTCCTGTTTCCATAAAAATGGCAAAGGAACAGAATCTGTCATTAAATCCCGCTAAGATTTCAGGGGTATGCGGACGCCTGATGTGCTGTCTGAAAAATGAAGAAGAGGCATATGAATATTTGAATTCAAAACTTCCGGATGTGGGAGAATATGTGACCGTACCTGATGGATCAAGAGGCGAGGTTACCCATGTAAATGTGCTGAAACAGACTGTGAAGGTGGTCATAAATGAGGGAGATGACAAAGAGATCCGGGAATATAAGATCTCAGAATTGAAATTCCGCAAAAAGAGAAGACGCGAGAATGATAAGATCAATGATAAGGAATTAAAGCAGCTGGAGGAATTGGAGAAAAAGGAAGGAAAATCAAAATTTGATGATTGATCTGAAACCGGGAGAACGGCTGGATGATCTTGAACGGAACGGCTATAAAATCATTCAGAATAAAGAAAAATTCTGTTTTGGTATGGACGCCGTTCTTTTATCGGGATTTGCCGGAGTAAAAGAGGGAGAACGGGCGATCGACCTGGGAACCGGAACCGGGATCATTCCGATCCTTCTGGAAGCAAAAACACAGGGAAAAGAATTCTTTGCGCTGGAGATTCAGGAAGAAAGCGCCGATATGGCAAGGCGTAGCGTTAAGATCAACGGATTGGAAGACAAGATCCATGTGATCACGGGTGATATAAAGGAAGCCTCGACGATATTCGGAAAATCGGTATTTGATGTGGTGACCTCGAATCCGCCTTATATGAATGATCTCCATGGATTAAAAAATCCGGAACTTCCAAAGGCAATCGCAAGACATGAAGTTCTTTGTACGCTGGAGGATGTGGTTCGGGAGGCAGCCGCCTTATTGAAACCGGGCGGAAGATTTTATCTTGTTCACAGACCTCACCGGCTGGCAGAGATTATTCAGCAACTAAAACAATATAAATTGGAACCCAAGCGGATGAAATTCGTGCATCCTTATATAGATCGCGAGGCAAATATGGTTTTGATCGAGGCAGTATACGGCGGAAATCCTATGGTGAAGCTGGAGCCTCCGGTGATTGTATTTGAGCAGGAGGGTGTATATACGAAAGAAATCCGGGAGTGGTACGGATATTAAACTGGAGGAAAAAGATGACCGGTAAATTATATTTGTGTGCAACGCCCATCGGGAATCTGGAAGATATTACATATCGGGTGTTAAGAATCCTGAAAGAAGCGGATCTGATCGGAGCGGAGGATACCAGACACAGTATCAACCTGCTCAATCATTTTGAAATCCATACGCCTATGACAAGCTATCACGAATACAATAAAGTGGAGAAAGCGAGATATCTGGTGGAGGAGATCAAAAAAGGAAAGAACGTCGCAATTATCACAGATGCCGGAACGCCGGGCATCTCCGACCCGGGCGAGGAAGTGGTAAGACAATGTTTGGAAGCCGGAATCGAAGTATCTTCCGTTCCCGGACCGGCAGCATGTATCACGGCTCTTACCATGTCCGGACAGCCTACCAGAAGATTTGCATTCGAGGCTTTTCTTCCTGCGGATAAAAAAGAGCGTCAGTGGGTATTAAAAGAATTAAAAAATGAGACGCGCACTATGGTGCTCTACGAGGCGCCGCATCATCTGCTGCGCACCATGAAGGAATTATATGAAGTTTTGGGCAATCGGGAAATGACCTTGTGCAGAGAGCTTACCAAGATTCATGAGCAGGCGCAGAAATCGACGTTGAAGGAATTGATCGCAAAGTATGAGAAGGAAGACCCAAGGGGAGAATTCGTGCTGGTGCTTCGTGGAAAATCTTTTGAAGAGATCGAAAAGGAAGAACAGCAGTCATACGAGGCGATGACGATCCCTGAGCATATGGAAATGTATCTGGCTCAGGGAATGGATAAAAAGGAAGCTATGAAGAAGGTGGCGAAAGATCGGGGAATCTCAAAGAGAGAGGTTTATGCGGAAGTGAATATCGGGGAGAGGGGATAATTTCCTGTTATAACAGTTCATGCAGTTGTGCTAAAAATTTTCTGCCGGACGGAACGAGATAATGCTCATGAGAGTATGGATTTATGAGGGAAATTGCGCAGGAGAGAGAATGGAGGCGTTTTATGAAAAAGGTTATATTGAGAATCATTGCTGCAATAGTATTATTGCTTGGTTGTGCCGCCATCTTTGTTTTCAGCAGGAAAGTATACGGAGTATCTGTGGACGCCAAACAGTATCAGTTTCATGATTGGAAGGAATGTGATGAAAAGGTTGCGGAGGACATTGAAAAGCTGGAAAAAGACAAACTTGGAGAGGATGGGTATGCTTTTAAAGGTTTCGGGAAAGAGTTTTCCTGTGGAGAGGATGATTCTGTGGAGTTTTATCGTGTTAATTTCTTTTCCATGCAGCATCCTCGGGAAATTTACCTCAAATACAAAGGTCAATATTATGCATTGAATCTGCAGAATTATTCACATGATATTTTGAGTGCGGCAGTAGCGGATATTGATATGGACGGAATCAGTGAGATTTGTTTCCTGTGTCGGGATATCGGATATGCAGATGGGGAATTTTATGAGATTGGTATTTTTGACACGCTTACGAAGAAAATATCATGGATTGATTGTCATTATTGTAATTATTCTGAATTTTATATTGAACAGCCAAGGCTGCTTTTATGTGTGGAAAAAGAGCATCTATGGAATCAGCCCAAATTGGTTTTGAAAGAATTATATTATGAAAGTGGTAATGGGGAGAACGCTTCTTATAAAGTTGACGGCGTTTTTGGAAATGTAAGGAGAACGCTGACCGGAGTAAAATTGGAAAAAGAGGAAGCGTATGATTATAAACTTGACAAAGCATCGGAAAAATGGATAGAGGAAGAATTAAAAGAGGCAGGTTATTCACTGAAAAATGATCCTTATCATTTGGGAGACTATATGAGACAGTTGATCGGGATGGTACAAAAAAGCTGGAAGGATATCAAGCCTCAGGAAGTGATCGCAAAGTTCCAAAGTGATCTGGAAGAGAGCAGATCTTATTATGGGGCTGATAGGTATGAATCGATTTTGGATATAGAGTATTATATTAGAGCACCGAAGAACGAGAAGGAAAAAGAAAAGGTGAAAAAGGAATTGCAGAACTGGGTGAAAGAGCACCAAAGTGAGATTACGGAACATGGTTATCAGAGGTATTCTTATGAGAAAGAACCGGAGACTTTGCCGGGGGTAAGTCAGGAATAGAAGGATGGAAAGCAGCGCAATTAACTGGGCTGCTTTTTTTCAACGTTATACTTTTAATAAGTGCTTTCAGATTTAAAAGTATAACGTAAAAGATATTAAGTGTTGTCGACATTGGAAATAATTTTTGACAGTAAGAAGATAATATAGTAGAATAAATGAAAATATCTAATATTTATCTCAAATTCAAGATATGTCTATACCTTATTTTCCGACTACAAATTTACGCTGCCCACAGAATATATTACAG
>CADBTR010000191.1 GCA_902797675.1 uncultured Lachnospiraceae bacterium
AGGGCTTGAAAAGTGCAAGGATATATCAGACGGCACACGGTCTGTATGAATTTTGGCTGAACGGCAGGCTCGGTACGGACGAGAAATCGAATGTCGCATGGCTTTAGCCCTGCGACATTCAAAAAGATAATCCGGTGAAAGACCTTGCAATTTTCCGGAAGACTAAGAAGTGGCTGGATCTTTATTTTTGCGGAAAAGTACCTGATTTTACACCGGAATTAAATATGATATGTTCTGATTTCAGAAAAACCGTATGGGAGATGATGCTGACAATTCCTTATGGTCATACCATGACATACGGGGAGATTGCAGAGAGGATTGCAAAGGAACGGGGTCTGAAACGGATGTCGGCACAGGCAGTCGGCGGTGCGGTGGGACATAATTCCATCTCGCTTATCATTCCCTGTCATCGTGTTGTGGGAGCAAACGGAAAATTGACAGGCTATGCCGGAGGCATAGAGAAAAAGAAATGGCTTCTTGAGCATGAGAGCCGGTATTTTAACGGAAAACTGATATGAAAATTTGATTTTTACTATCAGAATAGGTCAATTAAAACATCTGTCACGGTTTAAGGCGGAATTCCATTTCAACGGGGTTGTGATCGGAGTATGCAAACTGTGTATCAACAGTGGTATTGCTCACGATCTCCACATTATCCGAAACGATAAAACCATCGAGGGTATTGACAAACTGCTGCGGATTATACGGCGCATCTGCATTGCGGTTGCTGGGAACATTTGAAGCCGCTACAAGTTCAAAGGGTCTTCCCTCGAATGACTCGGTCTTGATAGGCTTTGCCCAGGAGTAATCCTCACCGCTTACCCCGAAATACTTTGATGAATCGCCGAGCAGGTCTTTGTTGAAATCACCGCCCGCTATCACGTAGCTGCCCTTGTCATATTCTTCATTCATATCATCTAAAAGCATATCCACCTGCTGGTCGGCAATTGTACCATCCGATGTATATGCTGACAGATGAAGATTGTAAACAACAAGTGTCCTGCCGTCCTCTGTACTGATATATGACTTGCTGTAGCAACGGTCAAGATCAACGATCTTCATTACCGTGTCTTCTACAGGAACGCTGCGGCGGACGGATGAGCTGATATCAAAACGGCTGAATGTGATTATCCCTGCAAGTGTCTTGCCGTGCGGCTGTGTGACGGGATAGAACAGGAAAGGGCTGTCCCAGTTTTCTGCAAAGCTGCTGTCCATGTCTGCGAATTTATCTTCATAAATCTGCTTCTGGTTAACGTGATATGTACGTGTAGCATTCACATCGACCTCCTGCAAGAGCAGGAGATCGGCTTTCTGAGCCTCGATAAAATTCGCAATATTGTTCACGTTTGTTTTCAGCCGCTCCTTGCTCCATGCCCAGCTTCTTTCTCCACCGTCCATGAAAAAGCTGAAATCAGGTTCGTATGCCCCAAATCCGGTATTAAACGACAGGATTTTATATGTTTCATCTGTCTTTATATTTAGGTCGGAATTTCCTTTCACCTCAAGTTGCTGATTGTCGGGGACACGGTGATAGCTTATAAAAACATACACAACATATCCGCCGACTATGAGCAGCAAAACAAGCAGTATCTTTATCAGATTGCGTATAGGGTGTCCTTTTTTAAATCCTAACATAATTTGTACATCTGCCTTTCTATTTGTAAGCTTCATTTACAAAGTCACTGATACTCTTTATTTCATCGGAGGAGAAAGTCGCCTTATTTAGTAATCTTAAATTCCCGATAGTATGTTGTAACTATATTCGAGATGTTGTTCTACATCCGTTGAAATACAGATTTTTAGCCTATTATAAGCTTTCTTTGTGAAATAGTCAATAAAATATTATGTATGTGGTGAATTGTTTGACATAATTCGTTATGGGGTTTCCTTTAACGGATTTTTAGGGCTTGTATTTTCTGTACTGACAACCTTGGCAATTACAATTTTTGTCACATCAGACCTGAAGCAATCTGTAGAAAAAAGATAATAATGAAAGAACAGGAAATATAGCCGATAAAAATCTTATCTTTGAAAAATACATAATAATAGTAATTTGAACTCCGAGCTATTTATTGCCCGGAGTTTTTTGACGTAAAAAATGAACATTCTTTTTTAGGAAAACAAATGGAAAGCTTTTGTATATAATACCTCTTTACAAATGCTTGAAAAAGCCTGTGCGGATATGGGGCTATCTATGTCTGCTGCTATAAACATCTTTCTAATCAAACTCGGAAGAGAAAGACGAATCCCATTTGAAATCACAGCTGACCCAGACCCATTTTATACTGAGGAACATATCGCAATGCTCGAACGAAGAATGAAAGATATGGAAGCAGGGAGAAATGTACATGAACATGAATTGATTGAGGTAGAAAATGAAAAAGGTTTGGCATGATGAAGCGTGGGAAAGTTATTAATGTATCGGAAAACCTGAAAGGCTATCGGGCACTTTGAGGTATAATGACAAATATTAATAGTGATAGTATAAATATATTATAGCATGTTGTCTCTGGCTGACAGAGAGGAATAAATTGGAGAGTTAAAACAGATATGAAAGTAAGATATAGCTACCGCCTTACAGGGCGAGTGCAGGGCGTGGGACTTCGCTGGACGGCAAGAATGATTGCAG
>CADBTR010000192.1 GCA_902797675.1 uncultured Lachnospiraceae bacterium
GCCGGAATGTCGGCAACGTCAGTACTTTCAGCCGGAATGTCGGCAACGTCAGTACTTTCAGCCGGAATGTCGGCAACGTCAGGATTTTCAGCCGGAACATCAGCAGTATCAGTGCTTTCCGGCTGAAAATCGGCAATGTCCGTTGCATCCGTTGTCCCTGTTGACGAATCGGCTTGCAGATTTTGCATTACTTCCTGTACATTGTGAAGAATGTTTTCATTGTCCTGAACATAAGAGCGGACAGACATTGCTTGTTCTACTTCTCTTGATAAACGTTCGTTGGCCTCGGCAAGATCCCGAACCAGTGAAGAAATGTCCTTTTGCCGGTTATCCCCGGTCAGAGTACGGAAAGAAGAAGTTTCATCCAGTGCCATGCGCTTCATGGTAAGATAGATTGCCTTGCTGGCTTTGATTATCACTTCGTTTTGCTCCAGCCGCCGTTGTTCAGCCTCTCTCTTAGCTTCAAAGAAGCTGTCCAGAGTGAGATAGCCGAAGATCAGAATAATAACGCCGATCCCGATAAGCATAAAGTAGTCGTAGGAATGAACCGTAATCCAGTAAAATTCAAAAATAACGGCAATAAGAAAACAGAGTATATAAATAATAATAAAATTAGGTTTCTTAGGTTGTTTGTTATCTGAATCCATAAAATTCACCTCTGATAATGATAGTTGGTTACTATTCACAGCCCTTTCCCCCTGAATTCGCAATAGTAACTGATATTAAGTATATCATAAAACATTTCAGTTGACAAACGGTAAAGTAATAAATACAATGGATTTGTCAGGAAGGAAAAAAGATGAATCGATATATGAGGGCAGTCGGATTCAGCGATTGCAAAAACAAAAAACAAATAACGGAATTATTTTATAAAAAGTCGGAAGCAATTTGCATATCCAGATATTCGGCACAGGAAGAAGACGGGGAAGAACGATTTGTGAAACGGTCGGAATTCGGAACGGATTTCGGGCTGATCTGGTTTGGCTCCATAACAGAGGGAAGGGAGCAGATCGAAGATTGTATGCCATACGTTGCGGGAACACAGGAAATCGTGAAAGAAGAGCTTTCCGTGGAGGAGCGGATGTGCGGAAATCTGTTCAGCGGGGCAACGGAAGATCTCAGGATCGGAGTGTATCTGATATTTTTTCTTAACAACGGGGAATGCTTTCGGGAAGACGTGCAGGAGACAGGAAAAATACAAAGACCGCTGGTACTTGCCCTGTCGGGATTGTCCGTGAGTGGAACCGTATTACTGCCTCTTGCTTTAAGCCGCGATGACCGCAAAAGAAAACAGAGGGAAAAACTCAAACAATTTAAACTGCTTGCCGATGCAAGAAATGGAGATGAGGCAGCGATTGAGAATCTTGCATACAAGGATATGAACCTGAGCATGAAAGTTTCAAAGAGAATCTATTCGGAAGATCTGTTTTCCATTGTGGAATCTTCTTTTATGCCTTACGGGCTGGAGTGTGATCAATATTCAGTGATTGCTGATATAAAATCGGTAATGTCTGTGAGAAACTGCATTACCGGAGAGGAAGTGTGGAGATTGCAGCTGGATTATAACGGCCTTGGCATTGATCTTTGCATTAATAAAAAGGATCTTGTGGGAGAACCGAAACAGGGAAGGAGATTCAAGGGAAGCATATGGCTGCAGGGCACAATTCTTGGAAATGGAGAGAAAAGTTTAAAAATACATTGACAAACGGCGTTATTCTGGTAAAATGAATACGTTAGTCTGCTTTCATAGTTAAATGGATATAACAGACCCCTCCTAAGGGTCAGTTGCAGGTTCGATTCCTGCTGGGAGCATTTATACTCATTGATGGAACTACAGAAGCATTCCGGCAATGAGCATAACGAACATATGAGTAAACGAAAAAGAGCGTACAAGGGATCGGTGAATAGAAATGAATGAGGGATATTATGATATACATTGTCATATTCTTCCACATGTAGATGACGGTTCGAAGTCGGTGGATATGTCGAGGGATATGATTCAGATCGCATATGACAACGGGATCCGCCATATTGTGCTGACGCCCCATTACATGATAGGAAGGTTTGAACTCACAAGAGAGGAAATTTATCAGAAGTATCAGGAATTTGTCGCTGTTATGCAGGAGGAATTCCCGGATATGGAGTTTCTTTTCGGAAGAGAAATTTTTTTTGGAGAAGAAGTTTCCGAAATGCTTCAGGAGGGCGTTATCAGTACGATGAATGATACTGATTATGCGCTGGTGGAATTTCATCCGTCGGCATCGGCGTCTTATATTGCGGAAAGTCTGTATAAGGTGGAAAATTCCGGTTTGACACCGATCTTGGCTCATATTGAGAGATACCCGGATTTGTTTCAAAATGTGAAGATGATTGAACAAATTATAGAGAGTGGCGCTTATGTGCAGGTAAATGCTTCCAGTGTCGCAGGACGTCTGGGAAACGGCGTAAAGCGTCAGATATTAAAACTAATGAAGAAGGATCTGGTACACTTCGTGGCAACGGATGCTCATTCCAATCATAATCGCACGCCGGAGTTAGGGGAATGTATTAAAGTGATTACAAAAAAGCTCGGAGAAGATTATGTAGAGAGATATTTGATTGAAAATCCGGAAAAAATGCTGCGAAATGAATTTATTTAAAAAAGGGAAAGGAAAAACGATATAATGGAAACAAGTAACGTGCAGACGGAAGAAGTGGAAATTGATTTGAGAGAGATCCTGTTTCTGCTGTTGGATCGAATTCTGATTATATTGCTGGCGGGGGCATTGGTTGCCGGTTTGGCGTTTGTGGGTACAAGGTTGTTTATTACACCAAAGTATCAGTCAAAAACATCTATTTATGTTATGAACAGAAATGAGGAGTCGACAGTTAATGCCAGCGATTATGTGGCAAGTAATTATATGACGCAGGATTATACGGAGCTGATTACAAGCTGGCCGGTAATGGAACAGGTTATTGCGGATCTTGACCTGAATGATAGCTTTTCGGTTGAGCGTCTGATCGGGATGATCTCAGTGGAAAATAAAGAAAATACCCGTATTATTGAGATCACGATCACAGATACCAGCGCGGTTCGGGCTATGGACATTGCCAATGCGGTGCGTATTGCCAGTGCAGTCCGGATTAAGGAAGTTATGGGGATTGAGAACGTCAATGTAGTTTCGGAAGCAAGATTGAATCCGAATCCGGTATCGCCGAATGTTTTTAAGAACATGGTGATCGGCGGATTACTCGGAGTTGTGATTGCGGTTGCGATCATAGTCATTCGCCATATAACGGATGATACGATCAAGTCGCCGGATGATATAGAAAAGTTTATCGGTATCAGCACATTGGCATCGATACCGCTTACGGATTCCGAATGGGATGGTGAAAGAAAAAACACAACCTCAAAAGGAACAAAAGGAAAATCAATGACCAGAACAAAAATGGCGAGATCGTAAGGGGGATTGAAGAATGCTTTCAGTTAATATCAATAAGATGGCGAAGCTGGACAGCCAGGTAAATGAAGCATATAAGAGACTTCGTACCAATGTACAGCTTTGCGGTGACGATGTCAAGACGATCGTCATCACCAGCAATATACCAAATGAGGGAAAATCTTCAGTTGCATTTAATTTTGCAGCTTCCATGGCAGAGTCAGGGAAGAAAGTTGTTTTTATGGACTGTGATCTCAGAAAGTCGGTGTTGATCGGTCGGTATAAGATCAAAAACGCAATCAAGGGATTGACCCATTATCTTTCGGGATTAAATGATTTTGATGAAATCGTGTATGAGACAAACCTGCCGAATATGCATATCGTATTTTCCGGACCGGTACCTCCGAATCCGGCGGAGCTTTTGGGCAGCGGCAAATTTAAGTCGCTCCTTGGAAAATTGAGAAACAGTTACGATTATGTGATTTTGGATACGCCGCCGGTGGGGAGCGTAATTGACGGAATTATTGTGGCACAGCAATGTGATGGCGCAATCATGGTTGTTTCCCATGCAGAAGTCAGTGTTAAGATGGTGCAGAATACGAAGGCGCAGCTTGATAAGTGTGATTGTAAGATTTTAGGCGCCGTATTGAACAAAGTGCCGATGGCAGGAAACAGTTATTACGGAAAATACTATGGCAAGTATTATGGAAAATACTATGGCAAGTATTACGGAAAATACTATGGCAAGTATTACGGAAAATACGATTCCAATGATGAATAATTGTAAGACCTGAGAGAGGGAGAGAGATGGATTATAATCAGGTAAAAAAGCTGTATGGTCTTTTGGGTTTTGGACTTGCGGCGGTAATCATCTGCTGTGTAGTACTTGCGCTCAGCGCGGACAGAACTGCACCGGTTATTAAAATTGATAAGAAAAATCTGACGGAAACGTACTCTGACGATATGGATACATCGGAATTATTAAAGGGCGTGACCGCTTACGATGAAGAGGACGGAGATGTTTCCGACAGCCTTTTTGTCGTACATATGATCGTTCTTGCCAGCGGTGATAAAGTAAAGGTTACTTATGCGGCAAAGGATAAGAGCAACAATATCGGTCAGGAGGATGTCGTGATCGGATATTCCGGAAACAAAAACTATATTGATGTCCTTCCGGATGAGAAGATTCTGGAGAGCCTGACACAGGAAGACGATCAGCAGGGAACGCAGCAGGAGGAGACGACTGCGGAACCGCAAAATACTGAGCCGGTGCTCGGGGGAAGCGGCGAACCAGTCAGGATCAATCAGGAAGAAGTGGATGCCACCGGTATCCCGCAGATTGAACTGAAATATACGGATTATACGCTTCATGCAGGGGAAGCATTTTCTACTGTAGAGGCTTTGGACGCAGTCAATGCGACCTATGATGAGAAAGAGTCTGTCTCAAACCGTATCGTGATCAATGGTCTGCCGGGCGTTGATGTGAATACACCGGGAGATTATGCGTTGTCCTACAGTGTCAGTGATACGGAGGGAAATCGTTCGCCGGAGCGGATATTGACTGTGCATGTGATTCCATAAATACAGGTTTATTTACAATCGCTTCTCCATTGAATGTCGCATGGCTTTAGCCCTGCGACCTGCTTGCTGGAGGCGGCAGCAATTCCCGTAGGTCGGAGATTGAATCGGAGTGCC
>CADBTR010000193.1 GCA_902797675.1 uncultured Lachnospiraceae bacterium
CAGGCGGCATAAAGTATTTTTCAAGGTACAGACATCATAAAATAAGACTTTGAAGCCTTTTTAGGTGTGGGAAGTATGAGTTATATATTCTTCTGTAAGATTAACTCTGGAAGTGACGGCCTCCATCATTTTTTCTTTTGCCGAATCTGATGTCGTAGCATATACCTTATTCGATACAACGACATATAATCCTGTTAAACCCAGCAAAAGTACAACAAGCACCGCTAATGTAATTTTTGAACTCAACTTCTTCATCTGCAAAATCCTCCTACTGCATCATAATAGGTTTATACCTGAATCCGTAACCCTGCCCGAATTATAACAGACGATCAAGTTCCACCGAAAATTTGTGTCAATCATCACAATGCAATTTGAAAATAATATATTTAACAGCAGATGATCAGTTGGCTGACAGGTACTTCTGTGGATCAAACGCAATCCGAAGAAGCAAAGTCATGCGAACTATTACTATCTGGAATTATAAATCAATTTTGCCGGATAGTCAATGGAAAAGACCTTCTTATTTTCTTTCCTTGATTTTTTTGCCGCTATCGGGTATACTTAAGATAAATCATATATTGCATCGATATTAATGAAAGATATCGTTTTACAGGAGGGTCAAAGAATGAGCGGCAATGATGAAAGAGAGGTCTATAAGCTGGCTCCTGCGGATGAACCGGTTATCTGTGAAGTCTGCGGAGGAAAATTAAAGGTTGTGGGAAATGGTCTCTATGAGTGCGAGTCTTGTCATCATCAGCAGTTAGATGACTTCGGGAAGATCAAGAAGTTTTTGCGGGAAAAGGGACCGGCTTCCCTTTATGATATTTATGAGGGAACAGGGATCGAGATGGAGGAGATCGAACATTTTTTAAGAGATGAAAGACTGGAGATCCCGGAGGGAAGTAAATTCTTTTTAAAGTGTCAGAAGTGTGGACGTCCTATTCGTCTCGGCAAATATTGTCCGGAATGTTCACGAACAGCAGGGAAAGGAATCCGGTCTGCATATAGAGGAAATGGTGCGCAGCAGACCGGAAGTACTGAGGACGGTGGAATTAAGGTACATGGCAGAATGTATACATATAATGGGAAGAAGAAAAAGTAGATATGAGTTGCAAAGAAGAAAAAATCGTACAAAAAATGTTTATGGAAAATGTTCCAATCTGTTGTGAGGTTTGCGGAGGTAAACTGAAACATATCGGGGATGGAATATACAAATGTCAGAATTGTGAACATAAGGAGCTGGATGATTTTGGAAAGGTCAAAGCTTTTTTGAGAGATAACGGAATGGCGGCGGCTTATGATATTCATCTGGCAACCGGTGTTGCAATGCAGGAAATTGAGTTTTTTCTGAAAGAGGGAAGACTGGAGATTCCGGAGGGAAGTAAATTCTATATTAAGTGCGAAAAATGCGGCTGCGCCCTGCGGTATGGCAGATATTGCAATGATTGCGCTTTGCAGTTAAAGTTGGGGTTAATGGACGCTTTTGAAAGCATCGGGGAAAAACCGAAATATACATTGAACGTAAAGGATAAAAAAGGAAAAATGTATACTTACGAAGACGAGAATAAAAAAGATCAGTAAAAATTTCGGATGTGAGGAATCGATATGGCAAAACAGAAACAGGAAGTCAGGACGAATGCCATGAGGATACTTGATGGCATGGGAATTTCCTATTCCACACAATCTTATGAATGCAAGGAGTTTGAAGATGGAGGTCAGGTAGCGGACGGGCTTGGTCTGCCCCATGAGAAAGTTTACAAGACGCTTGTATGTCAGGGACATAGTAAAGGTTATTACGCATTTGTGATTCCCATCGATATGGAACTTGACTTGAAAAAGGCAGCGAAGAGTGTAGAAGAGAAAAGTGTGGAGATGATCCATGTGAAGGATATTAAGAATGTGACGGGGTATATCCGGGGCGGCTGCACGTCCATCGGGATGAAGAAAAATTATCCGGTGAGGATCGATCAGTCTGCAAAGGATTTACCGGATATGTATGTGAGCGCAGGGAGGATAGGCTGTCAGATCAATCTGAAACCTGAGGATCTGAGAAATGCCGCGGCGGCGGAATGGGCAGATCTTACGAAAACAAAAAATTGAAATTACAATTTTGATTTTCTAAAATTTCACTTGACAAATTTCTTACTGTTCGTTATGATAACAGCTATAAAAGAAAAAGGCAAAGACCGGAACAAGTACCATTGTGTGAAATTCACAGAGAGGTGCCGGAGGGTGAGAGGACCGAAGGAAACATAATGGGAATACATCTGCGAGCTGCGCACCGAGTGTCAGAGACATAGGCTGCGACGGGAGTCACCGTTATATGACGGAAGTTATGGAAGTAACTTCATGAGGCATGTTGCGTGAGCAGGATGTGAATAAAGGTGGTAACGCGGGATATTCGCCCTTTTGACAGAATTTTTTCTGTCAGAAGGGCTTTTCTTATGCACACAACAAAAACAGATTCAGAAAGAAAGGAATGAAAAAATGCAGATTTATGAAGAATTGGTGGCGAGAGGTTTGATCGCCCAGGTGACAAATGAAGAAGAAATAAAAGATATGGTAAATAACGGAAAGGCTGTATTCTACATCGGATTCGATCCTACAGCGGACAGCCTTCATGTGGGGCATTTTATGGCGCTGTGTCTGATGAAGCGTTTACAGATGGCGGGCAATAAGCCGATCGCTTTAGTGGGCGGCGGTACCGCTATGATCGGGGATCCGTCGGGAAGAACAGATATGCGCCAGATGATGACAAAAGAAACGATTCAACACAACGTAGATTGTTTCAAAAAGCAGATGAGTAAATTTATCGATTTTTCCGACGGAAAAGCATTGCTTGTGAATAATGCCGATTGGCTGTTGAATCTGAATTATATTGAGGTGTTGAGAGAAGTCGGAGCGCACTTCTCTGTGAATCGTATGCTGACCGCTGAGTGCTATAAGCAGAGAATGGAGAGAGGATTAAGTTTTCTGGAATTTAATTATATGATCATGCAGAGCTATGATTTTTATCAATTATTTCAGAAATATGGCTGCAATATGCAATTTGGCGGCGATGATCAGTGGAGCAACATGCTTGGCGGAACGGAATTGATCCGCAGAAAACTGGGAAAAGATGCTCATGCCATGACGATTACCTTATTGCTGAATTCCGAGGGAAAGAAGATGGGTAAGACACAGTCCGGAGCAGTATGGCTTGACCCGAATAAGACTTCACCGTATGAATTCTATCAATATTGGAGAAATGTGGCGGATGCCGATGTATTAAAATGTATCCGTATGCTGACATTCCTTCCGTTAGAGGAAATCGATGACATGGATTCCTGGGAGGGAAGCCAGTTAAATAAGGCAAAGGAAATTTTAGCCTTTGAGCTTACGAAATTAGTTCACGGCGAAGAAGAAGCAAAGAAAGCGGAAGAAGCATCGAAAGCATTATTTGCGGGCGGCGCAAATGATGAAAATATGCCAAAGGCAGTGATTAAGAAAAGCGATTTATCAGAAGACGGTACCATCGATATCGTATCGGCGCTGGTTGCAGCAGGAATCGTGTCTTCACGCTCGGAGGGAAGAAGAGCAGTGGAACAGGGCGGCGTTTCGGCAGACGGAGAAAAAGTAACGGATATTAAGACGGTATTTTCCGGCGAGGCAGTGAAAAAGGGAATTGTCCTGAAAAAAGGCAAGAAGACATTTAAAAAGATTGTGATGGAATAAGATATGAGTGAAAAACAATTTGAAGAGGTGGAAAATCTCGAAAAGCTGGAAAAAGAACTGGATCAGATGCATAAATCATGGGCGGAGATCTGTGAGGTATCCGGCGTAGACAAAGATCAGCCGATGGATCCGCAGGTTCTCACAAAGAGTTTGAAGACAACGCTTATGGATCTGGATGAGATTCAGAATCTTGATTATGTAAAAAAGAGCGGAAAAAAACTGGAAAATTTGAGCGAAAATTATCTGAAGGCTTTGATAAAATCCGTTTATATTCATGTGGAGCAGGATGACAGCCATGTGTGGGCAGAAGAAGTGGAACGTTATTTAAAACAGATCTTCACATCGGAATTATTGTCGGGATATCAGGTGAAACCGGAAGATGATCGTTCTTATGATTCTAAGGTTTTACTGGAAGATATTCAGAGGATTTTCAGTATCGCAAACCAGTTGAATATGATCCGGGGAATGGAAAGAGGAAGCCTTGATTCCGCACAGATGATGAATCTGGAGGATAATTTTATTTATCTTCATATCGCCATCGTTCAGGTTTGCAATAAGAATGCAGTGATCATGGGAAAAGCGGTCAGCTTTATCAAGGCATTGATCAAGATCAATGATAATATTTTAAAGTCCATATCACAGATGCTCGCACGTTAAGGAAATAAAAAAGAGGCTGCACATAAGCCGGTATATGCCGGTTTGTGTATCAGCCTCTTTTTTTGAATCCGTGAAATTACCGATCCGGATGATTTAAGTCAGACAGATTTATTTGCCTGCCATCTGTCTTTCCTGCTGCTCGATCATCTTCTTAACCATATATCCGCCTACGCTGCCGTTCTGGGCAGATGTCAGGTTACCGTTGTAACCGTCAGACAAAGGCACACCGATCTCGTTGGCAACCTCCATCTTGAATCTGTTCATTGCACTCTTAGCTTCAGGAATGTTTGTTTTGTTTGAAGAACTGTTAGTCATTGTTATTACCCCCTTTGATTTTTTTTTGAAACACTGTTGTTGTGTTTACAGTACTATTATGTGATATCATCGGGGAAATAATCTGGTAATTTTTACTACATGGTTCGTAAAATTTCAATGACGTGTTTTGCATAGGCAGTCAATTGTTCTCTGTTTTCAAAAAAAACATGATCCGCCTCGAAATAACAGACTTTGTCATGATATTCTTTTTTAAAATAAGGGCAGATGACTTCGTCATATTCCGGAAGGAACTGTCCGG
Organism: uncultured Lachnospiraceae bacterium; assembly: GCA_902797675.1. Lineage (GTDB taxonomy): Bacteria > Bacillota > Clostridia > Lachnospirales > Lachnospiraceae > CAG-303. Next base: position 4,946 of record CADBTR010000193.1, read on the forward strand.
ATTTTCTGCCATAGCAGGTTGCGGCTTTCGCCTGGGTACGAAATTCTTTATCGACATAGAAAGCCACGCTTTTGTGAATGGCAAGATCTTCTTTCGGAAGATAATAATAATTTTTATAATCCCGATAGAAAAATTTTAATTCTCCGGTGTAAAGCGGAATCCGAAGTGTCAGCCGGTTGTCTTTCAGAGCCAGGAAAAAAATTCCGTTTCCCACAGAAATCGGTCTTGGAAATACAGTATCGGAAAGAAAGTCGATATAAACCTCTTTTTTTGCCTGTCCGTCTGCTGCGGTATAATCATGGATCTGAAAACGGTCATATGTCATAGTTCCCTCAAAAAGGGCGGCATATTCATACAGATATAAAAGAGTCATCATTCCTTTCAGATCTTCCAGATTGTGCAGTAAAAGAAGTTCTTTCAAAGCCGGATCGGAATTTTTTCTGTAATCATAATAAACATTGATCAGATCACCGCCGGAATAGTTATCTTCACGATGAAGACCGAAAAATTGTTCTAATGTTTTCTGTTTCAGATTTTCTGTTTTCCAGAAAGACTTATATCTGCCGGCTTCCCGGTACAGATCGATGCTTTTCATCGTCTCCAAAGGGTTGTCCAGATCGAATACGGTGCATTTTGCCTGAATAAAGGGAAGATCAAAACCGTTTCCGTTAAAGTGAATCAGGACTTCATAGTTTTTTGCTAATTCAAAAAATTGCTGCAATAAGGAAGCCTCATCATCATCATCGTTAAAATATTGATGAATACAGAATGTATTGCCGCCTTCACAGGTCATGGCGCCGATCATGTATATATGGGAATTTTTCGGGGTAAAACCGGTCGTTTCAATATCAAAAAAAACAGAATCCTTTCTTACAAACGGGATGTGTTTAAATATCCTGTCATCTTGAAAGGTATGGATCGTTTCAATCATAACAGTAATTTCCTTATCTATCGTAATTTGCGTATTTTGACAGGTTACTTTCCTTAAATATAGCACGAAATGAAAAAAAAGTATACCCTCTGTTGAAAAAAATAATTTTCCGGTTGTTTTATATGGAAAAATGTATTATCATTGAGAGGAACTGTTTAGGAATAAAGATTATCATAAAGAAGGAGGAAAACCATGTCACGTCTTACATTTAAGGGAGGAGTGCATCCTCATACGGACGGAAAAGACATGTCAAAAGCGTCTCCGATCGAGATGTATCAGCCAAAAGGAGAGGTTGTGATCCCGTTGGCGCAGCATATCGGCGCACCGGCGACAGCACTTGTCAAAAAAGGTGACAGAGTGCTGGTGAATCAGAAAATCGGAGAAGCTGCAGGGTTTATTTCCGCTAATATACATTCTTCCGTATCGGGAACGGTAAAGAAGATCGAGCCGCGTCTTGTTGCAAGCGGAGATAAAGTGATGTCTGTAATTATTGAAAATGACGGCGTTTATGAGGAAATGCCGGAACAGGAGCGAAAATCACCGGAGGAACTGACCAGAGAGGAAAAACTGGAGATGATCAGGGAAGCCGGAATCGTCGGTATGGGCGGTGCCAATTTCCCGACTAATGTGAAGCTTTCTCCGAAAAATTGGGAAGAAATCGAATATTATATCGTGAACGGGGCGGAGTGTGAGCCTTATTTAACTTCAGATTATCGAAGAATGATGGAAACGCCGGAGGAGATCGTCAAGGGCGTAAAGATTGCCCTGTCCTTATTTCCCAAGGCGAAAGGAATTATCACCATCGAGGATAATAAGAGAGATGCAATTGTCAGGATGAAAGAGGCGGTAAAAGGCGATCCTGATATTGCGGTGAAAACGGTATATACAAAATATCCGCAGGGAGGCGAGCGTACGCTGATCTATGCGACTACCGGAAGAGAAGTAAATTCTTCCATGCTGCCGGCGGATGTGAATTGCGTGGTAAATAATATCGATACCGTACATGCAATCTATGAAGCAGTGGAATATGGAAAACCGCTGAATCGCAGGATCGTGACGGTAACCGGTGACGCCATCGCCTCACCGGGGAATTTTAATGTGGCGATCGGCACCAATATGGCGGAGTTAGTTGAAGCGGCAGGAGGATTTACAACGCAGCCGGAGAAATTGATAGCAGGCGGTCCGATGATGGGGATGGCGATCTATGATCTGAATATTCCGGTTACAAAAGGAACCTCCGCATTGCTTTGTTTCTCTAAAGACGAAGTGAGAGCCAATGAACCGTCGAATTGTATCAATTGCGGACGCTGCGTATCAGTCTGTCCGGGCAGGGTAATGCCTGCAAGACTGGCTGTATTGGCGGAACACGGAGATAAAGAGGGATTTCTTGCATTAAACGGAATGGAGTGCTGCGAGTGCGGATGCTGTTCCTATATTTGCCCGGCGAAGAGAAATCTTACACAGAGCATTAAATCGATGCGAAAAGATATTCTGGCGGAAAGGAGAAAGAAATGAGTGAATTATATCAGGTATCCTCAAATCCTCATATCAGAGACCATGCGAGCACCACATCGATTATGCTGGATGTGATTATTGCGCTGATTCCGGCTACTGTTTTCGGAATCTGGAATTTTGGTTTTCATGCGGCAGCCAATGTTTTTGTCGGGATTGCGGCAGCTGTATTGGCGGAAGCGGGATTTCAGAAAGCAGCGGGACTTAAGATAACCATAGGCGATTTAAGCGCAGTGGTAACAGGACTTCTTTTGGCATTGAATGTGCCGGATACATTGCCTCTCTGGATGACGGCGCTTGGCTCGGTATTTGCCATTGTTGTTGCAAAACAGGTATTTGGCGGGATCGGGCAGAATTTTATGAATCCGGCTCTGGCGGGACGTGTATTTTTGTTTCTGTCATTCAGCGCTCAGATGACATCTTTTACCTATGACGGCGTGACGGGTGCAACACCTTTGAAGGAATTAAAAGATACCGGAAAAGTGAAGAACCTTTTTGATATGTTTCTCGGAACGGAAGCGGGAACGATCGGTGAAACATCGGCGGCAGCCCTGCTTTTGGGCGGTATCTACCTTTTGGCAAAGAAGATCATTGATTATCGGATTCCGCTCTTTTATCTGCTAAGTTTTCTTGTCTGTATGACCTTATTCGGCGGACAGGGATTGGATGCAGAATATTTGATGGCGGAATTATGCGGCGGCGGTTTGCTTCTCGGAGCATTTTTTATGGCGACAGATTACGCAACATCACCGATTACGCAAAAGGGACGGATTGTCTTTGGAATTTTGCTCGGAATCCTGACGGCAGTATTCCGGGTATTCGGTCCGAATGCGGAGGGAGTATCTTATGCAATTATTTTCTGTAATCTGTTAGTGCCGATCATTGAAAAATATACGGTACCGAAAATGTTTGGTGCATCAGGCAGGAAAAAGGAGGCGTGAAGATGAATTCAATCGTAAAAAATACGCTTTCGCTGGTTGCAATAACACTTGCGTCGGGCTTGCTTCTGGGGGTTGTTTATGAGGGAACAGCGGATGCCAGAGCGGAGCAGGCTGAGAAAACGCAGCAGAAAGCATATAAGACAGTATTTCCCGAAGCATCTTCATTTGAAGAGATTGATGAAGATGGTGATGTAACATGGAAGCAGATCACGTCAGCGACCGGTTATAGTGAGAAAGAAGTGACAACGGACGGAATGGTGAAAGCACTGGATTCTGATGGAAATTTACTGGGATGCGTTGTCACTGTTACGGCGAAAGAGGGATATGACGGAGATATCCGCTTTTCGGTGGGCGTTGATACAAAGGGAGATGTGACGGGAATTTCCTATCTTTCGATTACCGAGACGGCAGGGCTTGGGATGAAAGCGAAGGAAGATGATTTTATCAGTCAGTATATCAGGGGAAGCAAGAAAGAAGACGGCTCTTTTATTGTAAATAAAGACGGATCGGACGGGATCGTGATCGATGCGATCAGCGGCGCCACCATTACGTCAAGAGCAGTGACAAAAGGCGTCAATGCGGCGGTTTCGGCAGCAGAAACAGTGATGGGAGGTAAGGCAGAATGAATGTGATCA
>CADBTR010000194.1 GCA_902797675.1 uncultured Lachnospiraceae bacterium
AGTTTGCAGGTCTTTTTCAAGCACTTCGATCGGAATAGCACGGTCCTCAGTCAGTCTTTTCCCTTCTGCATCAAAGACCGCATTGTATAATTCATTTCTTCTTGCATCCATGACTGCGCACACATTGACATGCATTTCCCTCAGTGGTTCCGCCATAGCCTCAAGAGTTGACACCGGCACCACTTTTTTATTGGCTCCCAGCGCAATTCCCTTCACCGCTGCGAGTCCGATCCGCAGCCCCGTAAAAGATCCCGGACCGATTGTCACTGCAAGAGCATCGATTTCATCCAATGTAAAACCGGATTCTGCCAATGCCTGACGTATCATTGGCACAAGGGTTTCACTGTGTGTCAATCCTGAGTTTTGAAATAAATGGGTAATAACAGATCCATGATCTAAAATACATACCGATGCTGCTTTTGCGGAAGAATCAACACCCAATATTCTCATATTTCCAATCCCTCTATATTAATGATTCGTTCGTTCTCACAGACCCCTTTGGATAAATATATCCGTATTCTGTCCGAACTCATGGCCTGCTCGCAGTTTTCCGTCCATTCTGTAACACAGATCCCGCCGCTTTCCAGATAGTCATCCCATCCGATATCATAGAGATCATCAGCAGAATTCAAACGGTAAAGATCAAAATGGAAAAGCGGAATTCTGCCGTCCCTGTACTCATTAACGATGGCAAAGGTCGGACTGGTAACCATCTGCCTAACGCCAAGGCCTCTGGCAATTCCCCGGGTCAATGCCGTTTTCCCCATTCCAAGATCTCCGTATAAAGTAATCAGACTCCCAGACGGAACCGCCTGCCCAATTTGAAACCCAATTTCTTCTGTTTCTTTTTCGCTGGTTGAGTTGAATATCACTGTAATGACACTCCTTTTCTTTTATACATCATATCATAGGGCGTTTTCCTTCGCAAGAAAACGCATCTGCCGATAATCGTTTTTACCAGATGTCAAAAACACATTGAAGATAATTTAACAGAGTGCTATACTAAAACACGGAATTATTTTAAGTCCTTGTATCAAAGGAGGAAATACGTATGAGTAAAGATATTGACTGGGGTTCTCTTGGATTCGGTTATATCCCCACAGAATACCGGTATGTCGCTCGCTTTAAAGATGGGAAGTGGGATGAAGGCGGTCTAGAGACAACCAGTACTATTACATTAAGTGAATGTGCCTGTGTATTTCAGTATTGTCAGGCCTGTTTTGAGGGATTGAAAGCGTATTATACCGAGGAAGGGAATATTGTATGCTTCCGTCCGGATCTCAATGCAAAGAGAATGGCTGACTCTGCAAGACGTCTTGAAATGCCGCCGTTTCCGGAGGATCGTTTTGTAGAAGCCGTAAAAATGGTTGTCGCAGCTAATAAGGACTACGTTCCTCCTTATGGCTCCGGTGCGACCCTCTATATCCGGCCTTTTATGATCGGAACCAACAGCGTAATCGGCGTAAAGCCCGCCTCCGAATACGAATTTAGAATTTTCGTGACACCGGTAGGCCCTTATTTCAAAGGCGGTGTAAAACCGATTTCGATCACCGTCAGTGACTTTGACCGTGCAGCTCCGCACGGAACCGGAAATATTAAAGCCGGCTTAAACTATGCAATGAGCCTGCATCCGTTGATGGAAGCCCACCGTGCAGGATTTGCTGAGAATATGTATCTCGATCCTGAAACCAGAACAAAAGTTGAAGAAACCGGTGGAGCAAACTTTATCTTTATTACCAAAGACGGAAAACTTGTTACGCCGAAATCCGACAGTATTCTTCCTTCCATCACCCGGAGATCCCTGCTTGATGTTGCCCGTGATTACCTTGGAATGGAAGTCGAAACCAGAGAAATTCCCTTTACCGAGGTTTCTGATTTTGCTGAATGCGGACTTTGCGGAACGGCTGCGGTTATTTCTCCTGTCGGTCATATCTATAATCACGGAGAAGATATCTACTTCCCAAGTGGAATGGATGAAATGGGTCCCTGCCTGAAGAAGTTATACGATACCCTTACCGGTATCCAGATGGGTCGAATTGCACCCCCTGAGGGATGGATTTACAAAATTCAATAATGAATTGTATTTAAAGGAACTGTCTCTTAAACGTATTGCCCCCGGAATGATCCATTCCGGGGGCAATTCAGATTTCAGTTCCTTTTATTTTATTACAACCTTGGCATAAATGGTTTTCAGTTCCGGATTCAGATCACGGTCTGGTGTCATTTCCAGATATGGATATCCGTTCTTTCCCCAATGAACTCTACGGATTCCGGGCTTTCTTCCCAACGGTTTGCCGTTTTTGTCATGCGGTACTGCATGATACACCATCAGATCATCTCCGGTTTCCTCGTCCTTCACAAAGCAGTTATGTCCCGGACCATATTCATTTTCCACGCTTTCTTTTGTCAGAAGCGGATAAGGAAGCCACTCCCATCCATCCGGCGTCAGTAAATTATCGCCTGCTTTTGCATGCAGCAGTCCGAGATCGTAAAGATCTGCCATACCTGTGCTGGATCCGGAAATGGTTATAAATAGATCATCTCCTCTGCGAAGCAGATAGGGACCTTCGTCGACCTCTGTCTCATATCGATCCCAGCCGTAGATCGGGCGCAGAATACATCTCGGCTCTGTTGTCATTTGCCATGGTGCGGAAGGATCAACCGTTGCAATGTAAACATCAGCCGGCTCAATCTCAACGGGATCTTTATCCAAACGGATTTTTCGATCCGACCACATGACATAATGAACACCGTTCACACAGAAATAAGTCATATCCAATGAAATACCGCCCTCAGTGCAATGACGTCCATTCGGCTTCAGCACATAACGAGGTGCCTCCCAGGCATTAGGATCCTCAATTTCCCCATTGCATCGTAGTACGACACTCTCTACGGTTCTCCAGTCTCCCGGACAAAGCGCCGTAAAGATATACGGCACTCCCATCACCACATGAAGTTCTGCAGCCCATGTGCTGTATTTTTCTCCTTCCGGGACGGTGTAGATCACAATAGGGACCGCTTTGAATGCACCCTCCAGGGAATCTCCGACTCTTAAAAGAACCTGATACCCACCGGAACTGGTC
>CADBTR010000195.1 GCA_902797675.1 uncultured Lachnospiraceae bacterium
AGTTAATCATACACAATATATACTATCACAATCGGGAGCCAGATACCGTTTGAGGCTGCGAAGCAGACGAAGCTTCGGGATCGGCATCCGACCGGACTTGGTCAGATAATTAAGCAGATTGCCAAAATCTCTGATTTTGTGCAAGTCGCTTATGCAGTAGCTAAACTATCGTTACAAGAGGAGTAAAATTTTGGAATCGGATCTACTTATCAAACTACTAATCATACTTGTTCTTCTAACGCTCTCTGCTTTTTTTTCTTCCGCAGAGACCGCCCTCACCACAGTCAGCCGTCTGCGCGTCATGACGCTTGCACAGGAAGGCAATTCCACCGCAAATACACTATTAAAAATCATTGATCAAAAGCCAAAAATGCTCAGTGCGATCCTGATCGGGAACAATATCGTAAATATCTCGGTTTCTTCCCTTACCACCCTGATCGTCACCGAGCTATTTGGAAATTTTGCCGTAAGTATCGCCACTGCGATTCTCACAATTCTCATTTTGATTTTCGGAGAGATCGCCCCGAAAACGCTGGCAACACAATATAACGAAAAAATTGCTTTCCTCTACGCGCCGGTTATTTACGGTCTTATGTGGATTTTAACGCCGGTCATTGTTTTGATCAACACTCTATCTTCTCTTGTGATCAGACTTTTTTCCCGCAATGACCAGAACAAAAAAAGCACCTATACAGAAAATGAGCTGAAAACCATTGTAAATGTAAGCCATCAGGAGGGTGTGATTGAGAGCGAAGAACGCAATATGCTCCAGAATGTCTTTGATTTTGGAGACCGTCAGGCTAAAGATGTCATGATTCCCCGGGTGGATATGTGTTCTGTCGATGTAAATGCTTCCTACGAAGAACTGCTTCAAATTTTCCGGGCTAATCGCTATACACGATTTCCTGTATTCGAGCAAACCACAGACAATATTATCGGGATCATCAATGTCAAAGATATTTTGCTGTACAAACAGGGAGATTCCTTTCAGATCCGGAACTTTTTGCGCCAGCCCTATTTTACTTACGAATACAAAAAACTTTCAGACCTGATGCTTGAAATGAAAAAAGCCTCGGTCAACATCACCATTGTTCTGGATGAATACGGAGCCGCCACAGGTCTCATCACGCTGGAAGATCTGATTGAAGAGATTGTAGGTGAGATCCGCGACGAATATGATTATGACGAAGAAGATATCCTGCAATCGGTAAACGATCATGAATATCAGGTGGAAGCCCAGATGAATCTGGAAGATTTTAACGACAAACTGGGAACTCATCTGACATCAGAGGAATACGATTCCCTCGGCGGATTTATCCTCGAACAGCTTGACCGCATTGCCAAAAAAGGGGATATGGTCAAAACCGATGAGGTCACACTGATCGTTGACTCCACCGAACGAAACCGTATCGAATCCGTCCATGTGCTTCTCCATACGCAGGAGGATTCCGCTCTTTCTTCATGATCCGTCTTTTGAAAAATACAACCGGTATTGCAGTTTTGCGCCGGACAGCAATAGTTTTCTATAAGATTTCCCCTGAAATTCATGCTGTCCGGTCTCATAGACAAGCAATAACTGATAATCTGCTATGGAATTGATCAGGCTGTTTTTCGGATCCTCCGGAATCAGCAGCGTGATTCCATAGTTTTTTTTCACATAATCTGTAATCATCACTACCCGCTTCTCACTGTCTGTTTCCCCCAAATCAGGATAAAGATATTTTTCACTCCATGAAAAAGTCTTTTTTTCTTCTCTTCCCGCCAGATAAAATCCGTCCGGTTCCGTCACGATCATACAGCGGATGCTGGTTTTTAAATATTCCTGTTCCTGTTTCGGCAAACCCTGATAATAACAGCCGATCTCTCTTATTACTTCCTCCGATAGTTTTTCAGGATTCATTACCGGCTTTAAATCGGCAAAGGATACGGCATTTCTGAGCGAATCCTCCGCGATCTGATCCATGATATGATTCTCCACCGTCTTTTGGAACTCCTGTTCTTCCAGACGTCGATCCCGATGTTTGACAGTCTGAAACATACAGATACACAAGAGTACAAAGATGAGCGCAAAATCCGTCAATTTCATCCTGTGCCCTCCCTGCTGTTTTTTGCTCGAACGCTTCCCCCGTACACGAACAGCATCTGTTCTCCACGATAAACCGTTACCTTGATAAAATCCTGATAATCAAGACGATATTCTCCATCTGCCTGTACCACTTCGCAGATTTCCTCTGTATTCCGATCCAACATCCCGCTCTCACTTTTATGAAGAAATACCGCCCGGTATTCTCCTGTCTTTGCCACTTTCTGAAGATAGACCTTTAAATCCCGATCCGCGATCACTCCGGTATTTCTGATACTGTCCAAAAATTCCGCCGTTTCCGAATACAAGTACGTCCTCTGCATGATTCTGCTCTCCTCCTTCGCATATGTCAGTGGAAACAGAAACATCAGATAAATACATACCAGAAGGCTTACGATCCTTCCAAAAATATCATTCACAACCCGCCTCCTCTGTAGATCCGTTGATATCTGAACCTGACTCTCCGACTGTCTGTCCCGTAATCCCTTTTCATAACATCTCAATCATCATCCGGATCCAGATATTCTGATACATAAGGATTTTCCACCAGTCCGTACAATTGCTCATAGCCTTGAGAGAGGCTGTGGCAATAAGACAGTAAAAACATAACTGCCGCAAGAAACAAACAGATATCGATTCCCAGATATAACGCATTTTGCAGTGCTTCATTCATGAATACATCCTCATATCCTACGACTGAATAAATACAAGTCCGGTGATCGTATCATTGCTGTCTCTGACTACCGTTCCCTTAAATGTTGCATAAGGATTGATATAATTCTGATTGTCGGACTGCGTTGCATCCGCAATACTCAATGTTGATGCCGTCCCGAGTTCTCCCGTTCCCTGATTAAAATTATAACCATAATAGCAGGTTCCCTTATTGGTCTGCACCATAACGCCCACATGATCTCCCGCAAACTTCTTCACCGCATTGATTACTTCGCTTCCGGAAACCATGGTATTATCATATACCAGTTTATTGCTCTCCGCAAATTCCACATTCAGCTCGTTGATTTCTTCCGCTCCGTGAACTGCCGTCTGCTTCGCCTCTCTGGAAATAAAAAATGCCAATGTGATCACCACGCAAGTAATAATTGTTCCCGCAGCCAAAATTAAACCTTTTAATGAATTTTCCATATTTTTTCTCCTTTTTAATCTTAAAATACATACTTACAACCTTAAGTTACGAATTTCCCCCTGATTCCCCTCAGAACATCATTCCGCTTCTCAATCCGGCGATTCCCTGCATCACAAAAGGCATAATCAATTTTATGATGATAACGGCACAGAGAGGCAAAAATGCGATGGTTTTCGCGATCAACGCCTTTTTCATGATCAAATCCTCATTTTCCTGCTTATGTTTTTCCACATAATAGGCGCGATCTGTCTCGGCATCTTCAAAAGCCTGTTCCATCGGCATGGAATCACAGGCGATCAATCCGTCCAGCAATTTCCGGTATGGCGGAAAGTCCTCTTTTTCTCTGGCCTCTCTGAAAGTATCATAACCTTTGTATGACCACAGGTTATTCAGCTCATAGATTCTTGTGCGAAAAGAGACCGCAAATTGTTCCAGACAATCCAAGATCTCCTTAATCGTCACATTTTGAATGTGCATCAGCATCAATATCATCGTCTGAAACCGCACGATTTCCTCCTCCCGTTCCAGGATCAACATCTGTTTTTTTAACAGCAACCTGACATAAGGCAGCATATAACCGGCAATTCCTCCCACAAACGCCGCCGGAAGGAAAAGACGGATTCCCATAGACCACACCAGCATCGCGAAGAAACCTCCGCCAATAAACGCGTCTTTTAGCCGCAATCCGTAAAATCCGGTCAGATTTTCCATATAACCGGTTTCCCTTAACAAACGGTAGATCTCCTCCGCTTTCTTTCTGCGCAGCAGAATCAGTCTCAATAAAATACTCTGAACAAATTCATATTGCAACAATTTTTCCAGATACCAGTCAGAATAAGGTTCTGTAGGATACGACCGCTTAAGTCCCGAGATCAGCCGGTAGATGACTATGGTAAAAATAACAACCGCCGCAGTTGTACCCATTCCCATCAGTCCCTCATACGCCGATTTTAATTCCGGCATCTGCGTGATCGCCCATTTTTCAATGGGTTTTACGGCAAAAACCGGCAAAAGCGTCAATCCGGATAATCCCATAAATTCATTCTCGATCCGTCTTCTTTTTAATTGTTCAATATTGATCTCTTCTTTCAGATATCCGAGATTCCTGATAAAAACTGACTGTCCCTCCACTTTCCTGTCCCCATAGCGGATCACCATAAGACAAATGGAATAAAATGTCAGAAAAAACGAATCCGGCGCAGTCTCCGTATAATCCGCTCCCTCTCCTCCGCACTCGGCGCGCAAGGCTTCCAGCATCCGGTCTCCCTGAACCGCCATTTCATAATCAGCAGCGCGAATGGCATCCTGCAGGGCATCCTCGATCATTCCATCATATTGAAACCGGAACTTTACATCTGCCACAAATTTTTCCAATTGTTTCAGCAGGCGCAATTCCAGCCGGTCCAGATCTCCATATACCTTTGTATTGACGATCGCATACAAAACCATCCCCGCAACCATACAATAATATAAAGAAAAATCAGCAAAGAGAAATAACCCTGCGACTGCCAGAATGCCTGCCGCATACAACCCGATCAGAATCTTTCCTGTTCTGTTGATCACATCATTTTTATCAGCTGGATACAAAATCCGGATCCGCCGCTCGATCTGACGGGTCAGTTTTGCCGTCAGAAAAAACTTTTTGCTATACCGGTATATAACGGCTTTCAACGAATTCCCTCCGATCTTCTTTTGTCATATGCTTTTCCATCTCTTTGCAGGTTTCCAAAGACAGCGGATGGCAAAAAACATATTCTCCCTCCTCGTATCTCACCAGTTCTTCAATCCTGTAACCGTCCTTCTCCGGACAGATTTCCGAGATTCGCTCCACATAGCGGTGTCCCTCCATATCCTTTTCCAGATGAATGTCAAAGCGGATACATTCCACTACCTGTTCCTTTGCGATCTGCTCATCCCGAAACAACCCGCAGGAGAGCAGACTGTTCCTCATATACTTGATCAGACTGTCTGTGGTTCTGGCATGATGCGTAAACAATGTAAACAAAGAGCCCACTTGAGACATCTGGATTAAATATGCCGCAACTTCCGCCGTCGCAACCTCTCCTAAAATATTTACAACACCGTCCGTTTTCTTTTGAACATCCAATCCCTCCTGTCCCGATACGGTATCAGTCTCCCGGAACGTCAATATATTCCGGTCCGGATAAATATCCCGCAAATGCAATTCAAAGGCCATTTCCTGAATCCTTAAAGTAAAGGAAGGATGAATAAAACCCACCATTCCCATCAATAATGTTGTTTTTCCGCTTCCCTGGGCTCCCGTCACCGCTGTCACCTGACAACCCTGTACGATATAGCGGATCAGATCAATGGGCAATTCACTTCGAGGACCGGTGATCAGCTCCTCCAGCGACTTTTTTTCCATAGTATCAAATTTCCGCACAAAAAAGGCAAAGCTTTCAGCAAAGGGAGGTCTTACCACAACTACCCTTGAGCGATCCTTCATTTCATTGACAATATACCCTCTGGCTTTTGAAAATTGTCCCGGATTTCCATACCGGTAAATATTCAGACAGATCCGTTCCAGCTCCCGCGCATTTCCAAAGCTTAAACACTTCAGATGCATGGTGATCCCCCGAAAGAACACCCAGACGCTGTGAAAATCTCCTTCTTTTCCGGAAACCCCGCCGGAAACGCCATCAATCCTCATATCTCTGAGGGCATCGATCACTCCCAGCCCCCGCAAAGACGCATAAATTTCCTGCACGATCACGGCTTTCTTATCTGCTGCTGTCAAAAAAGGTCTTTCTTTCTGATAGATCTCCTCGACCATGTCATCGTCAATACAATATCCCTGTTTCTTATCCGCCATCTTATCAAGAATATGATTGCGATCCATAAACTCGGAAAACGCCTCCGCTCCCCGCTTCTGTTCATAACAATAAAGCAATATCTGGAATTTATCCTGCGCCGTCAGCTGCATCGGGCATTCAAAAGGAATCAAAAGGTTCCACTGTTCCTCGCCGTAATGGTATTTTCCCACTAAAATATCCTCAATTACCGTTTTGACATAATCTTTCGCCTTAAGGTCTCCCAGTCCGCATTGATTCAGCGCCTCTCTCAATTCATGCTTTCGTATCCGAAGCCTTTTCTGCTCTTTTTCAGACAAACCGATCTCATACAGATTCACCCTTAAAAGCTGGTTGATATCCTCTCCCACGCGTATCTTCAAATCACTTAGGGATTCTGTCTTATATTCCATCATAACCGGCCCTTCTTAAAACCATATTGGTGGTCTCAAACAGAGAAGCGATAAAATCGTAATCCTCATCTGTTTTCCGATGAAAGATCGCTTTCCCCACAAAAGGAACAAGTCTTCCCTCACAAAGCGCGTCATGAAAATGGATATTATACGGAATGATTCCTATACTGTCTCTGGCGATATTATATCTGCGCCGGATATTCGCAAGATTTTCCCGCGATTCCCGGTCATATCTGCCTACGATAAAAACCGCCTTTTCACGCAGCTGCCGGTACTCCATGAATTCATCAATATTTTCCTGTCCCTGACAGATATTGACCGCGATCACATCACTCTCCTGAAACAACAATTCCTGAATCTGATTAAATCCGGAGATACAGTCAAAAAAATGAATCCCGTTAAATTCCGTCAGACCACGGAGCAGCTCCAGAAGGAATTCACCCTCAAATTCTTTTTCCTGCTGTGCCTTTGAACGCTTTGAAGCCGGCATATAATAAAGATTCGTATGCCTAACCTGGATCACGTTGTCATAAATCTCCTCTCCTCCGATTTTTTGTACTTTGGACTTATCATGAACCTCGTCAAGTCCCTTCCGGTTATAGAAAGAAAATTCTTCTCTCAATGCATGCTTTACTCCTTTGTCTTCAAACGCCTGAACAAGATTACCTCCGCTGCCGTCAAACTGAATGAGTACCGTTTTCAGCGAATACAATACCGCCGCCATGGTGCTTACCGCCAGCATATTTCCGCTGGTTCCCGTTTTTCCCGATGCCGCGCTCCAAAATGTGATATTCATCATGTACCTTCCCTTCTTTTGCATATTTGAATGCTCTGACAATATCTTTTTGCCCGCAATCCGTAAGATTACCGGCAAGGATCGTTAATACCTTCACAAACCCCTCCGACAGATCCCGAAACTTTCCGGAGGGCTCATATTGCAATTTTAACCGGTATTCGGTATCCTGCTCATCCAACGGAATCAAAAAAATCCGCTTCTGTCTGTAAAGATTCAACAGATAATCATCCGCCGCCAGATACCGGAAGAAATATTCCGGACTGTACAAATGATCCGGAAAATCCCGCAAAATCATACCGCTTATACGATTTGCCGACTTTATCTCCTCTGCCGCAAGCGCCAGATGATCTGCCTCCGTATCGGAGATATAATAGACCTGCTTCATCAGATGAAAGCCGTTATACCCTTTTCCTGTGATAAGGCAGACAAAGACGAAATCATAACAATCCTGTCCTTTCGCCGTCACAAACCGTTCATCCGTATAATCCACGCCCCGCGCAGATACCGGAAACCGGTCGGGATGCGACCGGATTCCTGCCAGTCCGGTACTTTTTGTTAAATCTGCAATTAAAACTTTTTTTTGGAGATTTGTCAGAATTTGCCCGAGATAAAATGCCAGATCCAATGACATTCTTCCGCACAAGCCAATATAACTCGTGTCCGTACGCTCACCTCCCATAATAGATTTCAGGGAAGTATTTCCATTCATTCAGATTTCAGAAACAACAGGATTATAACATGTATTTTATTTATTGTAAATAGCTTTTAATTATTTTTTTCTTTTTCAACATTTTTACCATTTTTATTTTCTTATCTTTGTCACTTTTTATAAATATTTATCAATCGTAACTGTACCAGTTTTTTGTTGTGTTTTCGCTAAAAATGTGCTAAGATATTCACTGAAATTATCAAAACAAAAAAACAATACTGATTATCATTTGAGCTAAATCATTCATTTTATCAAAAGAAAGGAAACAATTCACCATGAGACATTTACTGAGTCCTTTAGATCTGACCGTCGAAGAGATCGAAAAGCTGCTGGATCTGGCCTCCGATATTGAAAAAAATCCGGATAAATATAAGGATACATGTCGCGGCAAGAAGATCGCAACACTTTTTTACGAACCGAGTACCAGAACACGTTTAAGCTTTGAGACCGCAATGCTGAACTTAGGAGGAAATGTCATCGGATTTGCAGATGCAAATTCCAGTTCCGCCTCCAAGGGCGAAAGCGTCGCCGATACCATTCGCCTTGTTTCCTGTTATGCTGATATCTGCGCAATGCGTCATCCGAAAGAGGGCGCTCCTCTGGTAGCCTCTCTCCACTCCGGGATTCCCGTGATCAATGCAGGAGACGGCGGACACCAGCATCCGACGCAGACATTGACGGATATGATGACGATCCGCTCTTTAAAAGGTCGCCTGAATAATCTCACCATCGGTCTTTGTGGTGATTTGAAATTCGGTCGTACCGTTCATTCTCTGATCAACTCTCTTGTTCGCTACACCGGGATCCGTTTTGTACTGATTTCCCCGCCGGAACTTCGTCTTCCTGACTATATCAAGGAGGAAGTCCTGCTGGCAAATAATACCCCGTTCAGTGAAGTCGCTTCTCTGGACGAAGCCATTCGTGAACTGGATATCCTCTATATGACCAGAGTGCAAAAAGAGCGTTTCTTTAATGAAGAAGATTATATCCGCTTAAAAGATTGTTATGTTCTTGACAAAGAGAAAATGGCTATGGCAAAAGACGATATGCTGGTATTGCATCCTCTCCCTCGTGTCAATGAAATTTCCGTCGAGGTGGACGATGATCCCAGAGCTGTTTACTTTAAACAGGTTCAATACGGTGTCTATGTGCGCATGGCACTGATCCTGACGCTGTTAAACATTACCGTATAACGGCATACAATATGGAAGAAAGGATGAAACATTTATGTTAAATGTAGGAAGTTTAAATGACGGCGTGGTTCTGGATCATATAAAAGCCGGAAAATCAATGGAGATCTACAAATATCTGGCACTGGACAAACTGGATTGCCAGGTTGCCATTATCAAAAATGCAAAAAGTGAGAAAATGGGACGCAAAGATATCATTAAGATCGAATCCCCTCTCGATGTGATCAATCTTGATATTCTGGGATATATCGATCACAACATCACCGTCAACATTATTCATCACGGTGAGATCGTGGAAAAGAAAGAATTGAAACTGCCGAAAATGATCAAAAATGTGTTGCGCTGCAAGAATCCCCGCTGCATCACTTCCATCGAGCAGGAGCTTACCCAGATGTTTGTTCTGACCGATGAAAAAAAGCAGATCTATCGTTGCAGATATTGCGATGAAAAGTATAAATAAGAAAATAAAAAGTCTCCCGAACCGAAGTCCGGGAGACTTTTTTGAGCAGAACTATAAGCCGGGTTATGTATTCGATGATCATCTATCTAGATCCGGTGTTACCACCGGACTCAAGCGACCTACCCGAAAGTCGGACGGGCAGCCCTCTTTCTGTTCGGTCTTGCTTCGGATGGGGTTTACATGTGCCACATCTGTTACCAGCTGCGCGGTAGTCTCTTACACTGCCTTTCCACCCTTACCATAAATCCTTATGGCGGTTTATTTCTGTTGCACTGGCCTGGGAGTCACCTCCACCGGACGTTATCCGGCATCCTGCCCTATGAAGCCCGGACTTTCCTC
>CADBTR010000196.1 GCA_902797675.1 uncultured Lachnospiraceae bacterium
GTGCCTCCGGTGATTGAGAATGGTTGCGTAGGTTATTATGGCAGCAAGATTGCATTTTTGTACTTCCGTGAATAATTCAGGATAAATGTTTCTACGAATCATGAGAATTATAACGCCTGCCTCCAAGATCCTCCACCTCGCATACCGTCAGCACATGCTCCGCTACGCGAAAGCGCACATCAAATCCCGCATATTCCACTCCGTATATCCGTTCCTCATCATCATGATACGCCGGTCTGGGATCGGCGGATAATACGCCGAGAATCCCCTCCCGTTTCTGTTCCGGTATCATGGAAAGCCATTTTTCCGAAAATATCACTTCAAGCCTGTAATCTCTCGACCTCGCGGCAAATCCGTCCATTGCCTCCGGGTGTGCGTCCACATAAGCGAGATAGGGCTTGATGTCATAAACGGGCGTCTGATCCATCATATCCACGCCGGATACCAAAAGCACCGGTCCCAATTCTTTATCATATTGTATTTCCTCTAATTTTACGGAAGAAAGCCCGATCCTGTTGGGGCGAAAAGGCGAACGGGTGGCAAATACCCCCATCTTCGTCTTTCCTCCAAGTCTCGGCGGTTTCACTGACGGCGACCAATATTCCTCATCGTATTCCCGATCCACCTCCGAAAATTGCCACAGGATCCACAGATGGGAAAAGCCCTCCAATCCTTTAAATGCCTCTTTCACCCGATACGGTTCTTCAAAGACAATCCGTCCCCGCAATTCCTTTACAAGACCGCTTTGTCTGGGAACGCCGAATTTTGCCGGCATATCCGTTTCAATATGCGCGATAATCTTCATCGCATCCACCTCTAATGCACTTCTTCCAGTTCAATTCCTTCATTATTCTCAATGCACATTCTCACATTCCACTCATTCTGGAACAGCAGCAGCGGATTATCTTTCATATCCTTTGCTTTCTTGATCTCGCTGGAACGTCTCAGATTATCAAGATTAAATCCGTTATTCTTCACCCAGCGCATTTGAGAATAAGGCAGCGGCTCTAATCGCACCTCGCAATTATATTCATTTTCCATACGGTATTTTAATACATCAAATTGAAGCACGCCCACAACCCCAACAATAATCTCCGACAGATCAAGGGTATAGTCTTTAAATATCTGAATCGCGCCTTCCTGCGCAATCTGCGTGATCCCCGCAACAAATTGTTTTCTCTTCATCGTATCGGTCTGAACGACACGGCAGAAATGTTCCGGCGCAAAGGTCGGAATTCCCTGATAACGGAATTTACTTCCCGGCGCACAAATCGTATCCCCGATAGAAAATGTTCCCGGATCAAAAATTCCGATCACGTCTCCGGCATAGGCTTCATCGATCACACTTCTGGACTGCGCCATCACCTGCTGCGGCTGCAATAATTTCTGCTTATGTTTTCCCTGCACATGATAGACGTCCATGCCTGCCTCGAATTTTCCGGAGCAGATTCTCATAAATGCGATCCGGTCACGATGCGCTTTATTCATATTTGCCTGAATCTTAAAGATAAAACCGGAGAACGGTCCTGTTACCGGATCAATCACTCCCTCATCGGATTCTCTCGGCAACGGTGAGGAAGTCATCTTTAAGAAATGCTCCAAAAATGTCTCGATTCCGAAATTCGTCAATGCCGAACCGAAAAATACCGGCGACACTTCGCCTTTGGCAACACGCTCCAGATCCAGTTCTTCTCCTGCCACATCCAGAAGCTCCACTTCCTCCATTAATTTATCATATAACAATTCTCCCACTTCTTCTTTTAAGCGCGGATCGTCAATGGACACATCCGTCTCCTCCGCCTCTGCGGAACCGCCGGTGGACACAGCCCGAAACATGGCAACTTCCCTTGTCTCCCGATCGTAAACTCCCTTGAATTCTTTACCGGAACCGATCGGCCAGTTTACCGGACAGGTCTTGATTCCCAATACGCTCTCAATATCCTCCAGCAATTCAAAACTATCCTTCGCATCACGGTCCATTTTATTGATAAACGTAAAGATCGGGATATGCCGCATGGCACAGACCTTAAACAACTTGATGGTCTGCGCCTCCACGCCCTTGGAACAGTCAATAACCATGACTGCGGAATCTGCTGCCATCAGGGTACGATATGTGTCCTCCGAGAAATCCTGATGTCCCGGCGTATCGAGAATGTTGATGCAATAACCGTCATAATGAAACTGCAAAATAGAGGAAGTTACAGAGATTCCTCTCTCTTTCTCAATCTCCATCCAGTCGGATACGGCGTGTTTGGAATTCGCCTTTCCCTTTACGGAACCTGCGGAATTGATGGCTCCGCCGTAAAGCAGGAATTTTTCCGTCAACGTGGTTTTTCCCGCATCAGGATGGGATATGATCGCAAATGTACGCCTTTTTTCTATTTCTTCTTTTAAAGATGCCATATTGTTCTCCTTCATTAACAATCGCTTATGGTCTGACTAAATAATGTGATCACCGATCCGTTTCGTTAACGGCAGGTCGACCAACATATTTTCATTACAAATATAATCTAAACATGTGGTATTCTAACATAAATCCCGCGACTTGACAACCGATAAGAGAATTAATCCTTCATGGGGGATTCTATTTCTCCATATTTTCTTTTCTAAGAATTTTATTCTGTCTTACACGATTGCAAACTATTTTGATATTCTTCCTGTAAATCTTCAACAAGATACTGGTCACTCATACAATGAAGATCAGACACACCATGACTGATCAACTTGTATTCCTCAGAGTGATAGAAAAAATCCAAAGCTTCTCCCTAAAAATTTTCGTCCATCATGGTAACTTCAAATCTTCAATTATTTTCTGTGCCTCTTCCATCACTGCGTCATACGCCTTCATCAAGCTGTCGTGACCTGCTTTTATGTCTTCTAATCTTCCATCCTTTCCGGCAAGTTCAAGTTTAAGCGCCATATCCGAAAAGGCTTCCGCGCCTATGGTTTTTGATGTGGATTTTAAAGCATGAACCGTGACGGTATACGCCTTTATATCTCCGCTTTCCAGCGCGGCGGCAAGCTCTTTCTTCTTTTTCTCACTTTCCTCAATATAAGTAGAAAGCATGTCGCAATAAAATTCTTTATCATCCATGCAATAGGAACATCCCAGTTTCACATCTATCGCGGCAATATCCTCAGGCTCCGGCTTCCCGGATTCCATATCCTGTAACGGCGCATCCTTTGGCAGCGCAGCCTGTGACAACACATCTTTCGGCGGCTCCTCTGATGCAACAGAAAGACCTTTCACAGTGTCTCCCCCATTCGCTGTCTCGTCCTTTTTCAGTCTCCATTTTTCCTTCGGCAGACATTCTTTCAGCAGACGCTCCATCGCTTTTACCTCGGTCGGCTTGGAAATATAATTATCAAATCCTTCTTTCAGGTATTCTTCCCTTGCTCCCGCAACCGCATTGGCCGTCATCATGATCACCGGCATATCTCTTGACAAAAGTCCCGCTTTTTTCATTTCATGCATGGTTTCGATTCCATCCATCTCCGGCATCATATGATCCAAAAACAGAATATCGTAGCTTTCCTCTCTGAGTGTGTCTATCGCTTCTTTTCCTGACATGGCAATATCCACCCGCATGCCGGATCTTTTCAAAAGTCCTTTTGCCACCTTTAAATTCATGTTATTATCGTCTACCACAAGAACTCTTGCCTCCGGCGCATAAACATATTCGCCGGTCGTTTCCTTTTCCCTTGCTGCAAAATGTTCCGCATAATTTCCTATAGGCGTGTCATCCACGATGCCCTGCTTAATATCAAAATAGAAATTAGATCCCTCCCCGTATGTACTGTCAAGCTGTAAAGAAGAATCCATCATGAGCAATAGTTTTTGCACAATAGTTATGCCAAGCCCGGTTCCCTCGATGCTCCGGTTTTTTTCCATATCAAGCCTTGCAAAAGATTCAAACAATGCACTGCGGTCTTCCTCTCTGATACCCATGCCGGTATCCTCCACTTCGATACGAAGCGTAATACCTTTCACGGTACGGTTCTTTACATTGATCCGAAGAGTCACACTGCCTTTCTGCGTATATTTCACCGCATTTGTCAGGATATTCGTAACCACCTGCCGGATCCTCACATCATCTCCATACAAAGTCTTAGGCAGGTTATGATCGATCTCCAATATAAGCAGCAGTCCCTTTTTCTCTGCCCTCTCCTTTACCATATTCACAAGATCATTGATCATTGACGCCATATCATACTGTACCGGCACGATCTCCATCTTGCCGTCCTCGATCTTTGAGAAATCAAGAATGCTGTTGATCAGTGTAAGGAGTGTACGCCCCGCATTGCGGATATTATCGGAATACTCCATAATATCCGGATTATTGCTCTCTCTCTGTATCATCTCATTCATGCCGAGCACCGCATTGATCGGTGTACGGATTTCATGGGACATCTGTGCAAGAAATCTGCCCTGCGCCTTTTCTGCCCGTTTTGCCTCCTCCACGGATTCCTGAAGAGTGTAAAGTGCCTTGTTCTGCCATCTGCTCATCATTTTTAGCAGCCATACCGCGATCACGATACCGATACCGAAAATCAGCAGGAATAAAACATCATACCAGACCATGTTGCCATATATCACTTTCCAATCCTTTACACAGAAAATGGAAAAACCCGATGTATTATTCTTGGCGGAACTGACTGCCTTGTATCTGCCGTCATAATCAAGTATGAGCACCGCTTTATCTGAAAATGCCGCCTTAAGATATCCTGCCTCCTTAAGCGTCACTGCCCGTTCGTCCGTCATCTGATAAGCGGAATTCGGATGTCCTACGATATTTCCCTCCGCATCCGCCAGAAATGCATACCCATTGTCCTTATAGCTGTTTGCCAGGATCTCGGTCAATTTGTCCAGATAAAAATCAATGCAGAAAATTCCGAGATAATTGCCTTTTCTGTCATAAACACGTTTGGAGATCGTAACGCAATAAGTCCCCGTCTGCATATCGATATAAGGCGCGGTAATAAAGAAACCGTCCTCCGCCTTCGATGCCATTGTGCCGACATACCAGGTATGATCCTCCATGACATCATCCGCAGGCGGCGTCCAGCCGTTATTCATGATCAGAGTATGCTCTGCCTCCGGATTCGCCATATACGTGACAGAAATATCCTCATTTTTTTCGGCAATCTGATTCATCCAATCTACGCATAAATCATAATCATCAAGAATCTCCGGATTAATTGAAATATAATTTACAAACATATCCAGCACACTTCTTTGCTGTATAATCCATGAATTCAACTCTGCTTCGTAGGCATCCGCCTCCCGTTCCATGCGTGTATTTCCCCACTTATACATGACGGAGGTAAATATTCCGATACAAAGTACCATCGTAACCGCAAGAAGAACAAGAATCCCGACAGAGGATTTGCTGCTGACACGATCCGATATTTCTCCCGCAGAATCCTTTGACTTATTACGTTTATGCAGGCGATAAGCATTTTTTGCATGTTCCGTCGTGACCTCTCCCAGCCGTCCAAGTGCCGTCCTTACCCCGAGCAGCGATTTTCTCATCTCAGACATGTATTCATTCGGATCATCACTGGATAAAAACATGCGATAATCGCTTTTTCTTACCGCATCCTCCATCGGAGCCTTCATATCCCCTACGATATCGGAAATTGTCTTCTCCGTCCTCATCATTTTTCTCTCTGCCAGCTTACGTTTTCTCTGCCCTGTTGCATATAAGATCACCATATCGATCACAATAAATAAACTGAGCAAAGAATACAGCAGTACAGATTTCATATTTGAACGATAAAAATAATATGTGCTTATTGCAGATATCAGATACCATTCATTGATGGTGCAGTTGTAAAAGACCATACTGTCAGCCCCGGCAATCTGTGTCTGAAAATAAGCCGCGTCTTCTCCGGAGGACAATATCCTCTCAAACGGTTCCGTATACCCTGGAAGCGTATCTGAAAGGGATGTTCCCACAAGGCTCTCATCGGAATAGCCTACAATCTGTCCTGAACGGCTTACGATCAGGGCGTCGCCCCCGTCCGAACGGATCTCCGCAATCGTCTTCTGCAAAGCGTTCAGCGAATAATCCGCCGCCACGACCGTATCCCCATCCGATAAAAGTCCCGAAACCGTAAAACACATCTGTCCGGTCATCGCATCTACATACGGTTCCGTGATATATATTCTGCCGCTTCCCGCCTTCCTGGCACCCAGATACCAGTTTCTTTCAGTCGCGACATATCCCTCCGGCTCCGAAAGATCCGGTATCACGCTCCAGCCGCTTCCTGCTGCATATACATTGAAGCAATGATATTCCGAGGATGCCGCGATCTTTTCCCTGAAATACCGATCCAGCTGTATTTCTTTTTCCTCATCCATGCCTCCGGCTACAATGCGTTCCACATCACCGGCTGCACCCCTTGTCAGTATCTCTGCTTCATAAAGCGTAGATTCCAGTTCCTTTGAAACTTCAGACAGCTGCTGGCGCGCAAGAAGTTCTGCCTGATCCGTGTTCATCCCCGTAAAGAGCCTGATATTGAAACATAAAAGAAGCAGCATTGTCAGAGCGGACAACAGAACAATCGCAGATTTCACCCGCCTTTTTATTTCAGCCTTCTCTGTTTCCTTTTTTCTGTCTTCCTTTACATATAACAAGCCAAAGGTTCCCCTGCCGCAGTTTGCTGAAATCGCCGGAGATGCCTCCTGAAACCGGATCTCCTTAAAATCCGCATATTTTTTTATCTCCGCTTCTATTTCCTTTTCTTCCTCTGCCGTCAGACCCGCATGGGTAATAAAAAGCAGATCGTTATCTATGTGCAGATAATCTTTCAACTCCTGTCTGATATAACTCTTCTTTGCAAAATCCCATGCGCCAAGGTACGCTCCGCCAACTGAAATCTTACCTTTCTTCATGGTCAGCCTCGGATGCAGCATCAGTTTTTCACAGACCCGTCTTTCCGTATCAGAGAGTCTGCCGCTTTTGTTCAAAAATTCCATATCACGTATAATAAAACTTGACGATACCCGGCGTGCATATGCGGTCGTTTCCGTAAAAATAGTATCCTTATCCTTTCTCTCTGCCGCAAGATGCGCCGCATAGAGAACCACCAGTCCCACGCCGCTTGATATCTGACCGGAATCAAGAACCATTACACCATTAATCTTACCCGCGGCAGCATGGGCATTTTCATACCCCTTTGATGAATTTCTGCCCATGGATATATGTATGATCGCAGATACTTTTTTCTTTTCCGCCGTAAAGAATTTAAGATAATCAGAAACAGACGGTGCCTCTGATTTTACAACATTTCCGGTACTCTCCATATAATCCAGAATCTCTCCGGCAGATATCTCCCGATCATCCAGAAACTGCCCATCCAGAGTTTCTACATAATAAGGACAGACCGCAACTGGAAGATCTCTCAACATATCCTCCGGAATGTCACATACACTGTCTGTTGTAATTAAAACATTTACCATTTCACTCATAACTGTCTCACCAATCTCTTCATACATTTTGCCATATCCTTTATTCCTACAGGCTTTGGCAAAAATTCATCAAATCCGTCATTTATAAAATCCTCTTTTGCCCCGCTCACCGCATTGGCTGTCAGTACCACGATCGGACGTTCTTCATAAAATCCGTGGCGCAGCCGTCTGATCTGCCTCATACAATCCGTACCGTTCATTTCCGGCATCATATAATCCATAAAGATAATATCAAAATCCTTTTCCTCACAAGCTTCCAACGCCTTATCCCCGCTTTCCACGCAGATAACCGCTGCTCCGAATTTCTTCAAAACTCCTGTTGCCACCATCAGATTCATCTTTTCATCATCGACTACAAGCGCCGTTATGCCATGCATATCCGGTATGTCGTCAAAATCCTCAAAATATGTCAGAGATTGGGGCTTGCTGCCGGGCGCTGCCTGCTTTAAGAAATTAATCACGGAAAGAAAATAAACCGGTTTTATCATAACGGAAATCCGGCTCCCGTCCATTGGCTTAAAGTCAGGACCTGCAAACACGCACACCCATATATGCTCTGCAAGTGACTCGAAAAACTGCGGATCCGAAGCATACTCGCTCTCCGCCACAAATACATGGGTGAATTTTTCGCTCCGCGTATATTCTTTAAGCTCTTCAAGGGATGAAGCAGCAGTTGCATCCACCCCCAGATCCTTTACCACATGATCCACAACCCTGTAATAGTATTCGCCGACTTCTCTTCTGATATATTTTCTGCGGTCAAAAAAGCATAATGCATGAAAACGCGACACATCTTCCAGACTCACAGACGGAGCCGGATCGACTATCTTCTGCGGAATCGTCAAATGTACATGCGTTCCCTCTTCGCTGCTTTTAATCGACATAAACCCATGCATGGAGGCAAGGATTCCATGCGCAATGTACAGTCCAAGCCCGAGTCCGCCTTTCTTTCGCTCTATACTTCCATCCGCGGAATATACTCCCCTGTTATACTTTTCCTTTTCCCTTGTGTCCATGCCGACTCCGGTATCATAAATGTCTATATTTAAATTAATTCCATAATCCGTATCCCGTTTGCTTACATAGAGATATCCTCCTCCAATGTCCGTAAATTTCACCGCATTGTCAAGAAAGATTACGAGCAGTTTTTTTATATGCCTTGCATCTCCATACAGGGTTCTCGGCAGCTCCGGTTCTATATCCACAGCAAAATCCAGCCCCAGCTGTTCCCTTCCAAATACGATGCTTATGGCGTCGTTGACAACGGAAACGATTTCATATTTCCCCTCAGAGAGCTTAAAATGTCCGGACTGCAATTCCGAAAAGCTCAGAATGTCCCCTATCTCTCTCTGCATCCGCTTTCCGGCATTGTAAACGGTATAAAGATTTTTTTCGTCCGGCTCGCTTCGTTCCCCGGAAAGCATCAGCTCCGTCATCCCGTTTACCACATTGATCGGCGTGCGCAATTCATGAAACATATTACTTAAGAACTGTTTTGTTTCGTTTTTCGCATTCTCTGCCTCTCGTCTGAGAGTATCCTTCTCATTTTCATCCCTTGCATATAACCGCATAAAATATAACGAAATGATGGTTGCTCCGATCAGACTCAGTACTCCCAGCGCCAATCTGAAATATACGATCTGTTCCGTATGCGGATTCAGATAATGCGTAATAAAAATATTCTCACCAAGGTAAAGAATGTAGGAAAGAGCAACAAGCACAACAAGCCGTTTGTTTTTCTGCCTCGAAAGAATAACAATCAACAGGCATAAAAGAATGGGAATATCCGTAATGGTTTGATCAAACCAGGCGTAATAAAACAGAACGCCCAATATCACGCACACATAAAAAATCAGTCTCCCCTTTGCATCTTTGACATCAAAAAAATGCAATATCCAGCATAAAAGACAGACAAGCGATATCAGCATCACCGCTGTAACGCCCCCGCCGGAGAGCAGGATATTGACATCCAAAAGCAGTGTCATCACCGTATATACCACAAGCAACAGGATATGATATAAAGTTTCCAGTTCTTTTTCTTTCATGGCTTTAGATCCTCTCTCATTCCAAATCTACCGGTACTCCCTTAAGCATCCATATATCTCACTCTATAACTACTATAACACATATTCGGATAATATCAATAAGTCCTGCATAAATCATGCGTTTTTTGCATGAATCGCATCATTA
>CADBTR010000197.1 GCA_902797675.1 uncultured Lachnospiraceae bacterium
ATTGGAGGAACAAACGATGAATCCGGATTTGGAAAATTTTGTTTTTTATGGAGCAGATAAGAGAATAGTACCTCTTGACTGGCGCGCTCTTTTTGATGAGAAAACACTGGAGGAGGCAAAGAAATTACTGCCGGACGTAAGCACCATAAGTGACCGGTTACGTTATTTCAGGTGGGGAAATAGGGATGAATTTATGGTCGGACGAAATCGTACAAGCATCGAATTGCCGAAATATATGACGCAGAGATGGTCGGCCTATTCCTATGACTGTAGCTGCAAATCCGCAAAACCGTGCAAGCATATAGCCGCGTCATTTTTGTATATGGAGAAAAAAAAGGGAGGATTGACTGTTACGGAAGATGACTGGACGTATCATGAACGTTTAGAACAGGAAGCGCTCATGAAAAAACTGCTGGAGGAACAGGAACGGTGGGAGAAAGAAAAACTTCATGTGTTTCCGGCGCTTGAGTATTATAAAAAACGACAGAATTTTGCAGATGCAGGAAAGACGATGTTTTATGATATGAAGGGCGTTCTGGCGGAATATCAGACGAATACATTTTTTACAAAACAGGCGAGGCAGATTGAGAAAGACAGGAAATTTGATTCATTGTCTTTTGAAAAATATCAGGATGAGCAGGGGGAAGAGACGGTATCGGTTTCGGCAAGATATTTTGACCTGGATTATGAGGATATTTATACAAAAGCCCTGGTGGACAGGAAGAAGCTTTGGAGTACAGTCTGCTCCTGCAGACAGAAAAGAGAATTGGAAAAGTCAAAGACCGGTTCAAAAATCCTGTGCGGACATGAACTGCATCTGATCGGTAAGTTATGGGAATATATAGAACAGGATGCAAAAGAGGATATTACGGACAGCAATGCGATGCAATTTTTTGAAGATATCCGAAGCGAAGCGGAAGAAAGATTGCGGGAGCAGGATGAACATAAAACAGGACTGACAGAGGAAAGAAAAAAGGAAGTGGTGCTGGCTCCGAGAATTACCCGTGGTGATGACGGAATAAAGCTTGATTTTAAGATTGGAATCGAGGGAAACCGACTTTTGATCTGTAAAAAGCTGGAACAATTTTATTTTGCCTGTGTAAACAGGATTTCCTTTGAAGCTTCCAAAAAATTAAAGTTTGATTTTAAGACACAGGATTTAACGGAGGAATCTGAGAAGTGGATGGGATATCTGACCCGAAGGATTAAGGATATCTCTGATTATAACAAGCAGCTGGAGAATAGAAGGGGGCGGATGTTTTACAGAACGCCGATGCTGGATGTTTCTTATCAGCAGGAACTGAAAGGGGGAACACTGGACAGTTTTTATGAACTGGCGGAAGACTCCCGGTGTGAATTTCAGGATGCGGGGAACGGGGAGAAGACCGGAGAGATCAGGATCGGACATGAAGATGTGAATCTGAATCTGGATATTTACAAGCTGTCGGATGCGAAAGAACAATTCGCCGGCGTATTTGTGTCGGGGAAAATGCCACTGCTGCTTAAGGGAGCGAATTATACTTATATTCTTGACCGGAATCGCTTAAGCAGGATCGAGAAGAGGGAGCAGAAACTTTTGAAGCCGTTTTTGCGGGCGGCCGATGAGAAGGGGGATTTCCGTGTTCGTGTGGGACTTTCTCATCTGAGGGAATTTTATTACCGGGTGCTTCCGAGACTGGATGAGAATGCGTCTGTGGATATCCGCAATCATTGCGCGGAGGAAGTGAAGGCGTATCTGCCTCCGGAGGCGAATTTTACATTTTATGTGGATTGCGCGGATGATGTACTGAGCTGCCAGTGCGAGGTGGATTACGGGGGGCAGGCGTTTGAGGTGACAAAGGCTCCGACCGTGGGAAATGATGAACGGGATGAGGATCAGGAAAACCGGGTGCGGGAGGTATTGCATGAGATTTTCCAGAATTGTTCTTCCGAGGGAGAGTGGAGAAAAGAAGATTATACGGAAGAAGATCTTTATGACTTTCTGGAAAACGGCATAGAAAAGCTGGAATATTACGGTACGGTGAAGGGTACGGAATTTTTCCGGAAACAGAAGGTGGTTAAGATCCCGAATATGATGGTGGGCGTGTCGGTGGAAAGCGGTCTGATGGATCTGTCGCTGACATCGAAGGAGGCAGACGAGGAGGAACTGTTGCAGATTCTTGAGGGATATCGCAAAAAGAAGAAATTCTTCCGGTTAAAGAGCGGCGCATTTGTTGATCTGTCGGAAGACGAGCGCATGGAGGAAATGGAGCGGTTTTTCAGGGAAATGGATATTCTGCCTATAGAGGCGATTAAAAAGAAAATTAAATTGCCGTTGTATCGCGCGTTGTATTTGAACCGGATGCTGGAAAATCATGAGCAGCTGACAGCGGCGAGAGATCGGACTTACCGGGCGCTGGTCAGGAATTTTAAGACGATCCAGAATGCGGATTATGAGCCGCCGAAGGCATTGGACGGCGTCATGCGGGAATATCAGAATACCGGATTTAAATGGTTAAAGACTCTTGAAGAATCGGGATTCGGAGGAATCTTAGCAGATGAGATGGGACTTGGAAAGACTTTACAGATTCTTTCTTTGCTGTCTTCTGATAAGGAGCAGGGAATCACAAAGCCGTCGATCGTGATCTGTCCGGCGTCGCTTGTGTATAACTGGGTGGAGGAGGCGCATCGGTTTGCGCCGAACCTTAGGGTAGCGGCGCTGTCGGGAACGGTCTCGGAGCGGAAGCGGTTGTTTGAGGGAATGAAAGATTTGAATTCTTCGGAGTATTGCGATCTCTATGTGACTTCTTATGAGTTGTGTAAGCGGGATATTGATCGGTATGAAACGGTGTCGTTTCACAGCTGTATTCTGGATGAAGCGCAATATATCAAGAATCAGAGGGCTGCTGCGGCGAAGTCTGTAAAGATCCTTTCTGCCGACCACAGGTATGCGTTGACGGGAACGCCGATTGAGAACCGCTTATCCGAACTTTGGAGTATTTTCGATTATCTGATGCCGGGATTTTTATACGGTTCCGAGGAATTTGTAAAAAAGTTTGAACGACCGATTGCGAAGGAAAAGGATAAAGAGGCGACGGAAAAATTGAAAAATATGGTCAGTCCGTTTATTTTAAGACGATTAAAAACAGATGTCTTAAAGGATCTGCCAGAGAAGCTGGAGGAGGTGCAATACGCCCACATTTCGGGAGAACAGCAGAAGGTCTACGATGCGCAGGTTTTGCACATGCGCAGAATGTTGGAGGACGGATTTTCTTCCGGAGAGGATAAGATCCGGGTACTGGCTGAACTTACGAAGATCCGGCAGATCTGTTGCGATCCTTCTTTGTTGTTTGAGGATTATAAAGGGGAATCTGCGAAGAGGATCGCCTGTATGGATCTGGTAAAAAGCGCCATCGACAGCGGACACAGAATGTTGCTGTTTTCTCAATTTACTTCGATGCTTGCCCTTTTGGAGGAAGATCTGAAACGGGAAGGGATCGAGTATTATAAGATCACCGGTTCGACGCCGAAGCGGGAACGATTATCTCTGGTACGGCGATTTAATGAGGGTACGATCCCGGTGTTTCTGATTTCGCTGAAAGCGGGAGGAACCGGCTTAAATCTGACCGGAGCGGATGTGGTGATCCATTACGACCCGTGGTGGAATCTGGCGGCGCAGAATCAGGCGACAGACAGAGCACACAGGATCGGACAGACGAAGAAAGTCTCTGTATATCGATTGATCATTAAGGATTCGATCGAGGAGAAGATCTTGAAATTGCAGGAGTCGAAGAAAGATCTGGCGGATGCGATCCTGGAGGGAGAAAGTCAGAGTCTTATGAGCATGAGCAGCGACGAATTGCTGGAATTGCTGGCGTAGCAAACTATATTTGCTGTCAGACCGCAATAGATAGAGAAAGGCTAATGAATGCTCGCATTCATTAGCCTTTCTCTATCTATTGCGCTGAATCATTACAAATATTTTTTCGTCCATGTCACGTTAATGAATCGGATTCCTGCGCGCAGGATATTTTGAATGTCATTTTGCCTTCCTGCGGTCAAGGTTTGAAAGAAATGGTTCAAAAGGTCATAGTTTTCGATTTTTCCCCGCAGAAAAAAAGATGGGGGAATGTTTAATTCGTTGTAGAGATTCAGCAGGATCCTGGCGTCAGCCGGCTGTTCCTTTGCCTCAATTTTGTGAAAACGTTTCAGGTTGGTGCCGGAGATGTTGCAAAAATCTGTCTGGGTGAGCTGATAAGCCTCTCTTGCGTTGCGCCAGCAGTCCGCCCTGGAGTTTGCTCCGGAGTTGGCGCTTAGATGGAGGAGCGTAAGGAGTTCCTGCTCGTGAGGAAAAGACGGAGAACCTTCCGGCTGTTTTATTTCTGTTCCGGCCAGTGCATGGTGCATGGTGGAGTCCAGCATGTCAATAAAATTTTCCCGACAGGTCGGATCCGGCTCCAGTTCTTCTTCCAATTGATGAAATACGGTGTTGACAGATTTGGTTCCGGTGATCAGATAATCTACGGAAAGATTTGTGTGGTTTTCGATTGCGATCAGGGTTGGAACGGGAAGCATGTAACTGCCGTCTTCCATTTTTCCAATTTGACTTTTCGTCAGCGTCAAAACCCTTGAAAGTCTGGTGTTATTTGTACTGCTTAAAGAGCGGTAATGCAGCAGGCGCTGCATCATATCCTGATATGTGTTCATGAAGATTCCTTTCCTTGTCTGATCCTGTTATTGGCAGATGCGGGATATCCCGGGAAGCGCGCCCGCCAGATATTCAATCATTAATTCCTGATATTTTTGAGGGAGCGCAAGGTACATACGGTCAAAAAGACAGTAATCGTCAAGACTTCCCGACAGGAAATAAGAGGGCAGAATGCAGAGCTTATTGTAGGTATTCATTAAAAGTTCGGCATTTGCGAAACTCTGTCCCTTTTCCAGGCGACGGTAATGTTTAAAATCCGCATCTATGATGACAGACATCTGTAATTGTGTCAGGTTGTAGACGTTTCGCAGATTAAGCCAGCAATCTTGCGGGGTATCCGGAGGCGTATCTGCACATTTTCGCGCCAGCCTGATAAATTTATTAATGGAAAAGTGTTCCGGGTAGGGAACCAGTTCCGGATTCTGCCGGGAAAGGAGAGAAAAAGCGCTTGCGATCAGATCCAGATACCAGAAACGGGCGCGGCGGGATAACTCAAACCTTTCATCCATCTGTCGGAAAACGGAATTTTTTTCTTTCATGCCGGTGACCAGGTAGTCTGTACGGATTTCGGTATGGTTTTCTAAGCTTTTTAAATTTTGAAATGTCAGCCGGTACTCTCCGGCTTCCAATTTGCTGATCTGGCACTGTGTGACGGAGAAAATTTTAGATAAATCATTTTGCGTCATATTCAGTGATTTTCTTGATTTTTGAAATCGTCGCATCACTTCGTCGTAGGTGGTCATAAAGGGCTCCTCTTCTGTTACTGTTCACGGCTGCCTTTGCATATGAAAGAGAGGCTGTGAATCGTAAATCTCTTTTAATAACGATAATTTTGTCTGCCCTTATAGCGGGTATGAAGGGACAGATCTTCTGCTATCTATCATAAAGTATAATAAAGGACCATTCACTAGTCTAAAACGGAATAATTTTTCACTTGCTCATGAGGAAGGACTGCGAATGGTAACTTTGTGCCTTGAAGCATAAAAAAAGAACGCCGGTTCCAAGGAACCGGCGGGAAGGTAATTCTGAAAAATGTTGTTGTGAAGTTATTATTGCTGGAATAATTTCAAAATGCCTGCTTCATTTTCACGCTGTGCATTGAGACTGAAAATACGGTATTTTTCCATTGCTTCATCTTTTTTCTGCTCGGTGAGTTTGGCACCGTAATCTTCATCTGCAAGTCTGCTGTTTGCAGCCGTTGTGTTCTGAGCGGTATAGTCGTTGGAACGGACAGCGGCGGTAAGCGAATTGCTCTGAGCACCGATGCTGCTGCGGGCTTCGCTGACCTTTGCGATCGCGTCATCAATGGTCTGAAGATCAAAATCTCCGGTGACGTCGAAATCAGCGATTCCCAAAGATTCCAATGTGGAATCCGCAAGCTGGATCGTTTTGCCTCCGCCCTGAGGGTTTGTGGCAAGATTTAAGTCAGCCATACTGCCGTCTAATAATTTCTTCGTATTAAAAGATGTTCCCTTGGCAGTATCCTGTATGGATTGTTTCAGTCCCTCGATCTCTTTTTGCATCGCGCTGATGTCGGATGGGGAATTTACTGCCGTATTGGACGCCTGAACTCCCAGCTCCCGGATTCTCTGTAAAGAATCGGCAATACCGGACAGGGCGCCGTCTGCTACTTTTAATAAATCGTTTCCTGCTTCCGCGTTGGAAGAAGCAACAGATAAGCCGTTGGATTCGGTTGTAAGCTTTTCAGATATGGAAAGGCCTGCGGCATCATCTGCTGCACTGCTGATCCGTCGTCCGCTGGCAAGTGAAGCATAATCAGCGGTTGAATAGGATGAAATGCCTGAAATACTCATAATAAGACCTCCTAGTATAATAATGGTGTAGTCAGTTAAGACTACTTGGTCAATAAGTTTCTATAAATCATAAATGGATAACAGAAGAGGGTG